>JAFGKV010000112.1 GCA_016928395.1 Candidatus Fermentibacterota bacterium | reverse complement strand
GGGGGCGGCATGGGGTCAGTGATGCCGGAAGGGTTCCACAACCCAGGAGGCTTTACGAATAAAGACGAACGTACGCCCTCCTCCTTCCGGGTCCTTCTCTGTCATCGAACGCAAGTTTTCAAGGATCGTGCCGGTCTATGACCGTAGTCGAGCTATGCGTGCTCTCGTAGTAAACTGTTTTCCTAACTTAAGTTCCTCTCTTCGCAGTGTCAAGTCCTCGATCTCCAACTCCAACTCTGCTCGTCGGTGTTGCAGACGCTCCCTTTTCACGCGCAGCTCGCGGAGCCGGCGCATCATACCCAGAGGGTGCGTCCGTTTGACACCGGGGGCGATAGAGTCCGTTCCGCCTTGATCACACCGCAAAACCATTCAGTTCAAGTTCCTTGTGCGGGATAGTGTTCTCGGGATAACGGTAACAAGCATGATCCGTGCCGACGGTCACGGGTTCTGGCGCCACTCTTGTTGCGCCGCGAAAAGGTGTCCTCTTGACCGGGCGATCACCTTTATGTGTCAAGGCAGGCCCAGCCAAGAAGCCATGGCCATCGGAGGAGCGTTGGGGAGGAGCCTTGACCCAGCCATCGCACACGGTGGGGCACCCTGTCACACTCCGAGACACGATCATGATACAGCCTAGCCTAAACCGGCTATGGCTTGGCTACGCCACGAGGCCAGCTCACTCGCAGGCGGGTAGAGGTCAGGCCTATCAAGCGCATCATTCCGCAGGGCGGCAGCCACAAGGCGTGCCACCTGGGCTCCGCCGTACCCGATCTGCCCGTCGGTCTTTCCCCTGCCGGCCAGGGTCAGAAGATCGTGAGCCCATTGCCCGGCCGCGAACCTGTCCCA
The DNA here is from genome assembly GCA_016928395.1 of Candidatus Fermentibacterota bacterium. GTDB lineage: Bacteria > JAFGKV01 > JAFGKV01 > JAFGKV01 > JAFGKV01 > JAFGKV01. The sequence continues at coordinate 30,019 of JAFGKV010000112.1, read as the reverse complement.
TGGGACGCACGCCCAGGGGAGTAGCCCTTCCACCGCGGTGCGCAGGATCTGCTCCTCGGGCCAATTGGCCCGAGGAGCAAAAAGGAACGGGGTTCCGTGGATGACTGCTTCGGCCACCGTGGAATAGCCCAGCTTGCCCACAACCACGTCAGCCGCGTGCATGAGGCAGGCATGGTCGACCTCACGCCCGACACACTGGCAGCGGGGCAGGCCTGATTTCGGCGAGGTGCTCAGGTAGACGACGTCCAAACCAGCCAGTGGGCCGAAATCGACATGCCGTATGTCCAGCCCACCGAAGCTCAATAGCACGGCGATGTCGCTGGCCGAGAGCCCCAGCCATTGCCTGACCTCGTCTCGATCCCACTCGCAGCGGCGGCCGACGATACCAACGGGAATGGGACACGGGTGACCTATCTCGGCGGTCGGGGCAGTGCAGAAGCACCATGAGGCCAGGGGCGTGCATGCCGACCACTCACGGGCCACTGCCGCAGATAGCGGGTGAGGGAGGTATGCTTCGGAGAGTATCCACTCCCAGGTGAAGTTGGCGATCAGCGCGCTGGGTACTCGGGCCAGATCAGCCGCGGCCAGGGCGAGGGGGCTGATGTCCGCGATGACCAGTGCAACGCCCTGATCCTCAAGCCATGCCGCCTCTCTTCGAATCCACTCATCCTTCCGGCTCAGCCATGCCTGCATGCCGGCGAGGGTTGCGTCGATGTCCATGGTGAAAGCATCCGCCTGTACTGGAGGCGCATCCACTTGGACTGGCAGCACACAGACGCGATCACCCAGGCCCGCAAAAAGCCACGCGGGTGCATCAGTCTTGGCGATGACCCGCAGCTTTGGCATCTCTTTGAGCAGTTCTTTGAGGATGGTCGATGTCCGCACCGCATGGCCGAAGCCATGGCCTGATACATAGGCCGCAATCAAGGGGTCAGACCCTGCGCGTTCCTTCATTGTAGACTCCACTGTAGATGGCTATCATACGCCCATGCTTTGCATCGGAGGAGGTAAGGAATGATGCGGCGGATGACCTGGCAAGCACTCATCTGGCTTCCGCTCCTGGCGACGAGCGCATGGAGCGGCACGGTGGGAGGCGAGGCGGGTGCGGCTTTCTTGGGAGGCGACCTATTCTGGGTTATCCGGTTCACGCCTGAACTCGATGTGGGCCGATTCGGCGCGGGCTTGGATGTAGAGCTATTGATGCAGCGCGAGGGGCTGCGAGACGATGATTGGGCATCGTCGCACCAGTGGGTTAGGCTCATTCGTTACGTCCGTTGGGGAGTAGCGAGCGATCCCGTCCATCTCCGCCTTGGAGCGCTGAACGCCCTGACTGTGGGGCGCGGTCTTATGGTCAGCCGCTATACGAACTGGTACGACGAGGACTACCGACGGCTGGGAGTACATGCCTGCGCTCGGGCGCGGCGCGTCGGCCTAGATGCCTTCTCCAGCAGCGTCGGCCGCCAGGAGATCCTGGGAGCCCGCCTCTGGATCGAGCCCTTCTCCCGCCCGGCTGTGGCGCTTGGTCCATGGCGGTTCGGATTTAGCGTCGTTGCGGATGATGATCCAGACGCCGATCGCCGCACGGGTGACGGCGTCACCATCGTCGGTTTCGATAGCGAGTTTCCTCTAGTCCAGGGTTCACCCGCCGGGTGCCTCCTCTACGGAGAGGCGGCGAGTATCCTGCGGTACGGAACTGGCGGCGCAGCGGGCATTGGCATCGATCTCGGCACGATGGCGATGTTCTCGGGGCTTCAGTGTCGCCTGGAGCGACGTTTCCTTGGTGCACGGTTCCTGCCGGCCTACATGGACGCATTCTATGGCGTCGCCCGGTTTGATCCAGCCACGGGGCTTCGCAAGCGAGATCTCCTGGACGCCACAGGGGCGCACGGCGGCTGGTATGCGGAACTGCAGGGCACCCTGGCAGGTACCGCCTCTCTCGTGGCCGGGTTCTCCCGGAGGAACGGCAGCACCGGCAGCGGGGCCTTTCACGTGGACGTCGCACCGCTGGCCGTGGGGCAGCGGGTGCAGCTGCGGGCGAGCCTTGACGCTACCGGCATCGAGACGTTGAGCGATCTCACCGAGTCAGGCAAGACTCTCATTGAGCTGTGGGCGGGCTACCGGCTCAACGGGTGGGCTTCCTGCTATCTGAGGTTTCTACGCACCTTTGAGAAAGCCGACGACGGCGCATACCGGCCGGTGGACGTGATCTCGCCCCGGCTCACCGCCAGCCTTGCCTTCTGACTCCCGCTGCCCGGCGCACGGATAGTGTCCTGTCTCGGAACCGCCTTCGCATTCCGCGGACGATATCTCACGACCTCCCGCCTTGCTCGTCGGTGAGATGGCACGGCGGATATACGCCCTCCCTGCGCCGTGGAGGTCGCGGGTCTGGTCCCCCTCGGGGCCTCAACCACGTGCCGTGAAAGAACACTAGTCTGCAGCGGCTTCGTCTTCCCCAGCCCGCCGGCGGCGCCACTGCTGGTACTGCCGCCACCAGTAGCCCCCATCCACTGTCATGCTGGCGGAGAATGACCGACTGACCTCATTGTCCTCGATGATGCCGCTGGCATTGTCGTCGCTGTAGCGCTCACGGTAGCGCGTCTTGACCAGCAGCGATCGGTGAGGCGTACCGCAGACCTCCACACCCCAGATCTCGCCGTCAGTTCGCTCCCGTAGCAGCCGGGACACGTTTCTCTGCTCGATGAACACCCCGATGCGGGTGATGGGCGCCAGGAATGGGAATGACGATTCGGCGGCAAGACGGAAGAGCTTGTTCCTGTAGTCCCCCCGGTACACGTCGCGGAATCGCGACTGCAGAAAGAAGTTGTCGCCTATTTCGACCACCAGGCGGTTGCTCCAGCCATACAACCACTCGTCAGTACGGGCCAGCTCACTTCCCCGCGAGACCAAACGCAGCGTGCTGTCTGGCTGGAGCAGGAAGCGGGCCTTGTCCAGCTCATACGTGCCGTCGAATACCGCCGCTTCGAACCGCGGTGTCTGGAAATCTATCCCGATTCCCAGTGTGACTCCACGATACTGTAAGGCCATGGCCGGGAAACTCGTGCCCACCCCTCCGTTGCTGAGCGCTGATAGCTCCCCCTCAAGACGCAGTTGGGCGTGTTCCGTACGGAGATAGCGGTAGTCAAATCCCACCGCGAAGCCATGGAGTGATTGCCGGCTCAGGCTGTCAAGACTCACGGGCTGCAGTGCATGGATGATGCTGTCACTGGGTGCGTTCACTACATCGGGTTCTGGATCGATTTGATCGGGATAGGAATCGCCGTCGCGGTCTCGGATGTTCGAGTATTGATCGAAGTCACCAACGTAGGTCAGCATCGCCGATACGCGATCCGGGCGAGTCCACAGGAGACACCCTCCCGCAACCCGGGGCTTTCCAATATCGTTCATGAACAACTGCAGCGTCAGCGGGAACATGCGCGCTTCGGTGAGGAGGCCAGTGCGCCGTTCGAAGGGGAGAAACACGGCATTGGTGTAGTTGTCCATGAGCAGCCCGCGACCGTACGAGAGACGTTCAATGTGCCCCATGCGCACAAAGAGCGGATCGCCGGGCATGAAGATCTGGACATGGTTCACATGATCCACCAAGTCTTTCCACTGGTCCCAGGCTTCTGAATAGAAGCGCCCGTCACGGCTTACGGCGAACCACAGGTCATAGGCAAGCCGCAGTTGCCGCGCCTGGAGGCGATAGGTCAGTTCGGCAAGGTAGTATCGCGTGCCTTCGTAGGTGGCGACACCGGTATACCCATGCAGATCGTGTCGAACACGCCGGGGCCGGAGGCTGGGCAGACGGAAGGTGAAGTCACGGGCGGGCAGTGCACCCGAGCGGACAAGGCCTAGAAGGTATCCGCCGTCGGCCTCATCCGATTTGACCCAGGCTCCTCCCGACCCGAGAGCTTTCTCGCCCCGCACTACGTCGCCCCGCAGCAGGCGTCGGCGCTGGCCGTTGATCACGACGCGTAGGGTGTCGCCGAGGTTGCGGATCGTGGCGCCCTCGGTAACCAGCCACACCCGCAGAGAGTCGTTGGGTAGGTCGGCATGCAGCGTTACGCTACCACGGCGAATCCGGAGTTCGGTGCCGTCGGCCGAGAACAGCGCTTCTGTGCCGGTGGTCATCTGCACGAGTTGGCCGGTAGCAATGAGGATGAAGGAGCGCCCGGATCCCACGGTGAAGGGATCACCCAACGGCACGGGCTCCCCCGGCCGAAACCGCGTTGCCGAAGACACCGCGGAGTCGGGAGCCCGTTGGACATCCGGTCCGTACAGGAGCACCGGCGCAGGCGTTTCTGTTGCGGTAACGGCTGCAACAGCCACGGCCAGAACCGCCGCCGACACAGACCGTGGGCGTCGCAACGCCATCAGGAACTCGGGTTCGGCGATGCGGACGGGCCGGGCTGCGCGCGGGGCGGGAACTGCGCCAGCAATGCAGCGCTGACCCGCTCCAGCGCCATGGCGCGGGAACCCTTGATGAGGATGATGTCACCCGGTCTATGACTCGCCAGCAGGTGTTGTACCAGTTCCTCACTGGTGGTGCAGTAGTAGCCCGTGCCACCCGGTGATGCCCGTTGGAACTCTCGCACGGCAGCCTCGGCCAGGGGGCCATAGGCCAGCAGCTCCGCGATGCCGGCGACGGCCGCCCGGGCCCCGACCTCACGGTGGAAGACCTCGGCGGCATCCCCAAGCTCCCGCATGTCGCCCATGACCACTACACGGCGGCCTTCCACAGGCAGGTGTACGATGGTGTGGAGGGCCGCCGCGAAGGCGTCGGGTGAGGCATTGTAGCAATCTTCCAGAAGAATGCTGCCGTCGGTCAGATGGACGAGGCGCGACCGCATCGGGCTTGGTGTGAATTGAGACAAGCCTGCGGCAACGTCGTCTGGCCCGGCCCCGGCCGCCAACGCGATGGCGGCCGCGGCTGCGGCATTGAACCGATTGTGATCCCCCGGTACGCCGAGGGTGACCTCGATCTCCCGGTCACGCCATCTCAAGGTGAAGTGCTGCCGGTCAACATCGACGCAGCCGAAGGAGGTAAGGCACAGATCCGACGTGGAGTCGCGACCGAACCACACCGCGCGGACGGCGTCGGGCACGCGCATGGCTCGCACCAGGGAATCGTCGGCATTCAGCACGGCGATGCCGCCGGGCCGGATGCCGGTGAGGATCTCTGCCTTGGCGGCGGCGATGTCGGCCAGGCTCGTGAAGTTCTGGAGGTGCACCGGCTTCACGTTAATGACTGCGGCGATGTCCGGCCGTACCAGAGGCACCAGCGAGCTGATCTCGCCGGGGAGGCTCATGCCGATTTCCACCACTGCGAACTGGTGATGAGATGCCAGCGCCAGCAGGGTCAACGGCACACCGGTGGCATTGTTGAAGTTGCCCTCGGTGGCCAAGGTCGGCCCCAGAACGCTCAGGATAGCGGCCGTCATGTCCTTGACCGTGGTCTTCCCGACGCTGCCCGTCAGGGCCGCCATGAGACCGTCATACCGGGCACGGCAATGGCTGGCGATAGCGTGGAGGGCCACAAGAGTATCGGCGACCCTCAGGCAGGGAAGAGCCGAGGCCTCACCCGAAGAGGATACCAGCGCCGCTGCCGCGCCGCGAGCCGCAGCATCCCGAATGAACAGGTGGCCATCGCTGGTGGCGCCGCTGAGAGCAACGAACAGGTCTCCGGGGGCAACAGCCCGCGAGTCGAGGCATACGCCGAGGATGGCGCTGGGCGCCTCACCGATCCACCGGCCTTCAGTCCATGGGGCCAGGGCACTGCCAGCAAGCCGGCAGTCAGTTCTCATGGGAAGTGTGGCCATGAGTCCTCCTTTCAGGACAACTTATGCGGGTGAAGGCAGGCAGACAAAGCCCACCGATTCACACGGCATCCTGCCTCACGAAGACGAGGGCCGGCGAAGCGAGTCCACCCGCCATCCTCGAGGTATTGACGAGCTTGTGGATTCGCCGGGAAGAACCGTCTCAGGAGACCGAGGCGACCTCGTGCCGGTGGGGAGACTGATCGTTCCGTGTTGCTCCCTGGGTTTTGACCCATCCACCGCCCCGCGGGTAGTCAACCATCGCGGGGGATATCAATCCTTGCATTTCCCCCATCGAGCACATAGCCTCAAAGGGCCGCATGAATCCCCGAGTCCCATCACGCCTGCATGTCCCGGAGGTTACTCTCATGATCACCATCCTTGCCGTCTTCGTCCTGGCTGCCCAGCCGGGGCTTTCGATTCCTCCCTCCCCTGCGCCCGGGATCTCGGCCCATGACGTCATGGTCATCGCCAAGGTCGAGCCTGAGCTGTCCTCGGTGCTGCCGAGGGGGCGCACCTTTGAAACGGGCATCCCCGTTCTGGATCAATCTCTTCGGAGGGCAGGGATCGTAGAAGTGGAACGTCTTCATCCAGATGTGGCTGTCAGGGCCGACCTCCCTCGCCTTGATCTGTTTCTACAGCTGCACCCCGGCCCGGGCGTTTCTCCGGCTCAGGTCGTGACTGCGTTGACCGGGCACCCTGCACTTCAGTATGTCGAAGCCGTCGAGGTTCCCCGGCCGGTCACCCTGCCCAATGACCCCAGCTATCCCGCACAGTATGCGTTGCCCCAGGTATGGGCTCCCGAAGCGTGGGACGTGCAACAGGGGGACAGGGCAGTCGTCGTTGCCATCGTGGACAATGGAACCGATTTCACTCATCCCGATCTGCTGGCCAACGTGTATACCAATGAAGCGGAGGCCAATGGGCTTCCCGGAGTGGACGATGACGGCAACGGATACGTCGATGACGTCCACGGCTTCGATGTTGCACACGATGATCCTGACCCAAGCCCGTGTCCCCCCGACGCCGAGGGATGGTGGTCCCATGGGACGCTGGTCGCTGGTGTAGCTGCGGCGGTCACCGATAATGCCCTGGGCGTGGCGTCCGTATCATGGAACTGCTCGTATCTTCCGGTCAAGGCCAGCTACGATGCCACCCCCGGTTCGGTGGCCAGGGGCTATTCTGGCATCGTCTACGCCGCGGATACCGGCGCTGACGTCATCAACTGCAGCTGGGGGTCATACGGGGTACCGAGCCAGTACAATCAAGAAGTGATCGACTATGCTACCGGGCTGGGGAGCCTGGTGATTGCCGCAGCAGGCAATGACCCCGTAGGCGATCCTCACTACCCCTCCGCCTACCGCAATACCGTCAGCGTCACCTGGGTTGACCGTAACGACCGGCGAAACCCCAGCGCGACCTGGGGGCGGACCGTAGATGTCTCCGCCCCAGGCGTCGGGATTCTCAGCACCAGCCCAGGAGGCTATGGCTCGGCCAGTGGCAGCTCTTTGGCCTCGCCCATGGCCGCAGGCCTCGCCGGGCTCATCAAGGCCGGCTACCCGGGGCTGACGCCCTTCGAGCTTGCCCGGCGCCTGGTGTTGACGGCCGACACTATCGATGCCATCAATCCCGGGTTTGAGGGTCTGCTGGGAACGGGGCGGATCAATGCCTACCGGGCCGTGACCGAGACGGATCTCGTCGAGCAGCCCTACCTGGAGACAGTTGGATGGAGCGTGACAGACCCGCTTCCCGGTGGCAATGGAGACGGGTGGATTCTGCCCGGCGAGACCGGGCATATCGTCGTGACCTACCGCAACTACACGGTCAGTCCCGCCTATGGGACCACGGTGACTTTGAGTGCCGATGCGCCGGGCATCGTCATCGTGCAGGGCGTGTCCGATGAGGGGGATGTCCCTGCTGACACCACACAAACGTGCTCCACGCCGTTGAGTTTCCTGGTGGACCCATGCGCGCCGTCCCAGACCGTGGACTTACTCTTGACCTATCAGGCCAGTGGGGGCTTCTGTTGGCGGGATACCCTGTCCGTTGCGGTGGGGCTGTCGCCGATTCTGTTGGTGGACGATGATGATGGCTCGGTGAACGTTGAGGAGTACTACCTGACGGTTCTGGATTCCTTGAACATACCGGTGCTCCGTTGGGACTACAGCGTATCGGGTGTTCCAGGCGCCGAGTTACTCAGCGGGTTCCCGCTGGTGATATGGGCCTGCGAATGGGCGTTCCCCAGCCTCACCCCTGAGGATAGGGCATCATTGGCCGCCTATCTCGACGCCGGGGGTTCTCTCTACCTGAGCGGGCAGGACATCGGGTGGGACCTGTGTGATCCGTCAAGCCAGAACACTTCACCCGAGGCTGTCGCGTGGTACCAGACATATCTGGGCGCTTCCTATGTGGCCGATGTTGCATCAGGTGGCTCGGTCACGGGTGTGCCGGGTGACCCCATCGGGCATGGCTTGAGTTTCTCCGTCTACCAGCCGGGCCGTGAACCAGCGAACCAGTACCCCAGCGTCATCAGTCCGTTGCCGGGGGCCTGGCCGGTGTTCAGATACACTCCGGGCGAGTGCGGCGCTGTACGGTTTTTCGGGCAACACCGTTCCCTGTACACGGCATTCGGTTTTGAGGCGATCGCCTCCGGCCAGGTGCTGGATCCGGTTGACTATACCGGCGTCCGCACCACCCTCATGGGGCGGGTGCTGGATATGCTCGGTCCCATCATTCACGAGCCGCTGGGAGACATCGAAGCGATGGACGCTCCGCTGAACGTCTCCGCTCTCATGCACGGGCCCGGCACCCCCGATTCGTTGTGGCTCCTGTGGGAGGCAGACGAGGCGGGCTTCACCGAAGTTCTCATGACTGAACTGGGCGCCGGGTCTTTTGTCGCACAGATTCCAGCCCCCGGCCAGCCCGCCGATATCCGGTACACGCTGGAGGCCCGGTGCCCGGCGTATTCCTGGTCGCTGCCGGCAGTTGGAGTGTTCGAGTTTCATGTCGGTCCCGATCACGTACCGCCAGTGGTGGGCCTTCCCACTCAGCTCGCGTCAACCATCTTCGTCGATTCGTCCCGACCGGTTGCGGTCATGGCCAGCGACAATCTCGGCCTAGACACTGAGAGCGGTCTCATCCGCTACATGGCCGGCGATATCGAGGGTCAGCTGGCCCTTTCCTTCGAGGAGTGGGTCGGTCGGGACGGGCTATTCGGCGGAGCGCTGGGGCAGGTCGGAGTCTTGGGTGATACGGTCCATTACTTCTGCACCGTCACGGACACGGCAGCCATGCCCAATACCGGTGCATCAGAGACCTTACGCTATGTATACGGCCTTGATGATTTCGAGAACGGTTTGGATGTCTGGGATCCCGGCGATGACTGGGCATTGATCAGCGGAGGGTCGGCGTATTCGGGGCAGTGGATCGTGACCGACAGCCCCTCCGGGCCTTATCCCAACAACGCCTCCAACAGCCTGACCCTCATGCCCGGTCTTGACCTTTCCTCAGCGACGGCGGGCAGGGTCAGCTTCTGGGTCAAGTATGGCCTGGAGGATGGCCACGATTTCTGTCACGTGGAGGCGAGCCGCGACGGAGAGGAGTGGCGCGCTCTCCTGTCATTGACGGGTCGGCAGATGGCCTGGACGCGCTTTGAGGCGACGTTGGGCGAGTTTGTCGGCGAGGGCTGCGACTCAGTGCTCATCAGGTTCCGGCTGGTGAGCGATGAATCGGGGCAGGATGTCGGAGTCTACCTGGACGATGTGTACATCGATACCCGGGCAGGCTCCGCGACGGGAAGCCAACCTCTCCCGGAGCGACCCCGGCTCGTAGCCCATCCGAACCCGTCGCGGGGATCAGTGATATTCCGGGCTTCACCCGGGTGCGAGACTGCGGGCCTCCGCCTGTATGATTTGGCCGGCCGGCTGGTGACGACGATAGCGGCTCCGGGATCCGACGGGTCGTACGAATGGGCTGGCACCGATGACTTGGGCCGCCCCGTGGGCTCCGGGGTATACTGCGCCCGGCTGGCCGGCGCGCCGCTGGAAATCCGCGTGGTGTTGATCCGGTAGGAACACGGTCACGGCGGGGGCACGCCCCCGCCGTGTGTCTTGACGGATCAGCGGGCATCCCGAAGGCTGAACCGGTAGTGTACGGCAACCCATACCGCCACGGGCTTGTCCCGCTGCATCGCCGGTGAGAAGAGCGATGCCATGGCCGCGGTCCTAACCGCGGGGTACAGGATCTCGGGGCCGCTCATGATACGCACATCGTAGACTTTGCCATCGGCGCCCACCAGGAGTTTCGCGACCACCAGCCCTTCGATTCCCGCCTTCTTGGCGAAATCAGAGTACTCGGGCGCTACGTTGCGGATGAACTCGGGCTCGGAATCGAAGGCTACAAAAGCCCCGAACTCGGGGAGTTGGGGCGGAGGTTCGGTGGGGGCATAGGCGGCGGTGGTGATATCGAGAGTGGTCTGAGCGATGGTGACATCGTCGGGGATATCCTCGTCTTCTTCGGCCTCGATGGGGACCGCCGGCCTCGGCAACGAGATGGGTTCCTTCTTGGGAATGGTGATCTCGGCAGGAAGTTCTATGGGCTCGATCTCTCGGGGCGCCATGACACGGATGCGCACTGTGTACGCGGGCACCGAGACCAGCGCGAAGAGGTGCACAAGCACGGCGAGAAGGAATGCCTTCTTTGCGGCGTCGTGGGCAGCGCGGCGATCACGGAGCGCGGGGAGCAAGGCGGTTTTCCACATCGGCGTCCTCCTTTCGGCGGCGGGGCCTGAAGAGCTCCGTGCCCTTCTTCAGCCTCCGCACCCGTTGAGCGCAGAGACTCGACGGAAGGTTCACTTTGCCGCGGTATAGCCTTGAACAGCCAGCAAGAGAAATCCGAAACGGCAAAGGGGTGAAGAAGAAAGGAAGAAAGGGGAGGCCGGGGGCCGACTGCGAACCGTCAACCACAGGCATGCGACACGTACGGGCATTGCGCAGGAGGGCAGGAGGACCATACGTTTCTCGATCGATTCCACAGGCCGGTGTCGGATCGGCGTATCGATGGGAGGCGTCACGTGGGCAGTTTCGAACGTGGTATCATCCAGAGCCTGTCGCGAAGTGACAAGTGGTGTATGGGCGGGGCCGGCCCCGTCATGTGGGCGCCATCGTTCCCCGCGGCACTCGCCAGGGGTGGATTCTGGGATCCCGGGCAGTTCTACCGGCATCAGATAGGCCCGCTCTTTACCATGGATCTGCTGGATCTGGGTGGTGAACCCATTGAGCTTTCGCTGGTGAAGCGCCGATGGAATCCCGCCTACGTCATCGTCGAGTACCAGTCGCCCGGGGGCATTCGGATCACAGAGCGAAAGAGCGTCCTGCCCACGGGATCGCTGGTCAGTGAGCTGCGGTTGGAGTGCGATAGAGCCTTGGACATTGATCTCGCCGCGTGGACGGTTCAGCCGGAAGAAGGGGCCCTTCGCCTCCTTGACGGGTGCATTGCGATCCCGCGGCGGCTGGACGCTTTGGTCGACGGAGCAGATACGGTCTGGCTAGCCCTCGCGGCGGGGCCGGGTGGCGTTCAGCCTGCGGTCGTGCTTTCGGAATCAGGCATGGCGATCCCGGATTGGAGGCATTGCGCGCTGTGGGAGGTGCGATCTTCAATGGAGGGGGAGGTCGCGGCCGGGGCAGGAGGGTTCTGGCATGCAGGCCTCCGGATGCGGCTCTCAGTATCCGGCACGACCTCAACGGTGGCCACGGTGAGTATGACCTTGGCTGCGGACCCGGTCCTGGCGGCCGAGGAGGCGAGGCGATGCGTGGCAGGGGGCACCCATGTCGTGGACGAGAGCCTTGGCACCTGGGAGGAGTACCTGGCAGGAATTCCTAGGTTCGACAGCTCCAGCGAGCATCTCAGGACCTACTACTGGTACCGGTGGAGCGGGCTTCGGCTGTGTACGCAGGCTCCCGGCGCCGGGATGCTGAACCGGCCTGTGGTATGCGAGGGGCAAGGCTACTTCCGCCGGGCCATCACGTACAGCGCTCCTGCTCACATCCGTGAGACCCGGTGGATGCATCTCCCCGATACTGCGTTCGACGAGCTGCGCATCTTCCTCGATGCCCAGGAGCACAATGGCAGATTCGCCGGGATTCTCGATGTGGAGGGCCCCGTGCCGGAGTCCTTCTACCATGCAGACTGGGGCGGCGCCGTGCGTGATCTGCTGGCGGTCCATCCCGATTTGGACTTGACAGCCCATGCCTACGATGCCTTGGTCCGCTACGCCCGTTGGCTCACCGAAGCACGGGATCGTGGCGAATGCGGCCTCTACACTATCGAGAACCATTACGAGACGGGCCAGGAGTACTCCAGCCGGTACCTGGCCGTGGATCCTGAGGCCGATTGCCAGCATTGGGGACGGCGGTTCGACCTTAAGGGGGTAGACGCCACCGTCTACGCATACCGGCTCTACCGAGCTTTGGAGTGGATGGGATCCATGCTGGGCAGGACAGGCGAGGCAGCCCGATGGTGTGAGACCGCGCACCGCATACGCGACGCGATTTTGCAGAGAATGTGGGACCCGGCAGCAGCCATGTTTCACGACGTGAATCCTGCCACGGGGAATCGAACCGGTGTGGATGCTCTTACCTGTTTCTACCCGTTCATGACGGACATTCCCGGCCCTGAGCACCGACGAGCGCTGGATCATCTTTTCGATCCGGCGAAGTTCTGGACACACTACCCCTTCCCGTCACTGGCGTTTGACGATGCCCAATTCGATGCCTCGGCGCGATGGAAAGGCCGGCGGAGGAACTGTCCGTGGAATGGACGGACCTGGCCCATGACCAACTCCCACATTGTGGATGCCATTGCTCACCAGGCATGGCACGACCCCGAGCTGCTTCCCCGGGCGGCCGAGGCCTTCATGCGGGCCCTGATGGTGCTGTTCAGGGGAGGCGATGCGCAAAGGCCTTGTTCCTTCGAGCACTACAACCCCATGACCGGCGCGCCGTCACTGTACCGGGGGATCGATGACTACCAGCACTCATGGGTGGTCGACCTGATCATGAAACACGCGGCAGGCCTCCAGCCCACGGTCGCCGGCGATCTCGTCATCGCTCCGCTACCGCTGAAGCTGGAGTTCCTACGGGTCCAGGATGCCCGCATGATGGGTCGAAGGGTGGACATAGAGCTTGCCGAAGGAGTGATCACTGATCTTCGCGTAGACGGCGAACCAGTTCCGGTCAAAGGGATTCCCGCTAGGATCTCCTTGGCCGCAGTCGGGTCGGGGATCACCGCTGAATGAAGAGCAGACGAGCGTGAAGGGGTCGCGACAGGAAGCGATGGACGACATTGCCTCGCGGGTGATCCGCGGTGGGGCGGTGCCCTGCGTGCTGGGCGCTTTGGTGCTGCTGGCCTGGGGGCGGATGCTTGGGGGAGGCCTGGTCAGCGATGACTGGGTCTGGCTGGAACGGGCACGCACCGGAATGGTTCTTGAGCCGGGGCTGTTCTTCCGTCCTGGATGCTGGTGCTCCTGGCGGCTTCAGGCCGATGGGCGCCCCGGGATAGTGCATCTTGTGGACCTGGCATTGCACTGGGCATGCGGGTGGCAACTGGCACGGCTGGCCGGGCTCCTGAGCCGCAACATGGTCGCGGGATTCGCGGCGGCAGCGGTGTTTGTGACATGGCCGGCACTCCACGAGACCGTGTGCTGGAGTTCAGCCCGTTGCGGACCATTGGCCGCGGCCTGTGTCCTTGCAGCCATGACCGCCGTGCTTTCCCGGCGCGGGAGAGCGCTGGCTTTGCCGCTCTTGGTGTGTGCCCTCGCCGGGCACGAATCGGCATTGGCCCTTATGTGGGGGCTTCCTCTGTTAGCCCTCGCGAGAGGCAATCGCAAGGATGCATTTCTCTGGAGTGGGATCCTGGTAGGACTGACTCTGGCCTACGCGGCCGCGGTGCACGCCACGGGTGCGCATGCGCGGCTCTCCGGCGGATATTCGGTTCCGTTCAACCTGCGCAGGACTCTGGCTCATCTGGGTGGCTATGTGGGCTTGGCCATGGGCCGTGAAGGGACGGCTGCCGCGTGGCCCGTGTGGCCGGCCCTCGGAACAGTCGCGGCCTGGGGGGCCCTGCGGGGCAGGTGGGTCTTTCTTGCGGTGTGGGTCTGGGCCTCTGTGACCATGATTCCTTTCATACGTCTGGGTGGGCCGGATCAGCCACGATTTCTCTACGTCATGGCCCTGCCGGTCATGGTAGGAATAGGCTGCGCCCTGGAGTTGGTGAGGTGGCGACACCTAAGGGTCGCCGCAGTGGCAGCAGCTCTCTCGCTCAGTCTTGTGAACTCTCCTCAGGCCTGGGCTTTCTGCCGGGAGTGGAAGGCCGCGGGCATGCGGGTTATGACCGTCGTGTCGCAGGCAGCACGGGCATTCCCCCAAGACCGGCCGGCGATCGCAGTGAATACCCTGGAGTGGGAAGGGAGGGCTCATGTCCTCCGCAATGGGTTGTTTCCCGCCTTGCGTCTGGTCACCGGGGCTCCGTACAGGGGTGTCAGCATACCAGGAAGCCAGAGCATTCGTACGGGGGGGGAGCTTGTGGCATGGCTCGGGCGGAACGCGCCATCGTTTCTCGAGGATTCGCGGGTGGGGGCGTGGCTTTTCACCGGCGACGATATGTGCAGGCTGAGGGGATGGCGGGAGCCATCCGCGTCAGGCATGAGCTTGGAGAGACTTTGTGAGTGACTGGGTACACGTGCCACGAAGGGCGCCGCATTCGGCACGCGGCTGGGTTGGAGCGATGGATTGGTCGATAGGGGGATGCCCGATAGGCTCAGTGTCCGGTAGTTCGGGCCCATCCATCCATTCATTCGTCCATCCCGTCGTTCATGATCTCACCATCCCATCGTCCTGTCCCTTCCAATGAACGCCAGCACCCTTATGGCCACATCGAGTTGGGCGGTGGCAGGTGTCGATGAGGAGGGCTTCTGCGAGGGATGGGGGAATACCATTCCCTCAAGCCCGTCGTATAGGGTGCTTACTCCGGCAGGCGGCACGTGCCGTCTTCTCCGCCCGGTGCTAGGGCGAACCGTGCTGCGGTTGCGCGCATTCTTCCATGTAACGCGGCCTCCGGTTCCTGGCATTGTGGGCAGGGTCGGGAAGCATGAGTGGACTTGGAACGGGGAGCCAGGATGGCAGACCCTGTGCCATGTTTTGCCTCCGGGCAAGGGGGTCTCGACGATTCGTCTCGCCTTGATCGCCGACGGCGAGCCATGGTTTGAGTTGCGGGTCGTGGAAGTGCGGCTGTTGCCGACAGACGATCCCCGGGTCAGGGGGGCACGGGCACGGTGAGAGCGCTCTTTGTTTCCCCGCTCTATCCTCCCAACCGCTCGGGTTCGGCGGTGCACATGGCGAGCCTGGCCCAAGGGCTCGCTGCCGACGGCGTCGACGTACGCGCCTGGACTACCGAGGCTCGCGACACCCACTTCCTTGTGGACAGGAGTCTCCGCCACGTATCGCGGCGTCGGGAGTGTCTTCACGGCGTGCAGATTCGAAGGTTTGGATTGTCCCGCTGGGCCATACGCCATCCCGAAGCCTTCCGTCGCCTGCACATGCTCAAGCCCCCATGGAGCATATGGGCATTCCGGGACCGGGCGACCCATGCACCCGGCCTGCTGGCCAATGCCCTAGCATCCCCCACAAGGTTTGATCTTGTCGTTGCCGGCGTGCTGCCGCACACACCCTTCGTGGTGGCGGGTTTGGCCGTGGCGCGGCGCTGGAAGGCGCCACTGGTGGTGCTGAGTCTCATCCATGCGGGAGAACCTGGGCGCGTGGAGTATCGCCAGGAGTTTCTGGGACACGGAGTTCCCATGTTGCTGCGACATGCCGATCTTGTCGTGTGCAACACCGACGTGGAACGACGCCTGCTGGAGGCTCGGGGCTTGAATGGGCGTCGCCTCGTTACGATCGGGCCCGGCGCACATCCCGCGGACTGCATCGGTGGCAATGCAAGGCGGTTCCGGGAGCGCTTCAACCTCAGGGGCGCCATCGTGCTGCAGCTTGGCACTCAGACCCACGAAAAAGGCAGTCACCATTCGGCCGAAGCGGTGTGCGCCCTGCGGGCCCGCGGCCACGACGTCTCGGGGGTCTTCATCGGGTATCCGCGATCAGATTTCGAGGAGGGCTATCTGTCATCCCGATCGGCAGACCAACTGGCAGGGCTGCTGGTCCTGGGAGAAGTAGACGACGACCTGAAGCGCGACGCGCTGGCTGCAGCCGATGTGGTCGTGCTGCCGTCCCGCGCCGACAGTTTCGGTATCGCCATTCTGGAGGCATGGATGGCCTCAAAGCCCGTGATTGGATGCCTCGCCGGTGGCATCCCCGAGGTGATCCAAGACGGGGTCGATGGGTTTCTCGTGCCCTTCGGTGACTGGCACGCCATCGCCGAACTCGTCGAGCTGCTGCTGGACAGGCCCGATGTCGCCCGAGCCCTTGGCGAAGCGGGAAGGGCCAAGGTCTGGTCGCGCTACACGTGGGATCACGTGGTGAACCGATTCAGGGAGGCGGTCTATCCGCTCCTGGGCCGCGCACCGTTGCTGTAGCGTGCGGAGCGAGGGTTCACGGCACGCTGTGTACGACTCACGGAAGGGTCGAGTCCGCGGGGATCACATGACCTCCGGCTCTCGGCGCGTGAGGGGAGTTCACGGCTCCCTGCTGCGTTTCCCTGATCTCCCAACCAGGATACTTGCTGACACAAGCGCCACAACGACAAGCCCCGACGCGACCCAGAAGACTTCAGGTCGCACCCACGTAATCAGGAGTTCCTGGGCGGGGCTCAGATACGTTGAGCTTCCTGCAAAGGGCAGATCGGCGAACTTGCGCCGCTTGTTCTCAGGCCACGCGACCCCGTAGCAACGCAGGTATGCGCCGAAGACCCTGGTCAGGATCCTCTCTTCTTCCAGGGCCTCTCGATACTGAGCATACCGTGGGGTCTCCAGCCCGTCGCGGAGCTGGCGATGCCGCCACGCCTCGTAGTTGTAGGCCTCTGGGGTAGGGTTGCGGAGTAATCGCCATTGGAGGAATCGCTGGCCAATCCATCCAAGAGGTCCCTCTCCGGGATGCGAAATCGGCGAATCCGGGAACTCCCGATAGGCAACCGCCTCGGGGTGCTGACCATACTCGCTGAATGAGTCTGGCGGGAAGACGCTGCGGAACCACGCGTGCCCGGAGGAGCGGTGCATGAATCCAAATCCGTGCACAAACGTGAGAAACAGGGCAGTGAGTGCGGCCACTCCTGCAGACCATCGTAGCACGCGGGCAAGGCTTTCGCGGTGAACGAAGGCGAAGGGATGGGCTCTGGACGCGATCACCGGTACCAGGCCGAGGACCCCGGCGGTAAGGTTAATGTTCACATCGCGGAACTCGCCCACCCGGGTCGGTAGGATCCACTGGATCGCCTCATCCAGCAGCCCAAGGCCAAGGACATAGAGGCACGCAAGGAGGTATGCAGCCCAATCGCGCGTTTGGACCTCGAAGGCGCGTAACGCCAGCACGGCCACGAGCCCGTACTCGATGTAGTGAAGCCGTTCCACCGCGAGATCGAGCCTGAGGAGCATGTAGGCATAGGCCGTGCACGCCAGGAGGAGGAGCGCTGCACGGCCCACGGATCGCAACACGGACTGGCGAATGACCCATGCCAGGAACAGGATCCCCACCAGGGCGAAGAGTGCCCACACGGCAAGGCTGAACCCACGCTCGCCCCACCTCTCGACGACAAGGTCTCGCAGCGCGCGCACGAGACTCAAGGTCGCCAGTATGAGGGCCGAGTACGCGATGAGCACCACCCAGCGGCTCCACTCTCGTATGGGCCGTGGGTCGTGTGCGGTTGTCATCTGCAGGCCTTTCGTTGAGGATCAGACAGCCGGGTCGCGGCATGGGTGGGAATCAAGACACGGTACGGTCCGCCGACGGTCAAGCACTTGCTGCGAGGGGAACCCGAGGTCTACAATGAAGGACGGAGTAGGAAGGCTGGATGAGTTGAGAAATGTGCCCGAATTGGAGGTCAGTGCTATGCGGTCGGGGTAGGAACTCCGAGGCACGGAGCATGAGATCCGCACGGAGAAGGAAGACGCGAGATGAAACACAGGCGCGTGTGCCGGACTTCCATAAGAGAACATGGGAGGCTCCCACTCGAATGCCCGCGTCGTCGATTCCGATGGCGATACCGACCAGACCCAGTCGCCAGTCAGGGCTTGACTGAGAACCGACAAATGAGGACTGAGAACTGCGAGGGGAACCGTGAATCACACATCCCGTGCTGTCAAAGGAGGCGCACACTCACCCTTGACGAGTCTGAGTGCGCTCGGTGCATTCAGCGGCCTGAATGAACCCGGAGCATGAACCCTGCGAACCGCACGCGCGGAGGGAAGGTCGAGAGCCGACGACCGGGGGTTCTTCCGCGCAATCGCGCCCCCCTGCTTCTGGGCCTAAACGGCAGCTCCAGTATTCGCGCTTGACGGCCGCGGCCACGAACCGTTCATTGTCATGCTCCATTGAGGTAATCCCAGAGAGGTGAAACACGTGACAAAGACCTACATGCCTAAGGCGGGAGACATCAAGGATACGTGGTGGGTCGTGGATGCCGATGGTCAGATTCTAGGCAGACTGGCCACCAGGGTTGCCACCATCCTTCGCGGGAAGCACCGTCCTGAGTATTCTCCCCATTTCGACTTTGGCGATCATGTCGTCATCATCAACGCATCGAAAGTGCGTCTCACAGGTGAGAAGTCTTCGATGAAGCGATACGAGAGGTTCACCGGCTTCCCCGGTGGCCGGCGGGTTATCCCGATCACCAAGATGCGGCCGGAACGTGTCGTGGAACACGCGGTGAAGGGCATGTTGCCTCACACCAAATTGGGACGCGAACTTTTCCGGAAGCTCAAGGTATATGCCGGCCCGGATCACCCCCACATTGCTCAGCAGCCGGCCCCTCTTCCGCTTGAACCAGTGGAGGGTAGCCAATGACTCAGGTCCGGCAGATGTCGGTCGGTCGCAGAAAGCTGGCCACTGCCCGTGTCACGCTTGTGGAGGGCAGCGGCAACTTCCGGGTCAACGGGAAGCCGTTGGAGCAGTATTTCCCGACCCAGTCGCTTACCATGACGATCTTGAAGCCGTTCAAGACGTGCGAATGCGAGGGCAAGTTTGATGCCGTCGTTTCCGTGGCCGGAGGAGGGGTGGCCGGTCAGGCCGGCGCCGTGAGGCTGGGCATCGCCCGTGCCCTGGTGTCGATCGATCCTTCCTTTCGCAAGGTGCTTCGACGGGATGGGCTCTTGACGCGAGACCCACGGATGGTCGAGCGCAAGAAGTACGGTCGTCCAGGCGCCAGGAAGCGGTTCCAGTTCTCCAAGCGTTAGTCGCAGTCTTTCTTGCAGCGTCCTTCGCCCACGGTGGCGGATGATCTCTATCACACACACCCGTCCTTGTGACACCGGGGTGTCCCGCCTTTGCGGGGCATGGTGGTCCTTTGGGACGAGTGGAGGAACAACCCCACGCCGCAGGCCTATCCGGGCCTGAGGAGGCACATTCATGGAACTGCCAACCATCGAGCAGATGCTCGAGGCGGGTCTCCATTTCGGCCACCAAACCAAACGGTGGAACCCCAAGATGAAGCCCTACATCTTCGGGGAGCGGAATGGCATTCACATCATTGACCTCCGGAAATCCCAGAAACTACTAGAGGAATCGTTGTCTTCGCTGGAGCAGATAGCCGCCGAGGGCAAGAAGGTGCTGCTTGTTGGCACGAAGAGGCAGGCCAAGGACGTCATACGGCGAGAGGCGGAGAGGATCGGCATGCCCTATGTCATCGAGCGATGGCTCGGCGGCACCATCACCAACTTCTCCACAATACGGCGTAGCATGGCGCGGCTCGAAGAGCTGGAGAAGCTCGAACAAGACGGTCCCGCTCGCACCATGACAAAGAAGGAGATGCAGAGCCTCCTGAAGGAGCGCGCCAAGCTTGAGAAGGTGTTGGCCGGAGTTCGCCACATGACCGCGCTTCCGGGCCTCGTCTACGTTATTGACTGCAAGAAGGAACGAATCGCCGTATCGGAAGCGGTGAAGTTGGGCATACCGGTGATGGCCATCGTCGACACAAATGTGGATCCCGATTCCATCGACCACATCATTCCTGGGAACGACGATGCCATGAAGAGCATCAAACTCGTCACGCGTCTTGTGGCCAAGGCGATCGAGCGTGGGACCGCGGCCTTTGAGGAGAAGCAAGCGTTGCAGGCAAAAGCAGAGCCGCCGGCAAAGGAAGCGCCTGTTGCCGCGGCCGGACAGCCCTCGGAAGCGTCCTCCCGGCGGCCGCGGCCGGCTGACCGTGGAGGGGCGCAGCGTCGGCCCCGACAGGGCGAAGGGAGGCAGGGCGAGGGCTGGCAAGGGCGGCCTGGTTCAGGCGGCGATCGCGCCCGGCGTGACCCCCGTGGCCAGGGCCCCGGCGCTCGAGGCCCGAGAGAGCGTCGCCCCGAGAGAGCGGCCCCCCTTGCCGAGCGTTCCCCGAGAGAGGCCGCCGCGGAGCGTCGTCCCGAGAGAGCGGCCCCCCTCGCCGAGCGTTCCCCGAAGGAGACCGCTGAGGAGCGTCCCCCTGAGAAGAAGGCCGCACCCGCGCGTCGTCCTCCCAAGCAGGTCCAGCCACCCGCGGACGCAAGCCCACCCCCCACTCCTGAGCCGGCGAAAGAGGAGGAACAGGCATGACCATCTCTGCACAGGCCGTCAAGGAGCTTCGCGAGAGAACCGGCGCCGGAATGATGGACTGTCGCAAGGCGCTCGAGGCTGCGGGCTGCGAGGTCGAGAAGGCTATCGAGTGGTTGCGTACCCAAGGGATTGCGAAGGCGACCAAGCGAGCCGGTCGTGCAGCCAGCGAAGGTCTAGTATCATCGTATGTGCATCTGGGCGGCAAGCTCGGAGTGATCGTCGAAGTGAACTGCGAGACAGATTTCGTGGCCAGAACCGACGATTTCCAGACTCTTGCCCACGAGCTTGCAATGCAGGTCGCAGCCTCGTCGCCGCTTGCCGTTTCCCGGGAGGACCTGCCCGCCGATTTGGTCGAGCGGGAGCGCGCAATCTACCGTGAGCAGGTGCAACAGAGCGGAAAGCCCGAGAAGATCTGGGAACGCATCGTGGAAGGGAAGCTGGAGAAGTTCTATCAGGACAGCTGTCTGATGGAACAGGCTTCGATCCGCGAGCCGTCCCGTGCGGTGGGAGACATGGTCAAGGAGGTGGCGGGCAAGCTGGGCGAGAATGTCGTGGTACGACGATTCGCCCGCTTCCAGATCGGAGAGGCCTGATCTCCATGCGGTATCGCCGCGTAGTGCTTAAGCTGAGCGGCGAGTCACTGGGTGGTGCCGCGGGAGCGGGCCTGGATCCAGCCTCTCTTCGTCAGCGGGCTCAGGATATTGTTGAGGCTCGGTCTCTAGGTGTGGACGTAGGAGTCGTCCCCGGGGGAGGCAATATCCTTCGCGGTGCCGGCTCGATCGTACCGTTGGACCGAGTTGCCGCCGATTCCATGGGTATGCTGGCTACCGTGATCAATGCACTGGCCTTGGCGGAGCAGATCCGTCTGTTGGGCAGTCCTGCCTTTGTCCGCTCCGCCTTTGCCATAGGCAGTCTTGTCGAGCCGTTCGTTGCTGCGGAGGCGCGGGCCCTTATCGCGGATGGCTGCATCGGCATCTTTGCAGGCGGGACGGGCAATCCCTACTTCACTACCGACACCGCTGCAGTGCTTCGGGCTCTGGAGATCGGCGCGGAGGCGGTACTCAAGGGAACCCGGGTCGATGGTGTGTACACTGATGATCCGGAACAGGTCCCTGGCGCGACCCGCTACGCGCAGCTCTCGCTTGATGATGCGCTCTCGGGCAACCTGAGGTTTATGGATCGTACTGCGATGGCTTTGTGCAGAGACCACCGTCTGCCCGTGGTGGTGTTTGACCAGACGAGGCCCAAAGCCATGCGACACGTGCTCATGGGCGAGACGGAGGGTACATTGGTGGGAATGGTCTCCACCGTCCCCGCCGAAGGAGTGATTCGGTCATGATGGCTTTGGTCTTGGAAGAATCCGAAGAGAAGATGCAGCAGGCGTACGAGGCACTGAAGCGGGAGTTTACCCGGGTTCGTACGGGCAAGGCATCGCCCGCCCTGTTGGATGGGATTCGGGTCGAGTACTACGGCAGCCAGATCCCATTGCGTCAGGTGGCCAACATTAGCGCACCAGAGCCGAGGCTTCTGGTCGTACAACCTTGGGATCGAACGGCGCTTTCTGCCATCGAAAAGGCTATCAGCAAGTCAGAGATAGGCCTTCATCCGCTGAACGACGGCGCGGTGATCCGTCTTCCTATCCCGAAGCTGACCGAAGAGCGTCGCAAGGAACTTGTCAGGCATGTCCGCAAGCTGTCTGAGGATGTGCGCGTGTCAGTGCGCAATATCCGCCGCGGTCAGATCGAGGAGTTGAGGAAATTCGAGAAATCGGGAGATATCACTGAAGACGATCTACACAAGGGGAGCGACAGAATCCAGGAAATCACCGACCGGCACGTCGCCATGATTGATGATCTCATGAAGGCCAAAGAGCGGGAAGTGATGGAGGTCTGAGCTTCGTTGACCGACTGCGGTTTTGTGTGGTCTTTGCCGTGCAGCTCTGCTGCCGGATCATTGACTCCCCTTGGCAACGACTCTGAAGAGTGCTCTCTTGCCATGATGCGTCTCCAAGGTCGAGGCCCGAACACGCTCTGTGTCGATCGACGCGGTTTCACCCGTTGGTCCTAAACAGGGGCTTGACACGGAACCCGGCATGGACCTGGATCCTCGGCGCCTTGCCCGTCTTCCCGCCCATATTGCTCTCATAATGGATGGCAACGGGCGATGGGCCCGCGCCCGAGGCTTGCCGAGGGTTCGAGGCCACCAGGCCGGGGTGGAGGCGCTTCGGGACATTGTGACCGCCTGCGCCGAGTGGGAAATCTCCTACGTGACCTTGTTCTCCTTCTCGACTGAGAACTGGGCTCGTCCACGCCCCGAGGTTGAGTTTCTCATGTCACTGCTCCAGCGGTATCTTCGCCACGAACTGGATATGCTCCACAACAACAAGGTAAGGCTTCGTACCATTGGGTTTACCGAGCAACTGCCCACGGCGGTGCGGAAGGATCTCGATTCTG
The DNA here is from genome assembly GCA_016928395.1 of Candidatus Fermentibacterota bacterium. Lineage (GTDB taxonomy): Bacteria > JAFGKV01 > JAFGKV01 > JAFGKV01 > JAFGKV01 > JAFGKV01. Next base: position 7,015 of record JAFGKV010000112.1, on the reverse strand, counting down.
CAATCCGGAGTACTGCCGGCAATGCCGGCCTGACGCTGGTCTTGGCGTTGAGCTATGGCAGCCGGGCTGAGATCGCACAGGCGGCCCGGGCTCTGGCCAGAGAGAGCGCATCCGGCGCCATCAAACCCGACGATATCGATGAGGCCATGCTCGCAGGTCGGATGCAGACCGCGGGGATGCCGGATCCGGATTTGGTCATCCGTACCAGCGGAGAGATGCGCATCTCCAACTTCCTTCTGTGGCAGATCGCCTACGCGGAACTCTGGGTTACGCCGACCTTGTGGCCGGACTTCAGGCGGGCCGAGCTCTTCACCGCTCTGGAGGATTACGCAGCACGAAACCGGCGGTTTGGCAAGGTTGAAAGCTGATGAGCGTGTCGAATCTCCTCACGAGGAGTGCCGTGGCGGCGGTATTCATACCCGCCTATCTGTTCCTCGTTCTCCATGGCGGGTGGGCTCTGCTGGCGGTGAACTGCGCCATCATGCTAATCGCCGCGTGGGAGTTTTGCCGGTTGGGGCTCTCGGGTTTTCACCTGGAGGTCCCAGCGACGCTTCTGGCGTGCGCCGTCTCGTTCTTCTTAATCGCCGCAGGCCGCCCGGGACCGGCCGCGTCAGTGGCGGTCCTGCCGTTCCTCTTTGTGGTTGCCATCGACATTGCATCCGGTGGTCCTCGAGAGACGCTTGCGCGAGCCTCTCGGGCCTCCGCCGCAGTGCTGTATGTGGCGTGGCTGTTCGGCCACGTTCACCTCCTGCGTCTGCCATCACCGGCAGTCGCGTCGTGGCCGCTGCCGGCGTGGAAGCTTGCCTTGGTTCCCTTCTATCTGACCTGGATAGTCGATACCGCAGCCTACGGCATCGGCAGCGCCCTCGGTCGTCATCGAATGGCGCCGGCGATCAGTCCTCGCAAGAGCTGGGAGGGGGCTGCGGCCGGGCTGGTGGCCGGGCTTGCTGCAGGAGCGGCTCTGCGGTTTCTGGGACCACTGCCTCTGCCCGTGGGTCTTCTTCTCGGCGGGCTCGCCGGCACTTTGGGCCAGGGGGCCGATCTTGCGGAGTCGCTCTTCAAGCGTGAGGCAGGCGTCAAGGACAGCTCCAGGCTCATTCCGGGCCACGGTGGCGTATTGGATCGATTCGACAGCCTTCTCGTGAACATACCCGCCACCTACTATTCTCTGGTGCTTCTGGCTCCGGGGAGGCCCTGATATGCCGCGTACCCTATCCATCCTGGGCAGCACTGGATCCATCGGCCGGGCAACGTTGGATGTGGTGGCGCATCTTACACCTCGTTTCTGCGTTACCGCGCTGGCGGCGCGCAGCAATGCGGTAGTGCTGGCCGACCAGGTCCGCCGGTTCAGGCCGAACCTGGTCGCGTTCGGCAGAGCGGATGAGGCGGTGGCCAAAGCGTGCAGGGATGTGGGCGCAGAACTCCTCCTGGGAGACGACGGGGTGAAGGCCGCCGCATCGCATCCTGATGCTGACGTGGTGGTGAACGGCTTGGTGGGCGCGGCCGGTCTGGTGCCGACCCTCGACGCGCTGAACGCGGGCAAGACTGTCGCCTTGGCCAACAAGGAGAGCCTCGTGATCGGCGGTCACCTGGTCATGGCCGCCTCGGGCGGTCTTGCACGAGTGATACCCATCGATTCCGAGCATGCCTCGCTCCACGTTGCTCTGCGGGGGCGACCATGCCAGGACATCCGGGCCCTGTGGCTCACGGCCTCGGGCGGCGCCCTGCGGGACTACCGGGGAGATTTGGCGCGCGTCACGCCGAAGCAGGCGCTGGCCCATCCGACGTGGGCCATGGGCAAGAAGATCACGGTGGACTCGGCAACCATGATGAATAAGGGGCTGGAAGTCATCGAGGCCCATTACCTGTTCGGCATCGGCATCGAGGGCATCAGCGTCATCCTCCATCCCCAGAGCATGGTGCATTGCATGGTTGAACTGTGGGACGGGTCGGTCATCGCCCATTTGGCATGGCCCGACATGCGAGGGCCCATTCAGTATGCATTGACGTACCCCGAGCTTTGTCCGACATCTCTACCCAGGCTGCTGCCCGGGGGACTTGAGTCGTTGACCTTCAAGCCGCTGGACATCGAGAGGTACCCATGCGTGGGGCTTGCCCGCCGGGCAGCCGGGGTCGGCGGCACCGCTTTGGCCGTGATGAATGCCGCGAATGAAGTCGCGGTGGGAGCCTTCCTTGAGGGGAAGCTCCCGTTCACCGGCATTCCAGCCGTCATAGATCACGTCTTGTCGGCTCATACCGCAACGCCCGAGCCCGCATTGGAGGTTATCCTCGCTGCGGACCTTTGCGCCCGCGACCAGGCCTTAGCCGCAGTCGAGCGTGTCACCTCCGGAGAGGATGTCATTCAATGGAAGCCGTGATCATCGGGATCATCGTGTTGGGAGTTTTGGTGATTCCCCACGAGATTGGCCACCTTCTCGCCGGCCTTCGGCTCGGCGTTCGTGTCCTCAAGTTCAGCATTGGATTCGGCCCCAAGATCATCGGATTCCGATGGCGGGATATCGAGTGGGTTATCGGCCCTATCCCGCTGGGTGGGTACGTGAAGTTCTCGGGAGAGGACCCGGGCGAGACCACTGCGGAGCCTGACCCTGGCGATTTCACCGCCCAGCCGTGGTGGGTCAAGCTCATCGTGGCAGTCTCAGGTCCGATGATGAACATCGTCCTGGCCTTTGTGTTGCTGTACGGCGTTGCCGTCGTTGGATTCAGGGTGCCTGACCCCCTGATGATCTTGGGCACCGTGGAGCCGGGCTCGGTTGCGGCCGGCGTAGGCATGCAGCCAGGGGACCGCATCATTGAGCTGGGCGGTCGGCCGGTGCAGTCAAGCCATGACTTCCTCAGTGCATGGCAGGAGGCGACGGCCCGCGGGAGTTCTGATTCGATTAGTCTCGTGGTGAACAGGAAGGGCAGGCTGGACACGTTGCTGGTCAGCATGTCTGACTCACTGTTGATGGGCGTCGGCTTTACGTTTCCCCCGGTGGTGGGAGATATCACCATGGGCTATCCGGCCTTCGAGGCAGGCATGCAGGAAGGCGACAGCGTGGTGGCGGTGGGAGGCACTACAGTGGCCACCTTCGATGAGCTGCGCAAGATCATTCTTGAGAATCCAGACAGAGACGTGGCAGTGGAGTTTGTTCGGGAAGGCAAGGTTCTGGCCACAACGGTCAAGCCGATCAACGGAACCTCGCTCGGCCAGACCGAAGGCGGGTACATCGGAATCACCGCGCCGGAAGGAGCCACGAGGGTGGCGAGATTCGGGCCGCTGGAGTCAATCCTACAGGCCGGCCGCATGACCGGCGGGATGGTGGCCACGGTGTACTCGGGGTTCTACACCATGGTGAAGAACCCGAAAGGAATCAGGAGACAACTGGGCGGTCCCATTGCCATCGCCCAGTTCTCGGCGCGCCAAGCCCGTCGAGGATTCGACAGCTTTGTCAGTTTCATCGCTCTGTTCAGCGTAATGCTGGCGGTGCTCAACTTGCTTCCGATTCCCGTTCTGGACGGGGCGACCGTAGTCTTCTCGCTGATCGAGGGTCTCCGTCGCAAGCCTTTGGGGTTGAGTACGCAAGTGGCGCTGCAGCGGGTGGGGCTCGTTCTGCTGGTATCACTGATGGCGTTTGCCTTCGTGAATGATGTCGGGCGAGTGTTCCAGCGTCGCAGGGCGGTGGACAAACCAGTGGAGGTAGGCGAGGTTGAACCAGGCACGAATAGTCGCGGGTAGCGCCAAGGGCCGCGGGCTCCAGGTGCCCGACGGCGTCAGGCCCACTTCTGCGATGTGTCGCAAGGTCATGCTTGACGCCCTTGGCGACGCGGTCGTGGGAACTGAGGTCTTGGATCTCTTCGCCGGAGCCGGGGTCCTTTCGGCGGAGGTGCTCTCGAGAGGCGCTGACCACGTGGTGGCGGTGGAACGTTCGCCTCGGATCGCCGCGGTGTGGGGTCGTAACCTGGATCGCGTGGGGTTCGGGACCGAGGGCGACATCATGGTGACCACGGCGCGTCGGGCTGTGCGAAGCCTGATCGAGAGGGGGCGTCTCTTCGCCCTCATCTTCGCTGACCCACCCTACGGGCTTCCCGAGACGGCGGATCTGTGGAGCGACACCCCGTGGGCGTCACTGTTGACCCCCGGCGGGAGACTCATCATCGAGCAGGGTGTCAAGGATCCTCGGCCTGAGCCGGCGGGCCTCGAGGTTATCTGGGAACGCAGGGCTGGAGACACCATGATCTATATGTTTCGGCGTGAGGATGCCTGATGCCGACTATCGCCATCTATCCTGGGAGCTTCGACCCCATCACGAACGGGCACGTTGACATCATTCAACGGAGCCTGAAGCTCTTTGATCGCGTCATCGTTGCGGTTACCCAGAACATCTCGAAGCATCCGTTTCTGCCGGTGGCCGAGCGGATTCTTCTGTTGAGCCGGATCACCGAAGGCATGGAGCAGGTGCGCGTGACGAGCTTCACCGGGCTCCTGGTCAACTTCGCCCGGCGTCTTGAGGCACAGGTGGTGATCAGGGGGCTGCGCGCCGTGTCGGATTTCGAGTTTGAGCTGCAGATGGCTCTGACCAATCGCAATATCGATCCCGAGTTGGAGACGGTGTTTCTCATGCCCAGCGGCCGTTTCATCTTCCTTTCCAGTGGGCTGGTCCGGGAGTTGTGGCAACTGGGGGGTCCCTTCGAGAAGTATGTGCCTGAGGTTGTTGCAGACCATCTGCGTCGCATGCCTCGGGTTGTCGAGGGAAACGATCCCGGCTAGACCGGGGGAGGTTGGACAGGTGGAGATCCTGGAAAGGTTTCGGTCCCAGGCCGCGGTATCAGGCAGGGCCATCGCGTTGCCAGAGGGTGAAGATCCCCGCACCCTCAGGGCGGCGGTAGAGCTTCAACGGAGCGGAGGCGTGCGGCCTCTTCTGCTCGGTGAGCCGGCGGAGCTGAAGCGAAGGGCAGCGGAGCTAGGGCTTGCGCTTGACGGTGTCGAGATCATCGATCCCCACACGAGCCCCCGGGCGCACGAATTTGCCCACATCTATCATGAGTTGCGCAAGCACAAGGGGATGACAGAGGAGCAAGCCCGAATCGATGTTATGGACCCCTTGCGGTTCGGTGCGCTCCTCGTCCGTGCGGGGGCGGCGTACGGCATGGTCTCCGGTGCGGCCCATCCCACCGCCGATCTTCTCCGGGCGGCGATTACCATCATCGGGCTATCCCCGGGTATCAAGACCGTGTCCAGCTCGTTCGTCATGGTATTTCAGAAGCCTGTACCCAATGAACAGGGCGATACCGCGCTTGTTTTCAGCGATTGTGCCGTGGTGCCCGATCCCACGTCGGAACAGCTTGCCGACATTGCCATCGCGGCGGCAGAGACGCGGCGCAGGCTTATCGGTGATGAGCCCCGGGTGGCGCTGCTGTCATTCTCCACCCGGGGGAGCGCATCCCACGAACTGGTCGACAAGGTCAAGGACGCACTGCTGCTCATCCGGCAGAGAAAGCCGGATCTGGCGGTGGATGGTGAGCTTCAGACCGATGCGGCACTGATTCCTGCAGTGGGGGGCAAGAAGGCGCCGGGCAGCCTTGTTGCAGGGCGGGCCAATGTCCTCGTGTTTCCCAACCTCGATGCCGGCAATATCGGGTACAAACTGGTGCAGCGGCTTGCGGATGCCCAGGCCATCGGGCCGGTGCTCCAGGGGTTGGCCCGGCCTGCGAATGATCTGTCTCGGGGCTGTTCGTGGGAAGATATCTACCATCTCTGTCATATTACCGCGATCCAGTGACGGGTGAGGAGGCCTCTGCGCGTGTACTAGGGCGCGGAACTCCGGCCAGCACCGTTCGGCGCGGGGTGCGGTGGCTACAGCAGCCTCCCTGTCGCGCCGCACGGCGCTCCAACAGGGCAGATGCACCCAACTCCGAGGGTTGGAGCGGCGTGAGCCGCGACATGGCGTTTCGGATTTCGAGATTGGCCTCGTTCCAGCGGATGCGGGGTGCCGGGGCTGCGGGCGAGAGGGCGGGCACGGAGTCCCGCCCCTACGGAGCTGAGCACGGAACCGTTGCCCCGTAGGGGCGGAGCTCTGACTCCGCCCGCGGGGGAGGGGGATCGGGGGCGCTATCGCTATCGATATCGATATCGTAGTCGCACTCGACGAGCCGGGGCATTGGAGCACGAGTACGAGCGGCCTCAGCTGGGACTCGCCCGTTTGCTCTCTTCGGTGTCGGGCCTGAAGGCCCTCCTACATCCCGCGGACAGCATGCGCCCAGCTACCATGGTAGAGCACTGCGGGGTCGGCGCCGAAATCCCGATGCCGCGAAAGATCCTGAGAGGTCGCGAAACATAGTCTGTGAGAGGTGGTTCGGTTTGGTAGCATCACGCTTGACTTCTGCGTGGGCGCGTCTACCTTCCGATGTATGGTTATCTCGTCAATCCTGAATTCCGTAGTCTGGCGGCTCTTCGTGTGGTGAGCAGCGGGCGCAAAGGAGTTTAGGGAAAGGAGGAGCGATGAGGAGAATCCTCGCTTTGGTCGTCACCCTCGGCATCATGGCTGGAGGAGCTTATGCAGCCGGCTTCGTGTTCGTGGCAACGCCGCTGGAGGACACGAGCATCACGAACGCCGAGTTTCTGGCGGACGACATCCCCAACTGCAGCGTAGTCGCATACTGGAATACGGCTTCCCAAGGCTGGATCCAGCATCCGAACAACAGCCCGATCAACAACTTCGCCGTGGCGGTCAGCATGCCTTATATGGCGACTGTGACGGCTGACGGCATCTGGACGCTGTGCGGCGGCGTTCCCGACAGCACAAGCTACTTGAACCTGTACCAGCTGGCTGCAGGCTTCAGCACAATCATGCTCCCGCTCAACATGACCTACTACACCACTGCTGAGCAGGTCATCCAGTCTGTGTCCCAGTGCAACAACATCGCCTATTGGAATGCCGCCTCTCAAGGTTGGGTCCAGCATCCCCAGGGCACGCCCATCAACAACTTCGTGCCCAAGGTCGGCTATCCCTACATG
>JAFGKV010000111.1 GCA_016928395.1 Candidatus Fermentibacterota bacterium | reverse complement strand
CGGGCTCGTACGCCCGTGACCGTCAGGCCGACGACCTCGCCGGAGTCCTCATCGTAGCGGACGATAGTACCCTCGCCGATGTCGATGCCCATGGCAGGCCGAGGCTCGCCCATCGAAAGGTACAACACATCGGCCTCCTCGTCGTACTCCCACGTCACGTCGGTTGGCTTCTCGAGAATCCTCAGCGCTTCCATACGATTGATCTCCTCTCGGAAGGCCTCCGGGTGAGGTAGGTGGTGATCACAAATCCATCCGACTCGCTCACCTCTCGGTACACCATCACAACGAAAGCTCCCCCATCAATCAGCTCTGGGTACCATCTGATTGCCATCAATGCGCCGAAATCCCCGTCCTGGACCAGATCGGGTTCGGCAAGCGTCTGGACCACAAGATCTTGCTTGTCGGCCATCTCGGGGTGCCGGCTGACGATGTGGCGCCAACGCTCTCGGGTAAGTCGAATAGGCACCTGACTATGCGAATAGATGATCAGCACCGCACACGTTCCTCCGGGATGGACAATGGAGGACTACATGATCAAGTTGCAGGATGACGAAGAGCGGGTCAAGCACCTGCGATTGTCCTCTTGCACGTCTGACCCTCACCTACTGAGAGGAGAATCATAGCAATCCGTATGTACGGATCGACAGCATCTGGCAGATGGTGGACGGGGAACGGGATTCGTTCGTGGTGGGGCCGGACACATGCTGGTTTGAGACGCGGGAGTACGATCCGGACTTCTACACGTTCCGGCCTGAGGTATACGGCCCGTATCCGCCGGAGGCGCCTGACGATACCCTCTGGTACCTGAGCAACGATTCGCTGAGCATCTGGGTAGTGAAGGTGGAGGTGGACGAGGAGCTGTCGGATCGCATCCTGGATGTACCGGTGGATGAGGATGACGAGGCGGAGACGCCGGTGCGGACAGTGTTTCGGATCCTGCCGGACCTGGGATCGGCTGGCATCTCGTTCGTGGAGAGTCCCGCGGCGGCCGGCGTGACGTATTGGCATTCCGTGAGCTACGGGCCGGAGAGCGGGGACGAGGTGGTGATGAAGAGCGAGGAGGAGTTTGTTCTCGACGATCTTCCCCTCTCTGACAACCACTACACGCTGGAGTGGGAGCAGAAAGACGACGACGCGAACTGGCTGGACCCTGCGCACAATCCGTACACGAGTCGGGTGACCATGAAGTGGGAACGGGGGGAGACGAGGGAGCCCGCGGAGGCGCGGGGCGATCTCGAGTGCGATGCGGCGGGGGTGGACCTGGTGGTACGCCTGCCTGATGGGAGCGCCCTCCCCGAAGCCCAGGAGCAGGCGCCGGGGAGCGGCGTGTTCGTTGTGCTGAACGATGAGCATCCGACAGGAAGCACGATGGGGCTGGGCGAGTGGCCAGCGGTTATGGCCAAGATGGTGCCTATCGACGTGCGTATCTCCGCCCAGACCATCGAGGAGTTCGCTTTGTCGCAGGAGGGGGCATACTTCGAACTCTCAATCGAGGGATCAGGCGCCGAATGTGTCAAAGTCTGGGAGTTCGGGATGCCTTCTTATGATAGGATGGAAGTGCTGCTTGACGGCACGGAACAAGAGTATGTGAGGCGGTGGTATCCGCGCAATTCCGAAGACGCGAGGGAGCTTAGTGCGATGGTCTTGGGAGGCATATACCTGGAAGGAGCCCGCGGACCGAGCACCCATATCCGAGACTGGTCTCTCGAATTGAGGGTCAAAGCGAGCGAGGTGAGCAGGGAGAAGAGGGACCGCGTTGAAGGGACAATCATCGGTGTGGATCTCTACAGAGGGACGACCCATTGGGGTGCGAACAACATGGAATCGGGCAACATGTTCCTCCTTGGGCAACCGCTAGGGATAGAGATAGAGGGACTTCATGGGGTAGCCTCTGCCGAGGTCAGGGTATGTAGGGGCGAGAGCCCGGAGCTTGTCGTCTCAGCGGCCCTGACCGAGACCGCGAACAATGTCTTCCGCAATGCGGGCGCCGATAGGCCGGTGTTCGGTCCTGACGACGATCTGACCATGGGAAGGATCGGGATCGAAGACGAAGAAGACATCCAGGTGTCTCTTTCGATCAATGGCGCAGCGGCGGCATTCCCCATTCAGAAGGTGAGCATTGATCTTGCGGAGTTCGCGGCTGCGGATGGGACACCCACTCCTGACGGGTGGGCATTTGTCAATGCCATGACAACGAGTGGGAGGTGGGTGAACAACGGACTGCAGGCGCCTGCGCCGTTTTCGCCGGAAGCCGCCATCAGGTCGAGTGACCTATTCTATCTTGGGGCTCACGGGCACAGCGTGGACATATGGGGTGAGGCGGGATATAGCACACTATGGATGGGGCCTGCGGATCTTGCCGATTGCTGGGGCGAGGACACGGACTGGCTCATTCTGGCAGCGTGTTCAGTGCTTCATATCCGGGAGACTGGTCAGTACAACTTTGGCGAAGGGGGAGAGAGCGGGGACTGGGGCAGGTACTGGATCTCCACAATGACGGGCAGGAAGGCCCATGGGCTGCTGGGCTACCGAGGAGGTGCTCCTGGTGGGCAAGGAAACCCTACGGATGTATTGGTCGCAGAGAAGTTCGTGGACATGATGGCGACGAGGTCGTTGGCAGAAGCGTGGATAGGTGCGAACGTGGCGCACGCATATGTGAACATCAGCCCGTACGGGACAATCATCAGCCCCTTGAACGCGATCTCGGTCTTGAAGGTTGCGGCTGCAGCTGACAGACCCGACCACAGCGACTGTGAGCTTGGGCCGGACGATGATGCGGGAACCCAATACGTGGCAAGGTGGATCTACTGGGAGAAGATACCAGTCGGCGAGGACAGGTGGACATTCGAGAGTGTCGATGAGAACCGAATGAACCTGGTGATACCATAGAGGGAGGAGAGTATGGCCATTCAGAATTGCACGAGCGTCGCGACAGCCGCCATGATGTTCCTATCCGCACAGGCCGGCTCCCCCGAGTCGACCGTGTACACGACGTTCGCTGGACTGCTTGAACAGCGCGATTGCCGACAGACCATTGAGTTCCTGAGAGAACTCGACGATTCGGCTCGTGCAATGACGTCGTTTGTGCAGAAGCTTACACTTGCCAACGACGTTGGGGCAGCGATCATAGACATGCCTCGTCTCGGTCAGCCCACAATCGAGTTCTTGACTGAGCTGAGAGAGGCGGCAGACGACCATGACATGTTCCCGAACCTGGCGGTGGCCGCGATGTCATGGTTGTTCTCCGACAACATCGAGTCACGCCGTGCTGCATTGAGGAATGCGCCCGATAGTGACTGGTACGCTATTGTTGCATCCCGGCTCTGCTCTGGGATCCAGATGGCCCAAGGCCATGCATCGGCAATTGACTCAGCGCTCAGCTATCTCGCCCAGCCCTTGTTGTCGGCGGAGGGTAGGGCATGGCTGATGTGGAAAGCTGGGGCACTGGCTGTTGAATGTGCAATGATTTCACAGGAGGCTGATCGAGACCTTCGACTCAGCCAAGCGCAAGAACTCCTGGAGCAAGCACGGAAGGATGCCGGCAATGCCGTAACGCGTTCGTATGCCACGCGTGAGCTGGCAAGGGCACTACGGAGACGTGGGCGTGACGAGGCATCCACGCTGCTCCTGACCGAGCTAGTTGGCAATGCGTGCACCCCGAGTGCAGTCAAGGCCTACGCCTATCGCTCATTGGCGCTTGAAGCTGCAAGAGCCGGGGAATGGGATCGTGCACTGGAGAACTACGACCTAATGGAAAGAGAGGACTACAAGCGGGCCTTTGGCAAGGGATTCGACATAGAGAGGGAGAGGGAAGCGCTCAGTCAGAACCGCTATCCTTTGCCATAGTGATGGAGCCACTTCAAGATTACAGATACGGGACATAGGTCCCAGCAATTCGAAGCGTTGCCGTCGACAACGTGGGCACTCGGCACGTGGCAAGGTGGATCTACTGGCGGTTGATCCAGACCACAGATGATGAGGGTAATCCCGTGTATGCGTTTCGTGATGTAGACAGCAGCCGCAGGCTCGTAATCACCCCGTAGTGGAGGACGTCCAATCATGAGACCAGGACTCGTCTACCTAAGCTTCGTTGCGATGATCCCTCTGGCAGCATCCATTGATACCGGAGAGCAAGATCGTGGGTCGATTCTGAGAACGGCTCTGGCTGCTAGCGACGGGAGAAGGATCGTAGATGTCTTGCGGGAGTCGCAGCAGTCCGCAATCGCACTGAGCTCCTATGGTGAGAAAGCAGCCCTCATGAGAGAGATTTCCGCTCCTTTCTCTGCGATTGCCTGGCGTGGCACAGAGACCTTGAGGCTGCTGTCCGAGGTGGAAAGCGCATGTCGCTCAGAGGAGTTCCTCCTCCACTTGGCACTAACGCGAATCCCGTGGGACGTACTGGAAGAGGCCACGATGCTGGACTCCGTGCCATGTCATCTGCCTGACAAGATAGAGCACGGACTCATTGCCCTGCGAAACGCTCCCGACCCCGATTGGTTCGCCATTGCTGCGACTACTGTCTGCTACCGGCTGCCGGAGAAGATCAAGTACGACGCCGCAGTTGATTCCGCACGCGTGTACTTGGCTCATCCCGGAATGAGTGAAGCAGCACGGGCGGCCGTCAGTTGCGCTGTTGGGCGCCTGATGGCAACCAGGCTGGTGCTCCAATCATCGCATCATCCACCGCTTCCCGAAGAGGTGTGCGAAGCGGAATCCTTGCTCCAGGCGGCGCGTCAAAGTGCGGGAGCGTCCGAGGGCCTCTGGGCAGCAGCTACGCTTGAGCTTGCATCGCTTCGGTTTGCCACAGGCGACAGTAGTGCCGCAGAGAAGATGCTCGAGGATGTGATCGCCCATCCCGACGTTCCAGCTATCCAGAAGGCAGACGCTTGCGCTTCCTTGGCGCACTCGGCCGAGAGACGGGAGAGGTGGGAACTTGCTCTGGCCCGCTGGGTGGAACTGAAGAACCTGGATCAGGAACACGCCATCCACTTGGGCTTTGACCTCGACAACCGAATCCAGGAGTTGAAGCAGAAGCTGGAGGAGCGGTAGCCTGAACCAACAGGAGGATCCGTGGACCTGGACTCCGAGGACAACGAGATTCTCTTCTGATTTGAGTCCGCGTCGAGGCACCCCACATGGCACGATTCTCGCTGCTTGGGCGATATGGCCCCAAGGCTGGGGAGCACGGGCGAGACCCTGAGAGCGACAGAAACACTGAAGTGGCCTGATTGAGCGGAGCTCCTGCGCACCGGGGCGGACCTCCGATCCCAGCCGTTTGGGACGGTCGCCGGGGCACTCCCCTACCTCGTGTGCTCTCCCACACGGGACCGGGCTCTTCTCCCAGGCCGGCCAAGCCGAAACAACCATCTCCGCAGCGATCCTTACCACTATTCTGAAGTGAGAATAGTGGTCCTCGCGTGCTGACCGGATTCCGGCGGAGAGGCGGATGCCGGGTTCGCGTGCGGCTTGTGCAGCACGAGGGTGGAGTGGAGCTGGCCGCCGGACAGTTCGGTGTGGGCATGGGGGGATACGGTACCGGTGGCGCGGTATGACACGCTGTTCTGGTGTCGTCCCGACACACCGGAGGTGTTGGGGCCGGATACGTGCTGGTTCGAGACTCGGGAGCATGCGCCTGACATCTTCACGCTGCGGGCGGAGATCTTCGGGCCACAGGCTCGGGCCGCCGTGTCCCGTGAAGCGTACTCATGGTTGACGAATGGGTCCGACTTAGCTAGACTAAGTTAAGTCTATCAAGGAGGTGTCCCATGCATACTGTCAACATGCACGAAGCCAAGACACACCTCTCGCGCCTGGTGGAAGAGGCGAACGCGGGGGAGGAGGTCGTGATCGCCAAGGCAGGCAAGCCCATGGTGCGGCTGGTACCCACCAATACCATGCGGGGCCGACGCGTGCTCGGCTGGCTCGCCGGGAAGCTCGAAGTGCCAGAGGACTTCGACGCGCCGCTTCCTGAAGAGGTGCTCGCCGACTTCGAGGGGTGTGGTGATGCGCGTCTTGCTTGACACTCACATTCTCCTCTGGGCAGCGGCTGATCCAGGGAGATTGCCACCTTTGTTTCGTGAACGTCTGGAGTCCCCCGACAATGACGTCCTCTTCTCCGCGGCAAGCATCTGGGAGCTGGCCATCAAGGTGCAGATAGGACGGATCTCCCTCTCGGTAGCTCCGGGCGAGATCGCACGGACGGCAGTCCAGAGAGGCTTCGTCGAGCTTCCCATTACAGCGGCGCATGCGGCAGGCGTCGGTCGCTTGCCCCTTCATCACCGCGATCCGTTCGATAGGATTCTCATTGCGCAATCCATTCACGAGCCGGCGCGATTGCTCACGGTTGATCGGATTCTGGGCCGGTATTCCGATCTCGTGGATGTCGCGCCATAGCGTCGAGAGGGTTCCGGGGAGTAGGACGAGTCAAAGCCCAAGGACGAACGATCACCCGGTCGCTAGATGGATCGAGCGTGAAGATCCCGCGGCCAGGTACAAGGTGGGGGCGGT
>JAFGKV010000110.1 GCA_016928395.1 Candidatus Fermentibacterota bacterium | reverse complement strand
CGCTGTCACTGCTTCCCTCCCACACCTGGCCGAATACCTCGCGGAACTGCGTCGCACTGATATCATCCCGCAGCACCGCCACCGCTGTCCGGTCTCCCATCCCCGACGGCACCAGCAGATTCCCCGATTGGACGGGGCCTACCACCTTCACATCCACCTGCCCGATGAACGCCACTCGCACGCAGGCAAGGGGACGAAAGGGGTCCTGCCCGGCTCACCTCAGGGTCGCACAGCCCCACTACGCGATGGCGAGCTCGCTTCTTCGGCCCAGAGAGTCAAGCAGATGAGGTGGTCCCATCTCTACAGCCAATGCCCCATACCGGGAGTGCAAGGAGTGTGGCGTCAACTCGACGCAGCTGAACTCACCGACACTCTGACATGGCACCAGAGCCGGCTGCCGCATAAGTTGGGACGCATGCAAACGATGATTCTCCCTTCTCAGCAGCTCATCACGCTCATGCAGAGCGTCGAACCGAATATCCGCGAGCTGGGTGTGCGGCGACTTGCACTATTCGGCTCGTCGCTCCGGGGTGACGCCAGACCCGATAGCGACATAGACCTGCTTGTGGAGTTTGAGCCCGGACGGAAGAGCGTGGATGGCTTTCTTGCCCTCGCCGATCTCCTGGAGGCGCTCCTCGGGGTGCCGGTTGATCTCATCACCACCGAGGCGCTCTCTCCATTCATCGGTCCGCACATACTTGCCGAAGCAGTTGATGTCCTTCGAGCCGCTTGAATACGTTCGTCACATGCTGGCTGAGGCGGACTACCTCACCAGGGAGAGCCAAGGCCTCTCACGCGCCCGGTTTCTCGCCGATCCGACCTTGCGCCGTGCGTTCGTGCGCAGCCTGGAGGTGATCGGGGAGGCCGCGAAGAAGGTTCCGGAGGATCTCTGTGATCGATACCCGGCGGTCGAGTGGCGACGCGTAGCGCGGATGCGGGACCGGCTAATCCACGGATACTTCGGGGTAGACTACGGATTGATTTGGGAAGTAGTAACCGAGAGAGTCCCCACTATGAAGCGTGAGCTCGAGCGCGTACTGGAGGCCGAAGCGTCGTAGGCACGATCCCGAGTCGCCCCCTCTGTCGCTCATTCAGTTCCTTCGGCCTCACCCCTCACTCCTCGCTCCCCACCGGCGTCGCATGCACCATCCGCTCCTGCTTCTCCTCATGCTCCCGCAGCTCCTTCTCCCGAAGCTCCGGGAACAGGCAGGAATCCTGTTCCGCGGCTGCGCAGCAGTCGAGGCTGCGATCCTCGAACCCCTTGCGCTTGGCGACCACGCGGTACGCGAAGGCCGCGTTGCTTGTCCCATCGAGGAGTTCCCCGACATCGAATCCTGTCGTTCCGGGAATCGCTGCAAGGCCCTTGCACGAGGACCATTTGGGGGACATTGGAGGACCACCTGGGGGACGTTGGTGCAGAACATGCGCAGATATGGCTCAGCAAGATCGCCCGATCGATCCTCGAATCTTGACCCATGTATGATGCACTCCCCGCACCGACATCCGCCACGCCCGCTCATGAGTACCTCGGCGAAGTCAAATTGGCACACCCATCACCACGACCGTGCGAGATGTCCCCTCCAAGGTTCACCTGTTCAGCGAGGATCGTGTGTCCCGGGAGTACACCATCTACTGCGACCACCTCCAGACGGTGGCCATTGGCGAACTCGGCGGGGGGATCACGTCGCGGCGACGAAACCAGATGGCGTCAGTGTCTGAACAATGGCAGCCCCGCGTTCCAACTGCTCTCGATCCAGCGTCACCAACTGCGCGGCAAAAAGCGACGCGGTCGCCACGTACACTGCATCCGCTCCCCGCAGCTTGTGGCGCGATCCGAGCTCCGAAGCCTGCCGTGCCAGCCCCTCATCCAGTGCGACCAACACCGTGTTCGGCAATCGGCCGACTGCCATGGCATAGCGTTGCGCCATATCCTCGTCGTTCCCGGTTCGACTGAGAGCGGTAGCCATCTCGACGATGGCCAACGTCGGAAGAAAGAGTCGCGGCTGGGTACGGCGAATCCACGCGAGAAACGCCGTACTCTCCTCGAAACCCGGCTCCGATGGCCGGGCTGCGCTCACGAAGACGCTCGAATCGACCGTGATCAGACGCATCTCAGCGCCTCATCCGGCTCAGCTCTTCAACGGCGGAGTGCGTCGTGCGGCCCTGAAAACTCCTGGCCAGTTCAGTCGCCAAGCACTGCCACTCTTCCCACGCGGTCTCCGCCGGGGAGGGTGAAAGCAGCCGTTCCCCGACATCCACCGGAACGATCACGGCCTCAACCCGGCCACGCTTCGTGACTGCATAGCTGACCCGGCGACGCTTCACTTCCTGGATGACCGCAGAGGCATGCGCTTTGAGTTCCCTGATGCCGATGGTCCGGCTGCCCTTCGGACCCTTGGCGTGGCGGTCTCGATCCGACAGCGGAGCAACTTGGTCGGGCATTGTAGTCTCCTTTGAGGATTGAAGCGACCACATATTGGGCAGAGTAATGGGTACTGTCAAGGCCGCGACTCCCTGAATCATCGAGGGGATGACTGAGTCTCTTGTCGGGACGGCCCAGCGACGTCGTATGCCGCTCAGGAGGGGAAAGCGGCATACTCCCGCAGGGGAGGCCCGCGGGAGCACAAGAGAGACACTATTCTCATGTTAGTCGTCATGACGCCGAGGGGCGACGCCCGAAGAGGATGAAAATGGTCGTGGGGTCCGCTAGACTGTGGCGAGGACGCCAAGGGAAGACGCCGTCTATTCTTGGAGCGTTGAGCCCGGATGTTAGTCTGGCGTGGACATCGAACCGCACCCAAGAGTGTTGCCGCCGGGGATCCGGCGAGCGCGCGAAGCAGAATGGAAGAGCACGCGATGTCCTCCTTGGCGAAGAGCACAGAGGAGGTGAGAGATGGACGTCATGTATGCGAGGTGCGCAGGGATCGATGTGCACAAGCAGAACGTGAAGGTGAACGTACGGGTGGCGGAGGGAGGAGGGGTGGAGCAGGAGACTCGGACGTTTGGGACCATGACGAGAGAGTTGGTGGAGCTTGGTGAGTGGTTGGAGGGGTGGGGGGTGACACACGTGGCGATGGAATCGACGGGAGTGTATTGGAAGCCGTTGTACAACCTGCTTGAGGGGCGGTTTGAGGTGTTGATCTGCAACGCCCATCATGTGAAGCAGGTGCCGGGGCGGAAGACGGATGTACGGGACTGCCAGTGGCTGGCGCAGCTGTTACAGCATGGGCTCCTGAGAGGGAGCTTCATACCGCCGCGACCGCACCGGGAGTTACGGGATCTGACGAGACATCGGACGCAGGTGACGGCAGAGCGTGCGCGGGTGGTGAACCGGATGCAGAAGGTACTGGAGGATGGGAACATCAAGCTGAGTGCGGTGGCGTCGGATATCATGGGGGTATCGGGGCAGGCGATGATCACGGCAATCATCGGAGGTGAGGACGACGCGGGAGTACTGGCAGAGAAGGCGCGGCGACGGTTACGGCGGAAACTGCCGGAGCTGAGGATGGCGCTGGAGGGGAAGGTAACGGACCATCATCGATTCATGCTGGGGACGCTGTATAGGCATTGGCAGTACTTGGGAGAGGTGCTTGTGGAACTGACGGCACGGATCGAGACGGTGCTGCGCTCGGACGAACTGAGCGGTGAGCGGGAGGGAGAGGAGGGCATCATGGGATTCACGGAAGCAGTAGAACTGCTGGTGAGTGTACCGGGGATAGATGTACGCAGCGCGGAGGCAATCGTTGCAGAGATAGGGACGGACATGAGCCAGTTTCCGACCGCCGGACATCTTGCATCATGGGCGGGCGTATGTCCGGGGAACAACGAGAGCGCAGGCAAGCGGCGGACAGGAAAGACGACAAAAGGCAATCGGTGGCTTCGTGGCACATTGACCCAGGTGGCATGGGCGGCCAGTCGCACCCGGAACACGTATCTGTCCGAGCAACACCGTCGACTTGCGCGGCGGAGGGGGAAGAAGCGCGCCCAGGTGGCCCTCGCACATTCCATACTCGCGACTATCTACTACATGCTCACCCGTCATCAACTCTACGAAGATCTAGGCGCGGACTACTTCGACCGACTCAACAACGAGAGTCTCGTCACCTACCATCTGAAGCGTCTTGCATCGCTTGGCCATCACGTCTCGATCGAGCCCCAAGAAAGAGCCGCGTGAACTCGTATTTACGAAGCAGAATAGTGCCATTCTTCCAGGCTACGCCAGGGACACCCGCCCCAGGTGAGCGGATCTCATTCTCGGAGAAGAAGGAAGGTCGCGAGACGAGCCTCGCTCCGCGACGAGCTCTCAGCTTTCTGATCTCGGCTGTCAGCCCAGTCCCAACTCGCTGTCGCCACGCAGTTCTGCGGCTACGCCGCCTTACTTTTCGCGCCTCTCGCCTGACGCCTCACGCCTGACTCCTATCTCCTCCCGCTCCTTCTCCCGGACTTCGGGATACAGGTAGCCGTCCGTTCGCGCCGCCTCGCACACGTCCAGGCGCTTCGCCTCGAAGCCCTTGCGCTTGGCGACCACGCGGTACGTGAAGGGAACGGAGGACGTCCCGCCCTGGAGCTCGATCACCTCGAACCCGATGACTCCCTCTTCCACGAACACACCCCGGCAGTCGCCACCCAACTGCACGAAGACGTGCATCGGGTGAGCCTTATCGACGGTCACGGTCTCCAGGAACAGCGGATCCAGCTCGATGCGGCATCTGCCACGCACGAGACGGCCTTTGCCGAAGTCCTCGAACCAGTTCTCGGGGCTCTCCTGGCAGTACATGAGGGTCGGGCCTTTCGATGTCTTGACCACACAGCTCTTGGTGCCGCTGCCGGCAAGGCCACCGGCGTAGTAGACGCCATAGCCGCTCGGCGATTCGCTCTGGCCATGCACACCAAAAGTCACGCCGGATGTGGCGACGGCGTAGCCACGCACGCCGCGGCCTGCGGTCGAGGCGCTGCGGCCATAGACGCCGTTGGTGGTGCCCGAGTTGGCGCTGGCCCAGCCGTACACCCCGCGGCCGTCGGTGGAGGAGCTTTCGCCAACGACGCCGTAGGTGGTACCCGACGTGGCACTGACCCAGCCGTACACCCCGCGGCCGCCGGTGGAGGCGTTGCGGCCATAGACGCCGTACGTGGTGCCCGATGCGGCGGTGGCATAGCCGTACACGCCGCGGCCGGCGGTGGAGGAGCTCTCGCCAAAGATGCCGTAGGTGGAGCCCGACGTTGCCGCGGCCCAGCCGTATACCCCGCGGCCGGCGCTGGAGAGGTTCTCGCCATAGACGCCGTACGTGGTGCCGAACGTGGCCGTGGCCCAGCCGTGCACCCCGCGGCCTGAGGGGGAGGCGCTCGCGCCAAGAACGCCGGAGCCGGAACCCGATGAGGCGGTGGCCCAGCCGAGCACGCCGAGGCCCTCGGGCGAGGCAGTAGAGAACCGCCCTCCATAGGTGGAACCCGATGTGGCGGAGGCCCAGCCGGTAACTCCTCGGCCGTCGGTGGAGGAGCTCTCACCATAGACGCCCGAGGCCCCGCCAGATACTGAGGTTGCCCGGCCGTACACCCCGCGGCCGACAGGAGAGTGGCTCTCGCCATAGATGCCCGAGGCCCCGCCTGAGGTGGCCCAGGACAAGCCCCACACCGCGTGACCGTCGGGAGAGGAGGTCTCGAAGCGGCCTCCGGAGGTGGTACCCTCCGTGGCCGTGGCCCAGCCGTACACTCCGCAGCCCGAGGGGGAGAAACTCTTGAAGTATCCTGCGCGGGCGTCGCCCGATGTGGCGGTGCAAACGCCGTACACCGCGCGGCCTGCGGGGGAGTCGCTCTGGAAGTAGCCGCCGTAGGTGCTACCCGATGTGGCGGTGGCACTGCCATACACCCCGCAGCCTTCGGGGGAGTAGCTCTCGAAGTAGCCCCCATAGTTGGTGCCCGAGGAGAGGACGGCCAGGCCCTGCACCCCGCGGCCGTTCTCGGAGTGGCTCACGCCATAGACGCCTGAGGTGTAGCCCGAGGTGGCCGCAGCCCAGCCATAGACCCCCCTGCCGGCAGTGGAGGAGCTGACGCCGTAGACACCGCAGGTGGAGCCGGCAGTGGAGGAGCTGACGCCGTAGACACCGTAGGTGGAGCCGACGGTGGACGTGTTCGTCCCCTTGACCGCCGCCGATGTCCCACTCGTCACCGACCCGATCACCTCGGTCCCCGCCACCAGCCCGCTGGCCATGTACGCGTATCCCGCGGATGTCAGGCGCTGGCAGGGCGTCTGATCCACTCCCGCAAAGGTCACCTGAAGCCAGTAGTCGGTGCTGAAGTCGAGCCCCAGCGTAGGCTGCGGGCTCTCGCCCAACAAGACGCTGAACACGCCTCCCGCCACCTCCACACTCTGGTCACCGCTGTCCCACTGCAGCGCACCCCCGGCAAATTGATCGTAGATCCGAAACCGCATGGTGTAGGTATCGTCCGCGACAGGATTCCCCGCCGCATCCGTCACCTTACCCTGATAGCTGATCATCTGTGGAATCTCCGCGGATGCCACCACGCACAGCAGCATCAACCCGAGCACCGTCACACTGGCTTTCATTCCAGGCCTCCTCCATGCACGGCGCACAGCGCCGTGGCTACAGGGTGAATGGTACAGACCCATACGCATGGAACTCATCACGCGGGCTCCTTTCCGGCAGCACCTGCCAGGCTGAAGGGGAGATGGGGGAACACGAAACAGGGGGAAAACGACCACACTGAGGAAGCCCTGCCCGCGGTGGAGCGAGGGCTGAGGGGGGGAATCGAAAAGATCGCAGCAGGAGGCCACAGCTCATGCGCACCCCTTGTGCGGAAGGGCCGGGTGCCGCCACGCCGGGGCATTATCCCGGCTCAACGGTACACTACGCCGACCTTCCGATGGGCTGCAACATCTGAAGACACCGGGGGAAGGTCAAGGAGATAGCGACGGCTATCGATGAGAGATTGGGCAGAGGGGGGTCTGGATTAGCGAGCGCGGCGCGCCTCTCGGTGAGATTAGGCGCCGTGGCGTTCCGCCAGAGTACGCTCAAGAATCGGGAGCACCGCCAGGTCTCGCGCACGGCCGGCCTCTCGCTTGGTTTGAATGAGTAGCGCCAGAGGAAGCACGTTGACGATGAACCCGCCGATGTCGACTCTGGCGCACTGTGGCAGCAGGCTGCTGAAGTCTCGGCCTCTGCCGATGACACCGAGGAGATCCAGGGGTCCGTGCGTGGTCATCAGGAGATGGTGCCCGTCGCCCCGGAGACCGTCTCGCTGAGGCGAGAGCTTCTGCTCGCCCCGGAGACGGTAGACTGCGCCAAGCTCGTCGAGGGCCGTGATGAGCCGGTCGAGGTCTTGCTCATCACGAGCGTGAACGAGATCAAGGTCGAAGGTCGCCACCGGCGCCCCATGCAAGGTCGCGCAGACCCCGCCGACCACGATGGAGCGGACATTGTGCCCGTGCAGAACTCGAAGAATGCCCAGGAAGTCAGGCGAGCTTCGCGGCATCGCGCAGCTCTTCAAGGGAGTCGACAGCATTCTGGAGAACCTCCAGTCGCTGTTCAGGAGACATGGAGAGCATCCATCGGATGAGCGTCACATCCACACCGTCGTCCGGATCTTGTGTCCGACGCGGTTGCGGCGCAGGGTCATACCCCGGAGCGCTCACCCCCTGGCACGATGTGTTCGTCATCGGTGTGCCTCCTGACGTAGTCCTGGGTCTGTCCGCATACGTGCGCAAGATACCCCGGCCGACGGCCTGGTGAAACAGGACGCTTCGGAAGCGATATGGGGCAAAATTCCTCTCAGTCTCCCTTTGCGAAAGCCGGATCGGGGAATCCTGCGCTCACTGGTATGTGGCGACTAGACGTTGGCTTTGTGTAGTGCG
>JAFGKV010000109.1 GCA_016928395.1 Candidatus Fermentibacterota bacterium | reverse complement strand
GGAGGGAAGGATCTGGCAGATCGCATCAAAGAGGGCTGGCTGGAGTTTGACGCCGCGGTGGCGTCTCCTGACATGATGGGGATCGTGGGTCCTTTGGGCAGGGTCCTTGGTCCACGAGGGCTCATGCCAAATCCGAAGTCGGGCACGGTTACTCGAGATGTCGGCAAGGCCGTCCGGGATGCGAAGGCCGGCAAGATAGAGTATCGCGTCGACCGGGGGGCCAATGTCCAGGCCGCGGTGGGCAAGGTGTCCTTCGGTCCCGACAAGTTGCTGGAAAACATGACGGCGTTTCTGGAGTCGGTGGCCAGGGCGCGCCCCACGGGGCTCAAAGGACGCTATCTCAATCATGTGGCCATTAGCAGTACCATGGGGCCGGGGATCACCGTGGATCCATCCAGCCTCAGCGAAATCTTCAGGTAGGGTGCACCCATGCCGACAGAGCTGAAAGAGAAGGAAGTACGCGAGCTCGCTCAGCGTTTCCAGGATGTTCGAGGGCTCGTGCTGGCGGACTTCACCGGTTTGACCGTGGAAGCCGTTACCGATCTCCGGAATCGCTGCCGCCAGGCGAACCTCAGGTACATAGTCGTCAAGAACCGGCTTGCCCGCTTGGCAGTGCGCGACACGCCGTTGGAGAGTATCTCCGATTACCTCAGGGGACCTACTGGGGTAGTCCTGGCGACTGAAGACCCCGCGGGCCCCGCCAGGATCGTCGCGGAGTTCCAGCGGCAGTACGGGAAGCCCCGCCTCAAGGGCGCCTGGGTGGAAGGAACCGTGCTCGGAGAGGATCGTGTCGCGAGCCTTGCCACGCTCCCTACACGCCAGCAATTGCTCGCGCAGGTGAGTGCCGGAATCGGCGCACCGTTGTCGGGTCTGGTGTATACCCTCGGTGCTCTGCTGGGAAACCTGACCGGCGTTATTGATGGAATTCGACAGAAGAAAGAAGCTTCCGCAAGCTAGCTAGAAAGGGGAATCCAGCGTGGATACCACTGAGAAGAGTTCGAAGGCAGTCATCATCGAGATGATCGAGAACATGAAGGTTTTGGAGCTGGCCGAGTTGGTGAAGGATCTTCAGGATCGCTTCGGCGTGTCAGCAGTTGCTCCGATGGCGGCCGCAGCCGCGCCGGCAGGAGCGGCTGCGCCCGAAGAAGAGGAACAGACAGCATTCGACGTGATCCTGGCTGAGGTCGGTGCCCAGAAGATCCAAGTCATCAAGATCGTTCGCCAGCTGACTGGGCTGGGGCTCAAGGAAGCCAAGGACTTGGTCGATGGTGCGCCCAAGCCCGTCAAGGAAGGCGTAACCAAGGCAGAGGCCGACGAAATGAAGGTCAAGCTTGAAGAGGTTGGCGCCAGTATTCAGTTGAAGTAGGTCCGCCGGTGCCGGTCGACGCAACGGGTTCGGCCGGCGCTTCCGTGACGTCAGGGCCCATCGAAAGTGATGAGGCGCGGCGTTACTCTACCAGGGGGAAGGTGGCTTGGTGAGCGTGCACGACACAGGCAGGAAGAACTACGAGAAGGTTGTCGCGAGCGTCGAGATGCCCAATCTCCTCGACGCCCAGCTGCAGTCATACAATGCGTTTCTGCAGGCTGACGTAGAACCCTCGCAGCGCAAGGAGCAAGGGCTTCAGCTCGTCTTCAAGGAAGTGTTCCCAATCACGGACGCCCGTGAGAGCATCATCCTTGATTTTGTCTCATACTCAATTGGGCGCCCAAAGTATACAGAGCGTGAATGCATCGAACGGGATCTCACGTTTTCAGTGCCCTTGAAAGCGGCTCTGAGGCTCTTGGTCAACGAAGAGGAGGATGATCAGAAGCGCACACGGGAGATCATCGAGCAGGAGGTCTATCTCGGGGAACTGCCCCTCATCACTGAGAAGGGCACATTCATCATCAACGGCGCAGAACGGGTGGTAGTCAGCCAACTCCACCGGTCTCCTGGCGCGTTCTTTGATGACGAAGTGCACCCTAACGGAAAGCGCCTATTCTCTGCCAGGGTCATTCCCTACCGCGGGCCGTGGGTGGAGTTCAGTCTCGACATCAAAGACGTGATGTTCGTGCATAGCGAGCGGAAGCGAAAGATTCCCGTCACCGTGCTGCTACGCGCGCTGGGTTACCAGAGTGACGAGAGCATTCTCAAGCTCTTCTACAAGACGGGACAGGTGGATATCGACGACCCTGCAGGAAAGGCAAGCAAGTTGGTTGGGAAGGTGGTTGTGGCCCCCATTCCGGACCCTGTCTCGCCGGCGGGAGAACCCCTCCTCAAGGCTGGACATGAGCTTACTGAAGGTGACCTCGACCTGTTGCGCAGTCATGGCATCGCCTCTATCGAGATCATTACGTCTGACCGCGGCGACTCTGCGAACGTCATGCTGAACAGCCTTCGTCGGGACACGACCTCCAGCGAAAAGGAGGCGTTGATCAAGATCTACAACCTCCTGAGGCCGGGTGACCCCCCCAACCTGGAAACCGCTAGGAACTTCCTCCATCGTCTGTTCTTCAGCCCCAAACGATACGATTTGGGGAGGGTGGGTCGCTACAAACTTAACCAGCGACTGAAGCTGAAGACTCCGCCCGAGGAGCGAGTGCTGACGGTGGATGACATTGTTGCCATCGTCAACGCGCTGCGGGAACTGCGCAATGGCAAAGGCATGGTCGATGACATTGACCACTTAGGGAATCGCCGTGCTCGCCCTGTCGGCGAGTTGTTGGCGAACCAGCTGCTCATGGGCTTGACCCGCATGGCAAGGATCGTGCGGGAACGGATGAGCCTTCTGAATACAGAGGAGGTAAAGCCGAACGAGTTGGTGAATTCGCGAACCGTCTCGGCAGTGGTGAATGCCTTCTTCGGATCGAGCCAGCTGTCGCAGTTCATGGACCAGACCAATCCGTTGGCAGAGGTTACCAACAAACGACGCCTTAGTGCGTTGGGGCCTGGCGGTCTCACCAGGGATCGCGCGGGTTTCGAGGTTCGGGATGTGCATCACACCCACTATGGGCGGCTGTGTCCCGTGGAGACGCCGGAAGGCCCGAACATTGGCCTCATCACCTCCTTGGCTACCTATGCGCGGATCAACGACTACGGGTTTCTGGAGACTCCCTACCGGAAGGTCAAGGATGGGCGAATAACGGAGACGCTGGAGTATCTCACCGCGGACCGAGAGGTCAACAAGAACATCGTGCAGGCTAGTGAACCCATCGATGAGAATGGTGTGCTGGTGAACGGCATCATCATGGCCAGGCGTGGTGGTGACTTTCCCTTGGTCCGACGAGACCAGATCGACTACATGGATGTGGCGCCGATGCAGATGGTCTCGGTGGCGGCGGCGCTGATTCCGTTTCTAGAGAACGATGACGCCAACCGAGCGCTGATGGGTTCCAACATGCAGCGCCAGGCGGTGCCTCTCCTGGTCACCGAACCGCCTCTGGTGGGGACAGGCCTCGAGTACCGCTGTGCGGTTGACTCGGCGGCGGTAGTCATTGCCAAACGTGACGGCATCGTGGAACGCGTGACGGGCGACACCGTGCGAATCGATTTCTCCCAAGGCACGCTTCATGGTGATCCTTCGGAACTCCTGGGCTTGGATACGTACCGACTGACCAAGTTCACGCGGTCCAATCAGGACACATGCATCAACCAACGGCCCCTGGTTCGCAAGGGTGACAGAGTGCGCAAGGGTCAGGTGATCGCCGATGGGCCAGCCACGGCCGGAGGTGAGCTTGCCTTAGGACGCAACGTGCTGGTTGCTTTCATGCCGTGGCGAGGCTTCAACTTCGAAGACGCCATCGTAGTCAGCGAGAACCTTGTGAAGGATGACACCTTCACGTCGGTTCACATCGAGGAGTTCGAGCTCCAGGTAAGAGAGACGAAGCAGGGCCCCGAGGAGATCACCAAGGAGCTTCCGAACGTAGGCGAAGGAGCCATCAGGAACCTGGACGAAGAGGGCGTCATCCGGGTGGGAGCCGAAGTCTTCCATAATGACATACTTGTCGGCAAGGTAACCCCCAAGGGGGAGACCAAACTCTCCCCGGAGGAACGGCTTCTCAGGGCGATTTTCGGTGAGAAGGCCCGCGATGTCCGCGATGCATCGCTCAAGGCGCCTCCCGGAATGGATGGGATCGTGATAGAAGTGAAGGTCTTCTCGCGCCGGGATCGCAACGAGCGGGTGAAGGCCGATGAGCGCCGTCGCATCGATAAGCTTACCAAGGACAAGGATGCCGCGGTGAGACGGATTCGGGAGGTAATGGATCGCCAGATCCGCGCGTCTTTGGTCGGGCAACGCGCCGGTTTCCTGCTGGACGATGCATCAGGGATGCCTATCTACCGAAAGGGCGAGGTTCTCACCGAGGAGAAGTTGGCGGTTTTGGATACCGCAAGGATCCGTCGCAGTTTTAAGCTCGTGAAGGACGCGCAGATATCGGAGGAAGTGAGCAGGGTTCTCGAGGCAGCGGCCGAAGCCACCGATGCGACGAACCGGAACTATGAACGAGAGGTCGAGCGGATCACCAAGGGCGACGAACTTCCCGCCGGAGTGCTGAAACTCGTCAAGGTCTACGTGGCTCGCAAGCGCAAGCTTTCGGTAGGCGACAAGATGGCAGGTCGTCACGGGAACAAAGGCGTGGTTTCGGTGCTTGTGCCACAGGAAGACATGCCGTTCATGCCGGATGGGCGGCCGGTGGAGATGGTGCTCAACCCGCTGGGAGTGCCTTCCCGAATGAATGTGGGGCA
The DNA here is from genome assembly GCA_016928395.1 of Candidatus Fermentibacterota bacterium. Lineage (GTDB taxonomy): Bacteria > JAFGKV01 > JAFGKV01 > JAFGKV01 > JAFGKV01 > JAFGKV01. The sequence goes on along the minus strand of JAFGKV010000109.1, from coordinate 54 downwards.
GATCCTGGAGACCCATCTCGGCTGGGCGGCCCACCAGATGAATGTGCGCGTCGC
>JAFGKV010000014.1 GCA_016928395.1 Candidatus Fermentibacterota bacterium | reverse complement strand
TACTTCACCGAGTACTCCCGCCAGAGCAACTCAAGCGCGCCGGCCTGAATACCGTTACGGTACGAGGGGGACTCGGGCGCTCCCGACCCGGCGGGGGCGCCAGTGGGCATCAGACACGGGATGAGCAATCCAAGGAAGAGCAATCGGTTCTTCATGCGGTACCTCCATAGCTCTGCGAACCTGCGCCGGTGAGACACCCGGGGGTATGGCGAGCCGCGGGGTGTGCAGGCGGCACGGTGATGGAATCCTTACCATACTAAAGCCAACACCGGGAGTGAGGCAGGATGGCACCTTGTCCGATCGGGGTCGCCTGCTTTGCTTGGATTGCATCCAGTGTGTCCCAGTCTCCTCATTCTTGTATCGACAGGGGAGCCGAACGACCCATGAACCGTGAATCCGACACGTCGAGGCACAATGATGCGCTGACCAAAGCGGTTGACGCCCTGGAAGCCCAGCGCCCCCATCTGGGCGATGAGATGGTGGACGCGATGATTGCCGCGGTTCTGGGCAAGCTGGCTGGCCGGCCCGCCGAACAAGAGGAACGTCGCGCTCTGGTCACGGTGCTGTTCGCCGACCTGGTGGGGTTCACAGCTCTCTCCAGTACCGTGGATCCTGAAGACGTCAAGGATCTCATGAAAGCCTACTTCTCTCGCTGCTCGGGCGCCATCAGGCGGTTCGGCGGTCACGTGGAGAAGTATATCGGCGATGCGGTCATGGCGGTTTTCGGCATCGGGGAAGACAGCGAGGATGCACCCGCCAATGCGGTGCGGGCGGGGCTGGAGATTGTCGACGCGGTGCGCGGGTTGCAGGCACAGCTCAGACGCGCGACCGATCCCCGGCCGGCAGTCAGGGTCGGCATCAGTACGGGGGTGGTGCTTCTGGACAGGCGAGGAGGGGGCGAAGATGTCACGGTAGTCGGGGATACCGTGAACACGGCGTCCCGGCTCCAGACGGCGGCGGAGTCGGATACGGTGCTCATCGGAAGCGGTACCTACGCGCACGTCAGCGGTCTGTTCGGGTGTGAAGCCCGCGGCACATTGGCCCTGAAGGGAAAGAGTGAACCGGTGGAGGCCTTCCGCGTCGTCAGCTCACGACCGCGGTCATTTCACGCCGTGCGGCATGAGTCTGGCTTTGAGGCGCCGACCATAGGCCGCGAACGAGAACTGGCGGCGTTGCAGGAGGCGTTCACCTTGGCAGCGAGTCATCGACGCCTTCGGTGGGTCACCATCTGCGGCGACGCAGGCGTCGGAAAGAGCCGCCTTGTGGAGGAGCTCGAGGCGTGGCTTGCGGATCATCCTGAAAGGGTGTGGTTCTTCAAAGGCCGGGGGTGGGCGCATACGCAACGCACCCCCTACTTCGTGCTTCGTGATATCATAGCCTCCCGTTGCGACATTGGCGACGATGAACCACTGCACGTCGCGTGCACGAAGCTGAAGAGGATGTTCTGCGACGGTCTGGGCGCACAGGGCGAGGAGGCGGCCGCGGTGGTCGGCCATCTGGTCGGCATTGACTTCGGCGGCGCATCGGATCTGGCTAACGTCGCCGACGCTCGGCAGATCCGAGGTCGCGCCGAGGTGCTGCTTCGCCGCTACTTCGCTGCGCTGGCACAGCGCGGGCCGGTGGTCCTGCTTCTGGAGGACCTCCACTGGGCCGATGATCAGTCGCTGGAGATGCTCTCGGCACTCCTGTCGGATCCCCCACCCGGGCCGCTCTGCGCCGTGGCCGCGACGCGGCCGATGTTGTGGGAGCGCTTCCCCGTATGGGGAGAGGGGTCTGCCCAGGGGAAGGCTCTTCATAGGAGAATCGACGTGTCGCCCCTGCCCGCAGAGGCGGCCCAGACGCTGGCCGTGGCGCTTCTGGCAGGAAAGCGACGACTTCCTGCCTGGCTTCTGGGACTCCTGGTGCAGCGGGGAGAGGGAAATCCGTACTTCACGGAGGAACTTGCCCGTTGGCTCATCGAGCAAGGAGTCGTGACCTCGGGGCCCGACGGATACGAAGCTGCCGAGGACGCTCCGGAGGAATTGGTGATTCCAACAACGGTGCAGGCCGTCCTGCAGGCGAGGCTGGAGAGGCTTGGCGCCCCCGAGAGAACGACGCTGGAGTGCGCGGGAGTCGTCGGCAGGATCTTCTGGTCGGGCGGCGTGGCCCATCTACGCGGGGCCTCGGTACCCACGACACAGTGGGATCTGCTTCAAGGCCGGGATCTGATAGTTGCTCACCCGGTATCCCAGGTTCCTGCGGAACGCGAGTTCCGCTTCAAGCATGTGCTGCTCCGCGATGTGGTGTATGAATGTACGCTCAAGAGGACTCGCCGCGTTCTGCACGCCAAGGCGGCAGAATGGCTCCTGGCAAAGCTGGGGGACCGCGCAGCGGAGTGGGCTCCGGTCGTGGCTGATCACTATGCGAATGCCGGCATGTCCCGCGAGGCAGCGCTGTGGTTCGCAAAGGCAGGCGACGCGGCGAGCAAGACGGCCCCCGCCGCCGCGGTTGCGCACTATCAGAAGGCCCTCGAGCTGTTGGGAGACGCCGCCGACGAAGAGACCATCACCTTCAGGCGCCTCTGGCACGAAGGGCTTGGAGAGTCGCTCTTCGCGACCGAGAAGTACGAGGATGCCGCCGAAGCCTGCGACACCGTCATACACATTGCCGCCGCGCAGGGTGACGCGATCGGTCAGGCACGGGCATTGAATCTGCTGGCCGAGACGAAGACTCCCCGGGCCGACTATGAGGGGGTGATCGCCTGCGCGGATGCCGCACTGTCCCTGACCGAAGGCGCCGGGCAGGCCGGACGCCCGCAGCGCATCCGGGCGTTGAGCGTTCGGGGCTGGGGATGCCGCTGGTTGGGCAGATTCGACGAGGCCCGGTCGCTTGGGCTGGCAAGCCTCGATCTGGCGATGCGCCTTGGTGATGACCAGGAGATCAGCTACGCCGCCAATTTGCTGGGTGCCGTTGAACTGAGCACTGGTCACTGCCGAGAGGCGGTGCGCCGGTTCGAGGAGTCTTTGGCCGCGTCGCAACGCCGCAAGGCCCGCCTCAGAATGCTCACTGCGTTCAGCAATCTGGGAGAAACGGCGCGGGTCATGGGCGATTTCGCCCAGGCGGTGACCTGGTTTGAGCGGGCCGTCAAGGAGGCCCGAGAGCTAAGTTTTCACCACGGAGAGCGCCTCTACCGCAGCAACCTGGGAGGAGCTCGGGTCGGGATGGGGGAGTTCGCGCTGGCCGAGGAGGATCTCCGAGAAGCGCTCAGCGGTGCCGACCCCGCCTGGTATGCTCTGGGTGAGACCTATGCATTCCTGGCGGAGGCGCTGCTGGGCCTGGGTCGTCCCGTCGAGGCATGCGTGGCCGTGACTGAAGCGCTACGTGCCGCCCGGGAGGGTGGGCCGGAGGTTGAAGGCATTGCGTGGCGCACCGCGGGCCTGATCGCTGGGAGTCTTGAGCGTCCTCTGGAGATCGACGGAGTGAGGCGCGATGCACGGTGGTGTTTCAGGCGGAGCCTGGAAACCATCGCGCACGCAGGCATCGAGTCAGAGCGCGGGTGGGCGCTTCGTGCATGGGGCGTTTTTGAATGCACCCACGGCGACAAGGAGCGTGGCCGCGCCCTGTTAGCCGACGCCGAGGAGGTTTTTCGCGCGTCCGAGATGGTATGGACTCCCCCGGCATGCCCACGGGATTGAGGCAGCTCGCTCCGCGAGCAGGGCACAGGGTTCGGCTCGCCTTACGAGCAGGGCATAGGGTTCAGGGTTCAGTGCGGCCGCTGAGGTCGCGGGGCGCACTCAGAATTCTCAGGGTTGAGAGTACAGCCGGCAGTTGGCTCTCGGCTCTCAGCCCACTCCTTTCTCCTCACTTCTCACC
>JAFGKV010000013.1 GCA_016928395.1 Candidatus Fermentibacterota bacterium | reverse complement strand
GAAGCCGGTCAGCATCACGTCGTCTACACCGGCTTCCACGACGGAGCCCGGCGAGACGTCGGACGCGACGAAACGCAATCGCACGGTATTGCTCAGGGCAATGTACTCGTCCAATGCATACGTCTTCAGCGCCCAACTGCGGTCGCTGGCCGCCGTATTCTCCAGGGTCACCCATGTCGAGCCGTCGGCAGTCACTTGCACCACCCAGTAGTCCAACCCAGGCGAGGAGCCCGTATCGTTGGTATACCACCGCCGGTAGTTGAGGACGACTCCGACATACTGTGACAGGTCAAACCATGGGCTCAACAAGGTCGTCGTGCCATTGTCTACATCGTCGGCGCCCTGGGTCGATCCGGGCGGATCATTGCCCGTGATGAAGCACATGACTCCCGGATCGGGGGTGGCATCATCTTCCGGCTGCACCTCCACGCTGCTATTCCACACGCCGTTGGGATCACACCGCACCCAGATGCCTGATGTGGCATCATCGCCCGTGGCGCCCACTGTCCACCCCTGGTCGCTCTCCATGTCGTGAGAGGCGATGACCACCGAAGCCAAAACGCCAAACCCATAGGTGCCCGACGAAGGATCACGGCTCGTGTTGGCGGCTATGTCCTGCGCCTCCACCCAGTACTCGACCTGGGTGTTCAGCGGCTGCCCCGGTATCTCCGCACGGTGCAGGCCTGTCGTGGGGCTGATGACCGCCAGCGCAGCCTCCTGAGCCGAACCCCCATTGATCGTGTAGTACAGATGCTTTCCCGTGATGGAAGAGTAATCCGTGATGGTCGTCTCCACCACATACGGGCCTGTCGTGTCGTCGGTAGTCGGCAGCACCGTCGTCGCGCTGATTGCTGGCCCCGCCACATCCGTCAGCGAGAAGTTCACCGTCGTGGTCTCGTCTTCCACGATGGCCACTCCCCCCACGGTCTCTAGGGCGAAGCTGGGATGCTCCGCCCGAATCGTATACGTGCCTTCCTGCAGGGAACCGGTATAGTGACCGTCGCCACCGGTGACCATGGTCTGATTCGTCTCTATCGCCCGGATCGTGACCCCCGGTATCGGCGTCCCTCCGTTGCTCGCATTGGTGACGTCGCCTTGCAGCGTGCCGATGGTTAGCGAGCCGATGGGCAGGATGCGGATCGCACGGCCGGCGGTCAGGCTGGCTGAGCCCGTTGTGTAGCTGTTCGCATAGGTGTACAGCAGCCCATCCGTGTGATCCTGGTTCTGGATGCCGACGGTCGCGTATCCGTTTCGATAGTCGCTATTGTTCACCGTCTGGTATTGGAACAAGATCTCGCCGTCGCCCGTCGGTGTCGGGTAGTAGACCGGATCATGGAGGATCGCCTCGACGTTCTGCGTCTGGCTGGGTGAACTGTCGATGTAGTTCTTCATGCGGCTCCACTGGATCACATAGCGGTGATTCGCCGTGTCGTGCCAGTAGTACACCCTGTTGGTGCCGCTCTGGTACAGATCATCCCAGAACGCGCAGATCGCCGCCTCCGGCGAACCGGACCCGGGCAGGATCTGGTTCATGAGAAGCTTCAGGTAGGACTGCCCCATGGCGACCCAGCCGTTGGAGCAGATACTGATCTGCGTGTAGTCCTCCCCGTAGAACCGGAACGTGAAGGGCAACGTCATCACCTTCGTGTGGTCTTGCTGATACCCAAAATCAGTAAGTCCGACATCGGCGCCCGGGCCGCCGTAGTTCGGATCGATCTCCACCCAGCTATAGGTCGGCGCATACAGGTAGCCCGTATCGGTGTTGTCGAACGCATAGTAGCCGTATGCATCCGGTCCCGTCGGATCGGTCGTCGCCGTGGTCCCGATGGGATAGGTAAACTCCACAATATCCTGGGCCTGCCCATTGAACGTCAGCGTCAGGGTAAACGAGGCCTGATGCCCTTTCACGCAATCCGGCGCGATGCTCAGGGCAAAGGGATTCGCCGTGTTCTCCACCGCCCCGCCCACCGCGATGGAGCCGTAGCTGCCGGTGGCGTCGGTGACCGTGATCCAGGGGCTGCTGGTGGCGAGGACGCCGGTCACTGTCGCGCCCGCGATGCTGCCGGTATTGCTGATTCGAACGCTCAAGGTCCCCGATTCACCGGGATCCGGCGTCAGCCCCCCACCGCCCCAGGTGAAGTGATCCGCCTCAAACGCCGCACTCTGTACCGGAAGCTGGATCAGCGAGGTCCAGCTCGAAGAGCCGCTCTGCGCGGTCAGATCAAGGGAGAGCACGTGACCGTCTGGCGTCGCGGGGGCCACTGAAACGTCGAAATCCTCCGCGCTCCACACCGTGGCGCCCGCTCCGATATCGCCGAAGGATTCGTCTCCGTCGAGGATGGTCACATACGGATCAATGCTGTACAGGGTCGCCGTGACCCCGGTCGCCGTGGATGTCCCGTAGTTCCGCAATGCCACGGCCAGCTCGATGGTCTCCGCAGGATTCACTATGCCGTTGCCATTGCCCGAGCTGCCGCCACTACCGTCGTCATCCACCGTCGAGTTCACGTAGCCCACATAGGTCCCGCCGGACCCCATGGTCACCGATCCCTGATACGGTTTGTGATTGTGCTTCGTCGCCGTCACCAAGACCGCACCCGCCGTCACCGCCCCCAAAGGCAGGTTGATGCGGCCCGCATAGTCCGTGTAGCCGCTCACGTGCACTTCGCTCCCCTTATGCAGCGTCACCAACGCCCCTTCCACCGGCCCGAACGCCGACGTCACCGTCACCGGCACCGAGGCGGCTCCCACCGGCAGCGTCGCGGGGTAGCTCACCATCTGCGTCACGGGAAACCCCGTCCACATCGGCGTCGCCGGGTCTCCCATCAGGTTGTTCCAGCACGAGAAGGCCATCGCATTGCTCCCGTCATACTGGAAGTTGAGGTACAGATTCAGCTTTCCCCGCGTGTGAGCCGAACCGAGGCGGTGATCGGCGCCGTTGATGGCCCCCTCCCAGGCGCCGTTGTAGTAGCAGTTGTTGTAGCGGGTATGGGTGCTTAGTGTGGCGGTGCCGACCGCGCCGATGCCGCCGCCGTTCGCATTGCGGAGAAACGCTTCGGGCCGGCAGGTAGATCCGGAGAAGTCTCCCGTGCCGCAGGTAGGCATGAGGGCAAACGGCAGCTTGAAGCCGTTGGTCAAGCCGGAGGCATCCCCCGTACCAAAGCCGCTCATGCCCAGATACCCCCGATAGCCGAACACGGTCAACCCCTGGTTAAGGCTGTTGACCATCTGGCTGACGAAAGGGCTCGACCAGATGGTGTCGATTTGGGTGTAGCCCTCCCGGAGGAGCTGGGTCTTCACCCACTGGTTGACCTGGATGCAGGTGATGCCTGAGGTGCTCTGATCGCCGGTCAGGCTGGCGCGCCGAAACCAGCCCGCGTCGATGGTCGGGGGGTTTGTCTCATAGGTCAGGATCTTGGTCACGATGGCCTGGAGATTGTTCAGATCGCTGAACGACAGCCGACCCAGATGCACGTCCGCCAGGTTGTCCCCGCCTTCCAGCATCGTGTACTGGTGATCGGCCGAACCGCCAGAGTAGCTGTAGCACGGTATCGCATACGTGCCGTCCGCATCACCGGCGAGGGTCACGAACTCCAAAGGCGGATCTGCGGTATCGTAGATGTTCTGTATGTAGTTCTTGATGGTGGTCGTCGTCGTCCCCGTCTGCGTCGTCGACGCCACCAGTACATTGAAACCCTGCCGGGTACGCCAATCAATGAGGGGCTGCAGCCGCGTCAATACGCCGTCAACCGCCCGGTGGATCACAAGGTACGTCCCCGGGCCGACCTCGACGCCGCTGCGGTCCATAGACGCGTCGTAGTTCAGCACCACATCCTGGTACATGAAGTGAAAGGATTCGGGTATGCGGCTCCGCGGCAGCGGCGAGCCGTTGCGCGGGTCATGGCCGCCGAAGTCCAGCTTCACCTCGATCTCGGTGCATACCGTCAGCTCGTCTCGCAGGGGATCGTAGGTCACCGGGCTGAAGGTCAACGGTACGACCCGGAGGCTGTGGAACAGGGCGGGCTCGCCGACTTCGACCGCTGGGGGTGCGTTGACGATGGGCTGCGCGTAGGCTGCCCGGTCAATGACGAAGTCCGCTGCCTGATCCGGCTGCACCGGGAACACCCGATACCCGGCCAGCACCGTCTGCTTATGAGTCACGCTCTTCACTGAGACGGCCGCATTGCTGGGGACAGCCACGAGCCGGGTGATCACGGGAAGCCCCGGTTGCCCGTCGGCGCCGCGGATCCCGCCTCCCGGAATCGTGAAGGCCGAGAATACTTCGCCGTCTACCGCAAACTCCTCGTGGTCCAGGGCGCCGAGTCGCATCTGAAGGCGGAGAGAACCGGCCGTCTGTTCAACGACGGTGAAGGATGGAGTCGCAGAGTCTGTCGTGCCGTCAAGGGTCAGGGTCTTCACGCCGCCGTAGGCGTGCGCAGTGACGGCAAGAACGCAGGCAAGGGCAAGCCCGTTACGTCGAATCATGGTGGCCTCCCGGGAGATACGCACAGGGGAAAGAACGCGGGAAATCACTAGCTCCAGCGGAGATGGGCGAGAATCCGGGCGATGACAGGCCGGGTATGCCTGGAGAGAAACCCGAATGTCGCCTCACTGCCCCAACTTGCCGAATGGGTGCCCATGCGTCAAGGATGGAGGGGCACGTCCGGCAGTCGGCGGAGCTCAGGATACACACGTCAGAACTCAGGATTCAGGAGATCCCTCCATCCGTTCATCCAACCATCCCCATCGCTGCAATGTTCCGCACTCTCACCCTGGCGGGCGACCAGAGACGGTCGCCCCTACGAGGCAACAACGCCGTGGACGTAGAGTGTAGGAGCGACGTCAGTCGCGAACAGCAGGTCGGGCATTCGTGGGTGACGCCGCCCCCACTGCGCCGCATACTCGACCCTTGAGATCTGGGTGCGCTCCGCACCCTCAGAGGCCCGACTGAACCCCGAACCCTGAGCCCTGCTCGCCAAGCGAGCCCGTACTTGACTGCCCGGCGCGTCGATTACGATTACGACAGCGACAACGATAGCGATACCGAGCCCGAGCCGAAGGCGGGCGACGTGGGCTGCATGGGCAGTGTAGGAGGGCCTTCAGGCCCGACAGGGGCGCGCCGCAGAGCGGCGTGGCTACACTGTAGGAGCGCCGTACGGCGCGAAGATGTAGACGATCTGATGGTGAGCCCCACCCGTATCGCCCCGCACCTCTGGATGCGGGGCTCCTACAAGGAAGCCGCGGCACCGCGCTCCTGCAATGCGCCGTCCTCTCACCCCAAATGATCTGAGTGCCTGCACCCTCGGAGGCCCGACTGAACCCCGAACCCTGAACCCTGCTCGCCAAGCGAGCCTACACCGGCCTCTGGTCGCGCTGATGAGTCGGTGATTCCAACTGCAAAGTGGAATGCACGATGCCGAAACGCTCCCTGAGCATTTTTTGGGCAAAGGCAAGGCAGCTCTGCCAGTGGGCGGTATCACTGCAGTCCGGTTCGAGCCGGAGATGGGCGCTCAAGGCCGGGAAACCGGAGGTGATGGTCCAGATGTGCAGATCGTAGACCTCGGTAACGTGCTCTATCTCGGCAAGCGCGGTGCGCACTTCATCGAAATCGATGTCGGCCGGCGTGCCCTGAAGCAGGATCTGAAGGCTCTCCCTCAGGAGACCCACGCCGCTGTACAAGATCAACGCACCGATGATCAGGCTCGCCACCGCGTCGATGGGAACCCAGCCCGTCAGCGCGATCACCCCTCCGGCCACAATGGCCCCGACCGATCCCAGAGCATCGGCAACCATGTGGGCGAAGGCCCCCCTGACATTGAGGTTCTCTTTTCGGCTGCCGAAGAGGACCGCGGCGGCGGCAGCATTGGCCGCCAGCCCTCCGGCTGCCACCGCCAGCATCAATGGGCCCTCAATCACGGGAGGGGCTCCCAGGCGCTGTACTGCCTTGAATGCAATGAACCCAACCATAATGACCAGGGCTGCGCCGTTGAGGAACGCGCCCAAGACCTCGGCACGCAGAAGACCGAAGGTCCGCCGGGGGCTGGCAGGAAGCATGGCCAGCCTGGCGGCGACCAGCGCCACGCCCAATGCCGCCACATCGGTCACCATGTGCCCGGCATCAGCCAGCAAAGCCAGGCTGTTGGAAAGGAGCCCGCCGATGACCTCCACGATCAGATACGCCAGGTTGATCATTAGGGCAATGCGAAGCCGCCGGACGGAAGCCTGCCGTGCGTCGTGATGATGGCTGGGAGAAGGGGGATGATGATGGTCGGCAACCACGAATGCCTCCAGAGCAGATGGTTCTGAGCGCAGGGACAGAGGCACAATGACTATTGTCTAGAGAGCAGGCGCAATGGAGAGGCCTCGGGTCGCTTCGCTCGCGGTTCTCAGTCGTCCGTTGTCAGTGGGGCCTCTGGATGCGAGAGCACTCAGGTTTTTCGAGGTGGAGAGTACGGCCGGCAGTTGGCCATCTGCTGTCAGCTATCGGCCCTCAGCTATCAGGCCCGCCCTGCGCTACGAGAAACCGTTGCCCTCGTAGGGGCGACCGTCTCTGGTCGCCCGTCGGGGGCGGGGTTCGGCTGCACGGGAGGGCAGAGACGCCCTCCCCTACGGAGGCCTGCGAGGAACCGTTGCCTTGTAGGGGCGGAGCTCTGACTCCGCCCGTGTCGGG
>JAFGKV010000108.1 GCA_016928395.1 Candidatus Fermentibacterota bacterium | reverse complement strand
GTCCGCCGCCGCCACGGCGCCGTCGTGCAGCCTGTCGTGCAGGTATACCACTCGCCATGGCCCCGCGGGAAGGTCATCGGGAATGCCATCCATGAGGCTCACGACACCAAGGTCCCGGCCGCCCCCGCAGGAGAGAAGGGCGAGCAGGATGGCCGGCCATGCTCGTCTCTTGGAAACCAGGGACCAACGGCGCACACGCCATCTGTTCTTCAACACGAAAAGGATCCTTCCCAGCGGGAGTCATGAGAGGGAACCGCGAGACCATTCCGAGCGGTCCGCCGGGAGCCCCCGGGGGCCCGCAGGGATCATAATGAAGACGGTGCGGACTCGTCGCAAGCCGGGCGTTGCCGGGCGCGTACGGGTTATGGCCTCGATCGGGGGTTTTGCCGATGGGGTGGAGGCTCTCGGCTTTCGGCCCGCCGATCCCGGCTCACTCACATCGCACTCGTCTCACTGTCCTGTTACCGAATGCCCGTGCCCCTTCACTTCTTCACTGCTGTGCCTCATGATGGGCGCCGGTATTGACGAATACGTTCCGCCGGGTAGGTTCCGCCACGGCACAGTCACAGGAGAACGGATATGCGCATCCTCATGGTCAAGTGTTCTTCCTTCAACAGAGAAGTCCCGCAGATATCGTACCCGCTGGGGCTGATGTACTTGGCTTCCTACCTCCGGTCCTTGGAGAAGAGCCACGAGATAGAGCTCCTTGACCTTCGGTGCCATCCCGAGCCGTTCACGCTCCTGAAGCAGCGACTCTCCTCCTCTCCGGCCGATATGGTGGCGGTTTCCGCCTTGACATGCGAAGCAGCCAGCATGCATCGGGTTGCCGCGGAGACCAAGGCATCAGATCGACGTACGGCCGTTGTTGTCGGTGGCCCTCACATTTCCGCATGCACTGCCGATGTCATCGCCGATGGGAACATCGATGTCTTGGTGACGGGTGAAGGCGAGGAGAGCTTTGCCGCAGTCGTCCGCGCGGTGGAGGGTGGAGGAGACCGGCCGGAAATCCCGGGGGTTGGGTGGCGCACCGATGGGCAGGTTGCCTGGGGTCCGCCGCGCCAAGCCGTCTCCGATGTGGATGCGCTTCCCTTCCCCGCATGGGATCTGGTAGACATCAATCTCTATGCACGCCGGGGGCGAGCCGGCAATCTCAAGCGTGGCCGGTTCCTTCCCCTGTTCACCTCGCGAGGGTGTCCCTACCAGTGTTTTTACTGCCACAACCTCTTCGGGAAGCAGTTCCGCCCGAGATCCGCAGAGAACGTGGTGGAGGAGGCGCGAGAGATCGTGGGGCGCTTCGGCATTCGCGATATCGAGGTATATGACGATATCTTCAACCTTGACCTGCCCAGGGCGAAGGCCATCTGCGAAGGGCTCTGCCGGATGGACGGGAGCTTCCAGCTCGCATTTCCCAATGGAGTCCGTGCCGACAGGCTGGATCGGGAGCTGGTCAGTCTGATGGCCGATGCAGGCACCACGAACCTTGCCGTGGCGGTTGAGACCGCATCATCGCGCCTTCAGAAGCTCATCCACAAGCACTTGGACATTGAGCGCGTTCGCGAGGCGATCACCTGGGCCGATGCCGACGGCATTGTGACCAACGGCTACTTCATGCTTGGGTTTCCCACGGAGACGGCCGAGGAGATGGAGGCGACGATCTCCTATGCCGTTGCCACGGATCTGTTCTTCGCCAGCTTCTTCATCGTCACACCCTACCCTGGAACGCCGCTGTGGGACGAAACGGTGGGGCCGGAAGAGTCGGCGACGCTGGACTTCGGGAAGTACAACTACCTCTCCGGCTACTTCAACCTGAGCGCCGTCTCCGGGGAGGAGCTGCGGCGTCTCCAACGCCGGGCCTACCGCCGCTTCTATGCCGCCAAGGCGCCCAAGATCCTTATGGGAATGCCCCGGCTGAGAATCGATTGGAGCAACGCCGCCTGGCTGTGGTTCCGGCGTATGCGTGATAAGGGAAGGCTCAGTAGTTCAGTGGAATCCTGACCCCCGTAGCGTGGGCAGGCTTCTTGCGGGCCGAAGACTGTCGGATTTGTGGGGAATGAGCATTCGGGCGGATGGCTGTTCGCCCCCGAAGGGGCGACCGTCACTGGGGGCTTGGTGGAGAGGGAGCGAGACTGTCGTATCCGATTCCCGCCAGCGATCTCGGATATGGGCGCCTTGCGGGAAGCGGCGCCCGGCACTCGGCGCCCATTCAGGGGCCACTCTGGGTTCTGACTCCTTGAGTCTTGCCGCCTTCACGATACACGCCATGGAAGCCCTCATTCACAATGTGAGGCGCCCCGAGGATGAGATGCTACGTCTGGAGGCTGCCGAGGATGAGGGGTTTGGCCCCGGTCCCCCGACGGCCGAAGTTGGATGACAGCATCTGCCATGCCTTGGCGCGGAAGGCGTTCTGCAGGATGAACTCCCCGGTTTCCCGGCTTTTCACCCACCGACTGGCCCGCAGCGGCACGAGGTCGGGAAGATCCTCGTAGGTTCTCCCCATGAGCCGTTCCTCAATGAGGCGATCCTGGGTGTCGTACAGATCCCGCTCCGCCTGTTCGAGGTAGCGAATATAAGGCTCGGAGCTGGCGTACACCGGAAAGTACTGGAAGAAGGTCGCCCGGTTCTCGCGGAAGAAGCGCTTCTGGCCGTCGATGATGGCGCGCTGGAGCTGGCTGGGCCGCATCTGTCTTGGGTAGTGCACGACGAAGTGGCTCGTGAAGAGTCGCCAGTCCCGATGAATGAAGCGATGGTCAGGAATGAGCTGGGGGAGGCCCAGGGTCTTCTCTTTGCCCGGGATATCGTAGAGGGCGCTGAACCCCACCGTGTAGAGCTTGTTTTGCAGAGCGAATCCCACAGTCTCCTCCAGACTCCGGACCGTATCGGTATCCGCGCCGAAGATGAAGAGGCCGTGGATATTGAATCCGTACCGGTGAAGCGTGTCGACGCTCTCGATGAAGTCGCCGTGGCGCTGCCCCTTGGAGAACTCCGACAAGGTCGAATCATTGGTTGATTCGAACCCGACGCCGATATAGACATTGTCGATGGTGCGCAAGACCTCCAGCAGCCGCGGCTTCTTCGCGAGATCGATACGGCTGAAGAAGTAGATGTTAAATCTCCCGCCGTACTTCTCGACCAGTGGCGTAAGCACCGCCAGCGCATGGTCGGTGTCGTGGGTGAAGTCATTGTCCACCAAGAAGATGGTGCGCGATCTAAGATGATCGAAGGCTTTTTCGATCTCCTGCACCACCACCTCCGGAGGACGGCGGCGGTAGGTTGATCCCAGCTCGAACTTGACCATGCAGAAACGGCAGCGGTGCACGCAGCCCCGGGATGTCTGCGCTACGGGTAGGCTGATCCGGGGAATCTGGCGCCGCCTGAACGCCTCTTTGAGGAACCGGCGTGGGTCATTCCTGGGGTAGCCATCGATGAGAGAGATGTCGACGACTCTACTCAGATCCGCAATGAAGGCGTGATCAGGATTGTGCCGTATCTGGCCGAACCCGTCGCGATAGCTGATACCCTGCACACCCGAGAGATCACCCCCGTGGCCCAGGGCATCCAGCACCTCCAGCAGCGCGGCCTCGCCTTCGTTGCGGACGGCGATGTCGGCGAAATCCAGACAGTCCTCCGGCGCGACCGAGGCATGGCAGCCCCCGGCAATGATGCGGGCCTTGGAGTGCTCGCGGATCCGCCGGGCGTACTGGGCGCCTTTGCGGGCGCAGAACGTCATGAGCGACAGGCCGACATAGTCGCAGGAGAAGACCCACTCCCAATCGATGACGCTTCCTGAGTGCTCGCAGTAATGGCGGACCTCATAGCCCGCATCCTTGAGGGCCTGGGCCACCGAAACGCTGCCGTATCGGGGCATCCACGCTTTGTAGGCGGACACCTGGACGGGTATGCCGTCTTCGATGGGAGTGATCACCGCGATGGAGGGTGTATGCACGCAGGCTACCTGCCTTCTCTGATTCCGGCGGGGCCGGTCGTATCCATGGAGACCGCCGGCACCACCGTGCCGGCCCACTGTCACGCCCTCAAGGCCGTGGGACGTGACTGCGGATTCGCGACACACAGGGGATGAAGACTCGATGGTACGATGTCCGGGCGAGATGTCAAGCAGGAAGGTGGTGCACGGTCCTCAAAGGTGCAGGCCCGCGCGCCCGTTCCCTGAGGGCGAGGTCGACCAGAGTCCACATTGACACCCAGACTCCCAACGGTGACATTGGAAGATTCCCGTTCCCATGACCCGGGAACTTTGTTCCATTCTCTCCGGTTCTCCGGCCGAGAGCCTGCCAGTGGGCGCGGCATGGGGGAGCCTTCAGGGTTGTTACAATGGCCGCCGAATCGAGCCGGTCCCTTCCGGACCTCTCCATTGTGGTCCCCGCGCATGATGCCGCGGGGACTCTTCGCCGATGCCTTGAGGCGGTGTGCGGGTCAGGCCTGGATGACGCCGAGCTTATCGTAGTTGACGACAAGTCTGCCGACGACTCTGCCCGCATCGCCGGCGATCTGTGTCACCGTCTGGTGCGGCTGACCTCCCGGCGAGGCGCCGCCGCCGCCCGCAATGCGGGGGCGCGGGCGGCTCGGGGGGCCATCATCGTCTTCGTGGATGCCGATGTGGTGATCGCTTCGGATACGCTGCACCGGGTCCGGGAGGATTTCTCCCGACATCCGGACGTGGCGGCGGTGCAGAGCCTCTACCGATGCCCGGGCCCCGTGGCCAACCCGTGGAGCCGTTATCAGAACGACTACTACCACTATTCCCTGCGCCGCGTGCCGGGAGACCATACCAGTGTGTTTGCGACGTGGTGCGCCGCAGTGCGCCGGGACGTATTCTTGCGGGCAGGCGGATTCGACGAGCGGATACCGGGGGCCACCGTGGAGGATGAGGAGTTTGGGTATACGTTGGTGGACAAAGGCTATCAGATACTGCTTGACCGAACGCTTCTGGTGGATCACTTGGCTGACTACACGCTCGGTCGTTTTCTCATCCGCCGATTCCGGATGGGGCGCAGCCAGATGAAGAGCGCCTTGCGGCATGTTCGCCTCCGGCTTCTTCGTCGCTATGCCAATGTGGGCAGCAACTTGACACACCATTCCCGCAGGATTGTGCTGGCAATTCCCGTGTCGTGGGGGATTGCCCTTCTGCTGGGCGCACTGCTGGTGATGCCGGGCTGGAGACTTCTGGCGGTCTTTCTCGGGGCCTGGGTAGTTTTGGCCTGTCTCGGCGGCGGGTTCCTCACGCATGTCAGAGTCACCCACGGCTGGGTGGCCGCCATGGTCTCTCTTGGAATGCTGTGGTTCGACATGCTGGCTGTGGGGGCTGGGCTCATGGTAGGCGCCCTGGAGTATGCTGTGGGTAGGAGGTTTTGACACAGTGAGCGCGCACGCTTCGGGTCGCAGGGTCGTAGTGGTCATGCCCGCCTACAACACCGCCCGCACTCTGGCGAAGACCGTGGCGGCCATCCCCGAAGGATGGGTGGACGAAATCGTCCTGGTGAATGACGGTAGCCGCGACGGCACCGATGAAGTCGCCCGCTCTCTGGGCCTTGCGGTGGTGAACCATCCGAAAAACAGAGGATACGGCGGAGCACAGAAGACGGGATACGCCTGGGCTCTGGAGCATGCGGCCGACATCGTGGTCTTGCTCCACTCGGATTTTCAGTACAGCCCCGCCATCCTACCCAGATTCGTCGAAGCCGTGGCAGCGGGGGCCGATGGCGTGACCGGGTCACGCATCAAGAGCGGTGATGCCCTGAAGGGGGGTATGCCCATCTGGAAGTACATTCCGAACCGAACCCTGACGTTTTTGGGCAACCTCGTGTTCGGCACGCGGCTTTCCGAGTTTCACAACGGCTACCGCGCATATTCGAGGCGAGGGCTGGAGGCGGTTCCCTTTCACACCTTCTCCGACCGATTCGATTTCGACACTCAGATCATGGTGCATCTGGCTGCCCGCGGCCACCGGATCGACGAAATCCCCAGCCCGACACGCTTCGCCGATGACAGCTCCAAGATGAGCTTTCGCCAGGGAATCCGCTACGGGCTCAGCCTTCTGGGCCACATGGCGCGCTTTTTCCTACACCGCCTGGGTATCCGTCGCGACCCGACGCTTCCCCGCTTCTCATGACGGTGTCCGCAGTGGTGCCGGCGCGGGATGCTGCGCCCACCCTTCCCTCGTGCCTGGCTGCTCTCCGCCGCGCGGGGGGGATGTCACTAGAGATCCTTGTGGTCAATGATGGATCCTGCGATGCGACGGCGTCCCTTGCGGAACGCGACGCCACGCGGGTCATTACCCTGCCGAGGTCAGTGGGCGCGTCCAGGGCCAGGAATCTGGGCGCCCGCGAGGCTGGCGGAGAGATCGTAGTGTTCGTGGATGCCGATGTCATGGTTCCGCCCGATGCGTTCACCCTCCTCCTCCACCACTTTCAGGCGCCAGACTGCCCCGATGCGGTGCAGGGGATCTATGCCGCGGAATGCCCGCATCCAAATGCATCCAGCCAGTACAAGAACCTCTACTACCACTACTCATGGACGCGACGGATCAAGAACCCCTGGCTGGTGTCGGCCGCGTCGTTCTTCTTCGCCATCAGAGCGTCGCTGTTTCGTGAACTGGGTGGTTTCGATGAGAGGATCACCGTGCCGACGGTGGAAGACGCAGACCTGGGGCATCGCGTCGTGCGGAGAGGAGGCCGCATTCTCCTTGACTCGCGGCTTCGGGTGATTCACGACCGGCACTATGGAGCAGGTGAACTGCTGCGCTATGATTTCCGTCTGGCTGCGGCAAAGACGCGGTTCATGCTGCGCCGGGCTTTGGCCAGGGATGTAGCGGTATTGCATCCCGGTGGTGGTTGGGCCGTGAGCACAGCCCGCGCCGGCGAGATGAGGGCCTGGCTGGGGAGTCTCGCCTGTCTTCCCTTGGGGATCGCGGCGGCCTGGGCGGGGGCAGTGCCTCTTGCGGTCGCGCTGGGTGCGTGCGTGATTCTCTTCCAGCTTCCGTTCTTGTTCTTCATTTCCCGTCGCCGCGGCGCCCTCCAAGCCGGCGCGATCGCCGCGCTTCTCGTGGCTGATGTCGCCGCCATCGATGCGGGCATCGTCTCGGGCGCAGTCTCGTTTCTCTTTGGCAAGAGGTACTGATCGATGCGTGTCCTGCTCATGACCGTGCCTGCCCCGTGGGAGCAGGATCAGCACCGCTTCATGAACATCCGGAGGAAAGGCTTCGGCTGGCTCAAGATACGACCTCTGGTCAATGTCGTTCCCTCGCCTTCCCTGCTGTACCTCGTGCCCCATCTGAAGGGCGACGGGCATGAGGTGCATTATCTGGAAGGGCTCTTCAGCACCCCGGAGATCGTGCTGGAGACGGTCAGGCGGATACAACCGGACGTGGTCGGGATGACGGTCACCAGCGTCGACTGGCGCAACATGAAGCATTTGGCCCGGTCTCTGCGCGGCGCCTTCCCCGAGTTGACTCTTGTGGCGGGGGGCATTCACCCGACCCTGTGGAAAGAGCAGTGCTTCGAGGAGTGTCCCGAATTGGACATCGTCGTCTACGGTGACGGCGAGATCACCGCACGGGAGCTCATGCGCCGGCTCCAGGATCGGGCACCGCTGGAGGGAGTTCAGGGGATCATCTACCGGAATGACGGGGAGGTGGCGGTCAACCCGCCGCGCCCCCCGGTGAAAGACTTGGACACGTTGCCGTTTCCCGATCGTTCGGTGGTTGACCTTTCCAAGTACCTTCCCTCGCCGACCTTCTACCACCGGCTGCCCCACGAGTCCATAATCGGATCCCGTGGGTGTCCGTATCACTGCACCTTCTGCCACACAGATCCGTTCACGAGGATGCGCAGCGCGCGCAATATTGTGGATGAGATTGAGATGCTGCATCGCGATCACGGTGTGGTGGATGTTGCGTTTTGGGACGACACATTTACGCTGTCCGAGCGCCGGGCCAGCGAGGTCTGTGACGAGATGCTTCGGCGCAGACTGAAGGTTGATTGGTGCGTGAATGCCCGGGCCGACAAGGTAGACCTGCCGCTGCTGCGGCACATGAAGCGGGCCGGATGCTGGCGGGTGCTCTACGGCATAGAATCGGGCGTGCAGAAGAACATCGACACCTTGCGGAAGGAACTTACCCTCACGCAGATCGCCGATGCCGTGCGCATGACGAACAAGGCCGGCATCGAGGCATACGGCACATTCATGTTCGGCATCCCTGGCGAGACCTATGAGGAGGGCTTGCAGACCATCGAGTTCGCCTGTTCCATCGGGTTGGACTTCGCGGTGTTCGTGTCGCTCACCCCGTTCCCGGGTTCGGCGGTCTATGAAGACGTGCAGTCCGGCAGGATTCGCGCCGTGAAGCACGAAGCCCCGTACGATCTGAAGAACGTGTCGTTTGTGCCCGAGGGGATGACCGAAGAGCAGATCATCAGTCTCATCAAGCAGGGACATAAGCGCTTCTACCTGCGGCCGCGTCTGGTAGGGCAGCGGATCCGCAAGATGCGCAACATCCATGACCTGAAGAAGAACATCAAGGGCTTTTTTCTTCTCCTGACCGCAAGCTAGAAGTCTTCGATGAAGTGTCGTCTCGCCGCGCCGCCGGTTTCGATGATCCCCCGCTGGACGTGGTGGTCTTCGGGGAGGAAGAAGTGACGCTGGAGCAGATCGTCAACCCCGTGGAGCGCGGCTGTGACACGTGCTCTGACCGCCTCCCGTGTGTCCCACGTCGGATAGTCCGCTTCCGGGATGGGTGCGCTCTGCGTACCACGCTCTTCGATAGCCTGTCCGTCGACAGGTGGCGGCTCTCCACGCTATCCTGCACGCCGAAATGAAGCTGCTCCTGATCCGCCCTCCCGTGATTCATCACCGAGGCGATTTCTACGGCTCCATCCCCGGCATTCCCATCGGGATTGCCCATCTTGCCGCGGTGGTACAGGCCGCGGGGCATCCCGTGGCGGTGCTGGACGCCTATGGCAGTGCCCCCCGGAGGCTTTATTCGTTTGCACGTCAGTATGTGGCCCGGGGTCTGACGCCGTCAGAGATCGTCAGGTCGGTCACAGGGGAGATCGATGCCATCGGGTTGAGCGTCCACTGTACCACCGAGCAGGCGATAGCGCGGGCACTACTGTCCGAACTGCGGGATGCATTCCCCGGTATGCCCCTTATCGTGGGCGGGTACCACCCGACGTTTGTGCCGGAGCAGTTCGTTGCCTTGGGCGCTGACTTTGTCGTGTTGGGCGAAGGCGAACACCGGCTTCCCGCGCTTCTCGATGCACTGGAAGGCCGTGGCTCCCTGGAAGAAGTCGAGGGGTTGGCCACAGGGGAAGTGATCCGCCCGCGCACGAAGCTTCTGGGGACACTGGACGGCTTTCCTCTCCCCGCCGCGGAGCTGCTCCCGCTGGAGAACTACTGGAAGCTGCCCTACGGCCACGGCCCGGTGCGCGGGCCGTACATGAACGTGATCACCTCCCGCGGCTGCCCGTTCCACTGCGGCTTTTGCCAGGCGCCCCTGATGTCGGGAGGCAAGTGGCTGGCCCGCTCGCCAGATGATGTTCTGAGGGAGTTGGTCTTCTATCACGATCGGTGGGGCATCACCGATTTTCACATCCAGGATGAGAACTTTGCCTTGAACCGAGCGCGCTGCGCAGAGATATGCCGGGAGGTCATCAGGCTGGGTCGCGGGTTCACTTTCTGCCTTCCCTCGGGCATCAATGCCATGACCCTGAATGAGGAACTGGTAGACCTGATGGCCCGGGCGGGGTTCCGTTATCTCTCAGTGTCTCCCGAGACCGGCTCACCCAGGGTTCTGGAGCTCATGGGCAAGCGCATGGATCTCTCGCGGGTGAGCGCCACCGTGGCCATGACATCCAAGAGGGGTATTCGCACCAATGCATGTTTCATGTTAGGCTATCCCGGCGAGGAGGATGAAGACCGCGCGATGACCAGGCGGTATGTCGCTCACCTGGCCCGCCAAGGCCTGGATGAGCTGATCATCCCCATTATGACGCCCTTTCCGGGCACGGCCTCCATGGAGGCTTTTCCGGGGTGTGAAGCGGAGGAAATGTGCTTCAGTCCCCGCTGGCGGAAGGACTACCGAGCCCTTTCCCGATTTCGAACGGCCATCTATGCGATGTTCCTCACCGTGAGAGCATTCCACCGTCCCGGCGCCAGCCTCCGCCAGATTGCCAATGTGCTCACCCGACGTCACGAGACTAAGGGGGAGATGACCGTTACCCGGGTCATACTCGATGCGGTCGACTGGCGTGTGCGACGGCCGCTAAGAGCACTGCTTCGTCGGGATGCGATTCCGAGCCGAAGCGCCTCCCCCACTTGAACCCATGATTTCGGGCTCTCCCGCGAAAGGCCCGGGCGACGACAACGGGAGCCTTGGCGCTCTTGTTCAAGATACGATGCGCGGGGAATCCTCCCGGCGGGCGTATCGGGTGCTCTTGATTGGGAGCGTGGCGGTCTTGATTGCGGGCGTCATAGCCTACGGAATGGTCTCCGGCAGGCAGGTGAGCACCGTGCTGTCCCGCCGCCGGTGGGACAAGCTGTGGCAGCTTCTCTTCTTGGGGCCAGCCATCGGCGCGTTGGCCTTGATGAGTGGGGCGCTGCTGAAGTTTGACATCGCGGGGGCGCTGGACAGAGTCGCGGGGCGGCTGCGGCCGTGGACTTTGGTGTTTCTCGGGCTCTGCGTACTCCTTGCGGTGGCAGCGTGGCCCATGCAAAGGCTTCCCGGAAGCCGGGACGAAGCGCAGTATTTGTTTCAGGGCAGGGCGCTGGCAGCGGGGTCGCTGAGCGCACCCCCGCCGGCGTGCGTCGATGCGTTCGCGCTCCGCGGCATGGTCATCTGGAACGGCCGATGGATCACTCCCTATGAACCGGGCCATCCACTACTTCTGGGGCTCGCCGACCGATTCGGGTTGGCGTGGGCGGTCGGCCCGCTCACTGGTGCGCTTTCACTCTGGCTTCTTTATTTCCTGGCCGCGCACCTTCATGGCGCGGGCCTGGCGGTCTTGGCACTGGCCATTGGTGCCATCTCTCCCTTCTTCGTGTTCCTGGCGGCCTGCCACAGCTACCACGTAACCTCTCTGGCCCTTTCATCATTCGTGTTTCTGGCGGTGGCCAAGGCCCACGGAAGGGGCAATCGGCGATTGTGGGATTGGTGTGTCGGCGTCGCCGTCGGCGCACTCTTCCTCGTCCGCCCGTTGGCGGCGGGGATTCTGCTGGTGCCCATCATGGTGGTGGAGTTGAGCTCGTGGAAACGCCGGGGTCCGCTGTGGGCACGGTGGGGGAGGATCCTGCTGGGCGCTGTTCCCCTCATCACCCTTTGGTTGTTCTACAACCATGCGGTGACCGGCCACGCGCTGTGCACGGCACGGCAATGCATCTACCCCAATTCGCTTTTGGGCTTTGGTGATTCCGCCTCCCACGGGCCCAGCTACGGCAGCATGGGTCACAACCCCGCGAAAGGAGCCCGGAACCTCCTGCTGCAGTCTGCCACCCTCTCGACGGGTCTGTTCGGGTGGCCGCTCATCTCGCTGATACCGGCAATGGCGGGATTCTGGTGCAGCCGCCGCTCCGTATGGAGTTGGGCCTTTGCGCTGGCAGTGCTGATGACCGGGAGCATTCTGTTCTTCAGTTGGTATTCCGCAGTCGAACATGGGCCGCGACACTACCTTGATTCCTGGCCGGGACTCGTGATCCTCTCGGCTCTGGGCATCCGTGGAGGGGTCAGCGGCCTCCGCCGGAGGTTCGGTGTTGCCGGGTCGAATGCCGCATTAGCCGCCGTCGGAGCGCTGTTCCTCGTGTCGTTCGTGCTGTACGTGCCCATGCGGGTTCGTGATTTGACTGACCGTCGCCTTGGCGTTGATCCGAGGGTTCACGAAGTCGCGCGACAGCAGGTAAAGACCCCCGCCGTGGTGTTCATGCAGTGCCCGGAGGAGCCCGCCGACTATTACACCTCTGGCTTCATACACAATGATCCGTTCTTGCGCAGACCGATCATCTATGCACGGCACATCAGCCCTGAGACAGACCGGGCATGTCTGCAACGCTTCCCGGGCCGGAGCGGGTATCTGCTCAGGTACGATCCCCATTCCCGCGACATAACAGTGAAGGACTTTGGCTCCCCGTGATGATCCACGGCGGTCTTCACCTCGACGGTGGTCTTGCACCTGCTGTCGGCACTCTTTCCCGTCCGCAGCATTCCGCTGCCCGTGGGGAGCACCCCGCACAACGCGCGCCATTCGTGGATGGTGACCCCACCCCGTGGTCACGGGCGCGTGCCTAAAGATAGGAAACCTTCATGAAATGCCTTCTCACCTCCCCCTCCTGGAGAACCGAGGATATCCGTTCGGTCCAGACACGGGCCGTATCGGGCGTCTGGCCCATGCCGGGAGTGCTCTCCGTAGGTGCGGCCTTGCGCCAGGCGGGGCATGACGTGCGGATCCTCGATGGTCACTTTCACACCGAAGCGCAACTGCTGGGGGAGATCGAGGCATGGAAGCCTGATCTTCTGGGCGTCTACAGCGTCACGCTCATGTGGAATCGGGCCACGGAGCTATTCCGTCGGGTGAAACGTCTGGATCCGAAGACATTCACCGTTGCAGGCGGTCCGGCCCCCACCGGCTTCATGTCACGCTGCCTCGACGAGCCCGCGCTGGACGCCGTGGTATACGGGGAGGGCGACCTCACGGTGGTAGAACTTGCCGCACGTGTGGCGTCAGGGGCCGATCTGGATGGCGTGCAGGGCTGCGTCTGGCGGGACGGCGACCTCATCGTACAGAACCCTCCCCGCGCTCCCATTCCTGACCTCGATGCGCTGCCCATGCCAGCCTATGACCTCGTCGCCCACTATTCGTATCGGCCTTCCTATGGCCAGGTGAAGCGACTTCCGGCGATGCAGGTGATAAGCTCGCGCGGCTGCGCCAGCCGATGCATTTTCTGCTTCAAGACCATCAACGGCGCGACGCGGTATCGCTCGCCCGGCCACGTGGTGGATGAGATCGAGTCGTATGTACGAAGGCACGGGGCCCGCGAGATCAAATTCTGGGACGAGCAGTTCATGCTGAATCGAGAGCGTGCCATGGGAATCTGCGAGGAGATCCTGCGGCGCAATCTGAAGATTGTGTTCTGGTGCACCGGCCGGGTCGACACGGTCGACGAGGAACTGCTGCGGATGATGAAGCGCGCCGGATGCTGGTGCATCAGCTACGGGCTGGAAAGCGGTGTGGAGAAGAACCTGGCGACGCTCAACAAGCGCACCACGGTAGAGCAGGGCCGTGAGGCGGTGTGCCTCACCCACCGGGCGGGCATCGAGAGCATGGGCACCTATGTGTTCGGGATCCCCGGGGAAACCTATGAAGAGGGGCAGGAGACCATACGGTTCGCGTGCAGCATGAATCACTTCTACGTGGAGTTCTTCCCCCTGACCCCGTTTCCCGGCACAAAGCTGTACGACGAGATTGACCGCTATGGACGACTCAATGCTCCCCAGGAGCGACTTGGCATGCTCTTCAAGGCGGCGCCCTTTGTCGCGCCCACCATGACTGAGGAACAGATAGTCGACTTGGTGGAACGGGGCTATGCCCGCTACTATGCCCGCCCCTCATACGTCCTGCGCAGGATCGCCGGGATCCGCGGGTGGTATGACGTGCAGGTCATGTTCCACGGCGCCCTTTCGGTCGCCACCATGGGGTTCTCCCGGCTTCGCCACTCCATCCGGTAGCGTCCGCCCCGTCTTCTCGCCTCCCACCGACCGATGGTTCGCGGCAGGTCAACGGCACCCGCCCCTGAGCGACGAGCCGAAAGCTGCTATTCTTGAGATGCGGCCAGCACGTGAACCGTATGATCCAGCAGGCCCGGCGTGAAGAGATCGCCGTGGCCGGGTATCACGAAATCTGCCGGTAGCCCCCTCAGTCGCTCCACCGCCGCAGGCCAGGCGGGCACATCGGCATCGGTGGTGTTGCCGATTCTGTCGCCGCTGAGGAGCATGCATCCACCGAACAGGGTCCTCTGGCTGGGAAGGTAGACCACGACATTGTCGGATGAATGGGCCGGGCCGGGGTAGATCACCCGCACCGTATCCCCACGCACCAGGACGAGCCCTTCGTCCACGGGGAAGAGATGGTCCGGGGCAACCAGCCTCAGATCTGCGAACCAGTCTCCTTCGGGCCGACCGCGGAGCCAGCCCACGACCTGCTCCCGCATGGCGTCTTCCCGCTCGGCCAGCAGCCGCACGGTGAAGTCGGAACCATAGACAGGCACGCCCGCCTCCCCGAGCGCCTCATTGCCTCCCAGGGCATCGTAGTGGAAATGGGTATTCACCGCGATCATCGGGCGGCGTCCGAACCGGGCAAAGATCCACTGGAGCATGCTGCGGGTCGCCGCCGGGGTGTAGGGCGTGTCGACGAGCAAGATGGTTGAATCGGCCAGCTCGGCCACCAACGAGTTGGCGGGCCACGGCCTTTCGTGGGTGACAACCCACACGCCAGAGCGGAGCCTGCGGACGCGAAGGTCTTGATCGATCCAACAGGAGTCGGGATCAGTCCGGCCGCCGAAGCGTTGGCCAAAGGCTTTCACCTGTGCATCATCCCATGACCAGGCGCCCTCCAGATAGGGCGCCGCACGATACAGCCACGACAGGCCGATGGGCCCCACGTACCCGTCAGGCAGCGCATACACCGAGTCGGAGAGTGCATCCGCCAAAGAGACGAAAGTGACGCCGCGGTCTTCCAGTGCCGTCAGCAGCGCATCCAGGTAGTCGGCAGCCAGCGCATTGGCGTGGAGGAGAAGCACCTGGGGGACATCATGCCCGAATCGGGCCTGGGCCACGGCACGGTAGTGGTCGATGGCGTTCAATAGGTGCTCCACATAGGCGTCTCCGACCGTTCTCGCCAGGCGCGCGTCCCCCGCGCGCCATGCATCCACATACGGCTTGACCAGCGCCCACTCGCCGGTATCGACCGATACGTGGGCGATCCGTTGGCCGCTGTCGTGCACGATTGCCATTGCCGAATCCCGCAGCCTGGCGGTCGCGCCCATCTGTAGGAAGGGATAGCGGAACCAGTGGGGGCGCGTGCCGGTGAATCGTGCCAGGGTGTCGGCGCACGCACGCACCTCCTCCGCCCATTTGCCAAGCGGCATC
>JAFGKV010000107.1 GCA_016928395.1 Candidatus Fermentibacterota bacterium | reverse complement strand
GGGTGCGAACAGGAGTGGTTGCCCAGCTCCATGCCGGCATCCATCCACCGCTGCAGGATCTCCTCCTGCCCCCCTATCCGATCGCAGACCACGAACCCGGTAGCCGGCACATCGTGCGCCGTCAGGGACGACAGAATGCGTCCCGTCGCCTCTATCCGCGAGTCTCCCGGCTTCACGGCGTTGACGAAGGGGAGGTCATCGATGGTGATGGCAAGCCGGGGCCCCTCTGTGCCGGCCACAGCCGTCCCAAACCATGCCAGTACTGCGGCCCACACACCGGCCCATGGGACACGCGCCCGAAGCCTCGCTGATGCGCCGGTTCGCTTCACGACACACATGTAGAGACACTCCTTGCGTGAGATGACTGGATGGGCACTATGCGGCAGCCTGCGGAGTCGCTACGCGAATTCCCTCTGTTCCTTCAGCCTTGCCAAGGTGTACGGCAGGAGTCCTCCCGCATCCCTGATGGCCAGGATGCGCTCCGGCAACTTGGGAAACGTGAAGGTTTTCGCGCCGACCGTGATGGTTCCCGCGGCGGGATCGAGGGTCGCCCCATCACCCTCGGCGTACGCATCCACCGCCTGCGGGCACTCGACCAGCAAAAGGCCCTGGTTGATGGCGGCCCGGTAGAAGATTCTCGAAAAGCTCTTCGCCACCACCGCGGCAACACCCACGGCCCTCAAGCCCAGCGCGGGCTGCTCCCGGGAGCTGCCGCAGCCGAAGTTCTTGCCCGCCAGGATGATGTCGCCCGGCTGCACCTCGGTGGCGAACCGGGGATCGAGGTCTTCCAAGAGATGTGGCTTGATCTCTTCTGCCGTGGCGCAGGTATACGTGTACTTGCCGGGGAACAGCATATCGGTATTGATGTCGTCGCCGTACTTCCAGACTCTCATCATCCCACCTCCCGCGGATCCGTGATGACGCCGGTTATCGCACTGGCTGCCACGGTGGCCGGGCTGGCCAGAACTATCTCCGCCTCCTTGCAGCCCATGCGACCCTTGAAGTTGCGGTTCGCCGTGCTGATGCACCGCTCGCCCGGGGCCAGAGCTCCCTGATGCGCGCCCAAACATGGACCGCACCCGGGAGGAAGCACAACCGCGCCGGCCTCAATGAGCGTCGAGACGACGCCCGAGGCAATAGCCTCCTGCAGCACCTCGCGGGAAGCGGGCAACGCCAGAAGACGTACGCCGGGGGCCACCTTCTTGCCCTTGAGCAGGTCTGCCGCGATCCGCAGGTCGGCCAGACGGCCATTGGTGCAGGTACCCAGCAAAGCCTGCTGGATGGGCAGGCCGGCGACCTCGGTTACCGGTTTCACCTTGTCGACCTTGTGCGGCATCGCCACCACGGGGACGATCTCGGCGAGGTCAAAGGTGATCTCTCGCTCATAGGTGGCGGCAACATCGGCCCAGACAGGCTCATACGCATCGGGGCCGAACCCACGGGACGAGAGCCACTCCCTGGTCGAGTGATCCACGGGAAACACGAAGATCTTGGCGCCCATCTCAACGCCCATGTTGGCGATGGTCATCCGATCATCCATGGAGAGCGTGCCCACGGAGCCGTGGAACTCAACGGCGCGGTAGTCGGCGCCATCAGCCCCCAGCTTCCCAATGAGGGAGAGTACCAGGTCCTTGGCTGAAACCGGCGGCTTCAACGCTCGTCGCAGCACGATGCGAAACGTGTTCGGCACCTTGAGCCAGGTTTCGCCGGTGAGCAAGAGCGCCGCCGCTTCGGTGCGGTCGATTCCTGTGGCGAAGGCCCCCAAAGCGCCATAGGTGCAGGTGTGCGAATCCGAGCCTAAGATGAGCTGCCCCGGGCGGACGAAACGTTCCTCCATCATGACCTGGTGGCAGATGCCCCGGCCGATGTCGAAGAAGTGGGGAAGACTGAAGCGCTCGACAGCCTGGCGGATCTTCTTGTGCCCGGCTGCATCCTTCTCGCTGGCCGCCGGGATCACGTGATCCAGAATGATGACCGGCATCTCACGATTCGCGATGCCATAGGTGCCCAATGCGTCGGCCACCTTGCCGAAGATTGCCGACGCATTGTCGTGCATGAGGACATGATCGGGCCGTACGGTCACGATCTGCCCCGGGACGACCGAATCTAGACCGGCCTTCTGAGCCAGCACCTTCTCCGCGAATGTCATGGGCATATTCGACTCCTTGGCAGGAACGGTTGTGAGCCGATTCTCAGGGAACCACGATCAAGAAACGATCCCCGTGTGCCTCCGCAATGGCGGTGCTGCAGCCACCGCATGCTGCAGCTCCGGCCGCGTTGCGTCCCCGCGTGCTGTAACCCCGGCGCTCTGCGCCGGGTTCTATCCCCGTCGCGGAGCGGCGTGGCTTCTACATGGGCAATGGAGCGACCGCGCATTCATCCTGGGATGCGCCTTCTGAAGCGGACTCGCGCACACCATCCCTGTGACCGAATCCCTCAAGAACCCTCTCCAAGACGCCCCGTGCCCGTCCCAGAAGGCCGGTGTGGATCAGAAAGGCCCAGAGGGGCTCGCACTTCTTCCAGCCGCCTGAATAGGCCACATGCCGGGCGAACTCCTGCCATGACGGCTTGGTGTACGCTGCCGACAGAATGCTTCGCCAGGAGTAGAACCGCTCGTATGCCCGCCAGTAGCCTGCCTCCAACGTCTCAGGGCTCATGCGCGCGGGCCGGAACACAGAGTGGCGGGTGTCGTAGAGGTCCCAGTCTGAGGTCAGAATGCGGCCCTGCTGTGCAAGGCGCTGGTGCAGGATCGTACCGGGATACGGCGTGAGGATGTGGAAGGTGGCGGTCTCGATGCCTTGCGCCACTGCCCAGTCCACCGTGGCGTCGAACACCGACTCGTCATCGTAGTCCATGCCGAACACGAACGAGGCATTGACCATGACCCCTCGGTCGTGCAGGCGGCGGATTGCCAAGGCATAGTCGAGGTTGAGGTTGTGCACCTTGTTCTGGTCGGAGAGGCCCTCCCTGCTGAGGGTCTCAAACCCCACGAACAGGCTCCGCATTCCGCACGCCGCCGCATTGTCGAGGAGATCATCGTCAAAGAGCGCAGCGACGGTTGCCGCGCCCTGCCACAGTCGACCCATTCCCCGCATGCCGTCGCAGAGCGCTGCCGTGAAACGCTTGTCGGCGAAGAGATTGTCATCAAGGAAGAACAGATGTCGTCCGGGCAATGAATCGACCTCCGCCAGGGCGTCATCGACGGCCTGGGTGTAGAAGGAACGCCCGCCGGCGAAGAACGCCTCCTTGTAGCAGAAGTCGCATCGCTGGGGGCACCCTCGCGAGACGATGAGGGAGTTGGGCACGAAGTACTTGTGGCGCTTGATGAGATTCCGGCGCGGCGGAGGAGCACCCACCAGACTCCGAACGGCGGACTGGTATCGTCGTTGAGGCCGGCATGCCCTGAAGTCCTCGAGGAATCGAGGCCAGGTGTCCTCTCCGGGGCCGAGGAACACCGTGTCGGCATGCTGAGCCGCCTCGTCCGGCAGGGATGTCGGGTGGATACCGCCGATGCAGACATACGCCCCCTTGGCGCGATAGTTGTCGGCGATCTCATAGGAACGCCTGGCCGCGGTCACGTAGGTCTCAATGGCCACCAGTTCGGGTTCGTCATGGAGATCAAGGCGTTCGACGTGCTCGTCGCACAGGGTCACCTCGTCGTCGGGCGAGAGATAGCTGGCCAGCGTCGCCAGCCCCAGCGGAGGGAACAGTGAGTACTTGATGGGGCGGAAGTAGGGGCTTCGGGCTTCAGTCAAAGCAGGGAGGATGAGTTTGACCTTCATGGTGCTCCTTCACTGAGTGATTCACAGAGTACTTTGGAATTCAGAGTAAATGGGCAAAAAGGGGGGAAGACACTCGGCTCGCGTCTGCGCGCCTGCGGGGTGAGGGGTGAGGAGATAGGAGTGAGGAGTTGAAACCCGGGGACTGGTCGGCTGGAGGCTCCGAGCCTTCACTAAGGTCCACTCCGGCATCCCATCAGTCCACTCAGCCACGTGTGCCTCTCCCCATGCCGGGCGGTTCGGATTTCGGATTTGCGGCATCACCAGGCCGATCTCACGTCGTCGCAAGCCCCAACTCCTCTGACTCGGGCCTATCCGCCTTTGCCGTCTGCGTGCCGAGGCGACGCGCGGCATCGTGGAGTACCGCCTCCAGCGCCCCCAGATACTCCATGAAACGCTCCCGGCCTTCCACCGACAACGTGATGGTGGTGCGCGGGTAGCTTCCGACGAAACGTTTGTCTATCTGGACAATCCCCGATTGCGCGAGCGTTTTGAGGTGGCGGTTGAGGTTGCCGTCGGTAAGGCTGCATCGGTCGCGCAACTCCGAGAACGCCATGCCCCGGGGTGCATCCAGCAGGTTGGTCACGATCGCAAGGCGAGGCGGCGAGTGGAAGATGCGTTCAAGGAGATCGAAGGGTACATCCCGTTCAGTCATGATTGCTCCCTTCCCGCGACGAAGCTCTGGATCGACCCGTTGGGTACACGATTCCTGTGGAAGATGAATCCCCCTACCACTTCGCCGACACAGAACGCGATGCCCATGGGCCACGGGTTGGTGAAGGTGAACCCGGGCGTGACGAACAGGACCACGCCGCAGGCGATGTAGTACAGCCCTACCAGCCACATGGCCTTCGGAAGCACCCGCCGCGAAGCAAGGTTGGTAAGGCCGTAGAGGCACATCCACGTGCCGGGCAAAAGATCAACCATTCCCTGCAGCACCATCACCACGGACAGGATTGCTCCCACTGCCAAAGGCGGCAGTGCGTCTACGGTGGGCATGAGCCGGCGAACGTCACGCCGTGGGCCGGAGGTCGTCACGAACCAGACGATGAGGGCTGCATAGTTCGCAATCACTGCCACTGCCAGTACGACTCCCCACCCCACCAGATGCGCTCTGGCCGTCGCCGGAAAGCCTGACCTGCTCATGATCACGGCCGCCAGCAGCGACGCGCCTCCCGCCACGGCCCGGACGCGCCCGGAGTACCCGGTGAACATCTGGGAATCCAGCACCCTGAGCTTCAGCTCCCGCACCTGCCGCAGGGCGTCATGCACATGCGCAGCAATCACGGTTCCTCCGTGTGAAGAGTACTTTGCGAAACAGAGTAATGTCTCTGCCGTCAGCGGGCAAGGACATTCTTCGGCGGCGTTTCAGACACACTGACCATCCGTCCCGACAGGAACGCCGCGCTTCATCGCACCACCCTGGGAGTGCGAAGCCATTCGTTGGCGAGCGCCAATGGAAGGAAAGGTAGAGGCACGAGTCAGTCCGTCACAGACATCCTCGCCGTTTCAGGGAAAGGCCGCGCGGGAAGGGCAGGA
The DNA here is from genome assembly GCA_016928395.1 of Candidatus Fermentibacterota bacterium. Classification (GTDB taxonomy): domain Bacteria; phylum JAFGKV01; class JAFGKV01; order JAFGKV01; family JAFGKV01; genus JAFGKV01. The sequence continues at coordinate 4,404 of JAFGKV010000107.1, read as the reverse complement.
CCAGGAGCATGGCATGGACGAAGACGAGGCGAGTCGCTGTGGTGGTCGTGAGCGGTTGCGGCCGGGTTTCTTCGCCTGAACAGCACCCCCGAAGCCCGTGGGTGCGCAGGGGCATGACCGCAGGGGTTCGTACCCCTAATCGGGTCCGTTGTCGCCTCGTGCGGCGCGCTTGGTGTGTTTGCGGCGTACGTCAGTCGCCAGGATACGCTTGCGGATACGAGATGTCTGGGGGGTGACCTCCAACAGCTCATCGTCGGTCAGATACTCGATGGCCTCGTCGAGGCTCATGTTCCGCGGCGGCGTCAGCCGCACCATGATGTCCTGTGTCGAGGAGCGGATGTTGGTCAGGTGCTTCCTTTTGCAGACGTTGACCGGGATGTCGCTGCTGCCGCGCTGCGTCTCGCCGATCACCATGCCCTCGTACACTTCAATGCCCGGCCCGAGAAAAAGGATGCCGCGCTCTTCGGCGTTCTTCAGACCGTAGGTGGTAGTGACCCCGGTTTCCCAGGCCACGAGGCAGTTCGCGGTGCGGGCAGCAATGGCCCCGGCAAACGGCCGATACCCCTGAAAGACTGCATTCATGGTACCCATCCCGCGGGTCGCGGTGAGAAACTGGTAACGAAAGCCCAGAAGCCCGCGCGTCGGCACGGTGAAGGCCAGATGCACGCGGTTGTCACTGGTGGCGGTCATCTGGACCATTTGGCCCCGGCGCCTGCCCAACATCTCCACCACGGTACCGGCCGTATCCGCGCCGGTCTCGACGTGAAGCTCCTCGTACGGCTCCAGCACCTCTCCTTTGGCGCCCGATTTGAAGATCGCTTCGGGTCGCGACACTTCGAACTCGTATCCTTCCCGGCGCATGGTCTCGATCAGGATGGCCAAGTGCAGCTCGCCGCGGCCCGAGACGAGAAAGCTGTCCGTCGTAGCCGTCTCGGCCACACGCAGTGCCACGTCATGGCGTAGTTGATCGAACAACCGCTCGCGCAGTTTGCGAGAGGTGCTCCAACGGCCTTCCCTCCCGCCGAACGGTGAGGTGTTGACCCCAAAGGTCATTCGCACCGTTGGCTCTTCCACCCGGATCGGTGGCAGCGCGACAGGATTCTCGGGATCGGCGAGGGTCTCTCCGATGGCGATACCCTCCAACCCGGCGATAGCCACAATCTCGCCCGCTTCGACGGTTTCGACCTCGACTTTCTCCAGCCCCCGATGCACGTACAAGTACCGTACTCGTTCCGGCGTGATCTGCCCGCCCAGCCCGATTCGCGCGACGCGCTGTCCCGCGGCCATCCGCCCGGCGAAGATGCGGCCCAGCGCCGTGGTGCCTCGATAATCATCGTAGCCCAGGTTGGTGACCAGCATCTGCAGTGGCGCATCCGGATCCGCCCACGGCGCGGGGACAGCGCCCAGGATCGCTTGGAAGAGCGGGCGCAGGTCAGGTCCCAGATCGTAGGGATTGGTTCCCGCCTGACCGGTCAGCGCATTGGCGTAGACTATGGGAAAATCGATCTGGCGGTCGCTGGCACCCAACTCGACGAACAGGTCGAAGGTCGCGTTCACCGCCCGATCAGGGTCGGCATCTCGCCGGTCCATCTTGTTGATCACCACGATGGCGCGATGGCCCATCGCCAAAGCCTTCTTCAGAACGAATCTGGTCTGCGGCATGGGGCCTTCCACTGCGTCGACCAGGAGCAGAACCCCATCCACCATGTTCATCACCCGTTCCACCTCCCCGCCGAAGTCCGCATGGCCGGGGGTGTCAACGATGTTGATCTTCACCAAGGCACGGGTCTCAGGATCGTGGATGGTGATGGCGGTGTTCTTGGCCAGGATTGTGATGCCACGCTCACGTTCCAGGTCGTTGGAGTCCATGATTCGCTCGGCCACCTGCTGGTTCTCGCGAAATACGCGAGCTTGCCTCAGCATTCCGTCGACCAGGGTGGTCTTACCGTGATCGACATGCGCGATAATGGCGACGTTGCGCAGATCTCTTCTCTCAGACAGCATATGATTTCCTATTCCTGCACAGCGACTTCTTCCCGGAATCGCGAAGGCCGTTCCGTCCGCTGGCAGCATTGTTCTGCCCAAATCCTGTCTTCGTGTGAGCAAGGAAAAGCCCGGTGGGCACTGAGCGTGTGTCACTTCGGGAAGTGAACCATGAGCCACTCCTCAGCGACGCCGAACGCGTGTTGCCCGAATGGCTCCACTTGTGCCCTCGGGTCGAGTTGCCTGCCGGATGAGCCCGGACGGTACGTCACCGTGTCCGTCTCCGGCTTTGGCCGGCTCCTCGTCTATCCTGAGGACGGATCCGCACGGAGGTGCCCGCGTGGGAACGATAGCCCGGCGGGTGGAGACGTTCTTCGCCCAGGCGACAACTTACAGTAAACATGCCTTTGTGGAAAGGGGCAGGGGAGATAGGCCGCGGCAAAGGTTGGGCCGTCATGAATCAGCAGTGAAGGCGAACCCGCCATGGAGCGAGGAAGAATGCTGGGAGCGGAACCCGGTACGCAGGCCCTGTGGCCGGCCGATGATCTCTGCCTACCGGATCCCGCCCGCGTGACGATCCCGGCGCATGCTCAGGTCGTCTTCGTCCCAGACTTCTTTGCCTTCTTCTCGGCTCGCTTCTCCTTGATGCTCTTGGCGGCGGTTTTCTTCGTTTCCTTCTTGGTGTCACGGCTCTTCGACATGGGCTCCTCCTCACGCTGACGCGTCCGCGTCATGAAAGGCGGTGAATGCCGGCCAAGGAATGGGCGCAGTTTAGCGTTTTCCTGGCTTGCCGCAAGACCTGAGGAATCGGAGTCAGTCTCTCAATGGGGTGGAGAGGACCCCCGTGGCATCGGTGCGCCGAGCCTCCCGCATGCCCATGCCTCCCTCTCCAGGGGTTCACGAGCGCGCGTCGGGGATACCCAGGTTGGACAGTCTCCTCCGGTACTGATCGGCGAGACGCCACGACAGAAGAAGCAGTTGCCGATGCGCCACGTCTGTCGTAACTCCGCGGGGAAGCGCCCCTTTCATGGCTCGGGTTGAAACCTCTCGTCCAAAAGAGCACCATGCGAATCGCCATAATCGGCCACATACCCCATGACCGCTACGTCTTCACAGATGGCTCTGCCTACAACGGCTTCGGGGGCGTACTCTACGGAGCGGCCGCCCTGGCAGGCGCCCTGGCAGGAGATGGCGAGGTGGTGCTGGTATCCCGAGTCGGGGCAGCAATCGAGCCCGACGTGCGACGCCTCGTGGGCCGCTACGGCGCTATCCTGCCACACATTGACACCGTGCCTGACTACGGCTGGATGGTCCACGCGAACTACCTTGACGGAGAACGGCGTCGCGAGCGGCTGCGGGGGGATGTGCCGCCATGGCACGCCGAGGAACTGGTGAGGGCGGTTGAGGGCTGCGACGCGGCGCTGCTCAATATGGTCACCGGCTACGAGATCACGCTGGGTGAGTTTTTGAAGTTTGCCCCCAGCTCCTCCTCCCTCCATTTTGACTTCCATAGCCTGGCCTTGGGGCGCGACGAATCAGGGCTTAGGATCCCTGCGCTGAACCCTGATGCGTGGCAATGGTGTTCGCGGGCTCACACGCTGCAGATGAACTGCGCGGAGCTGCAGTCAGTTCTTCCGGATGCGCTCCCGATGGAAGCCGCTGCCACGCTTTCGACCTGGGGGCCTGCTGTAGTGATTATCACCGATGGCAGCCACGGGGTCATCGTTGCGGAGTCAGGAAAGGCGGTCCACATCGCCGCGGCGGATCCAACCACGACCCCGGTCGATCCCACGGGCTGCGGGGATGTGTTCGGGGCCTGCTTCTTGGTGGGACGACTCCGTGGTCTCTCCGGCATTGACGCAGCGCGCGCCGCCGCCCAGGTCGCCCGCCGCAATGCGGATCACCGCGGCATCCCGACCCCACAACGCCTCCGGGAGATGTTCGCCGACGTGTGATCGCCGAAGCCTCGGACCCCGGCCGTGTCCGCGCCCAGCTCCTTCCTCCTCTCCAGGAGGCGCCCTCGGACCAATGCCCACAAGACATTCCCCCCACCCAATCATCCACTCATCCACTCATCCAATCATCCACTCATCCATTCATCCATTCATCCATCATTCCAATGTTCCACCATTCCATCGTTCCACTGTTCCATCCACTCGTCCAATCATCCATCCATCCAATAGGGAATCCCTCTCAACCTCCCTTTGCGTAAGGGAGGAGCGGCAGCCGAGGCTCACCCGATGATCGACCGAACCCTAAGCTGTAACTTCACCGGGGAGCTCTGCGTTCCTACGCAGCGCATGAGAACCAGCCGAAGGAATGAGGAGCACGGAAGTCATCACCCGGCTTGACCGGGTGATCCAGGACTCGGCCGAGATGCTCCTGCCTGGATTGCCCGATCGAGTCGGGCAATGACGGGGG
>JAFGKV010000106.1 GCA_016928395.1 Candidatus Fermentibacterota bacterium | reverse complement strand
GGGCTGAACCCTTGAACCCTGAACCCAGAACCCTGGAGACTGCGAGCGGAGCGAAGTTCACCACAGAGACACGAGATCAGATAGGAGTGAGGAGATAGGAGTGAGGAGTGAGGAGGGGGAAGCAAGTCCCTCTGTCGGCAGTCCGGGCTGAACCCTTGAACCCTGAACCCAGAACCCTGGAGACTGCGAGCGGAGCGAAGCGGCAGTCGGCAGTAGGCAGTCCGTGGGCTGCGGCCGAAGCCGAGCGATGCCGATGAGCGCCGCCTGCTCCCCTACCGAGGCCGTGCGCCGATACGTGGCGTGGGGGAAGACCCAGAGTACGCGTGGCAGACCCTGGTCACCGAAACATGCTGAGAACATCCAGCGGTACCTCAGCCAGTGGGGCGACCTTGCGGGACTCCGATTCGTCGCTGATGTCGATGTTGAACTTCTCGAATCGGTTGAGCGCCAGATTCAGGGCATGGTCCAGGATGATGTCTCACCCACGACCATACGTCACCGTGTAGCGGCCTTGCGGGCGTTCATCGCATGGCGCATCAACCACCGATACCTGGATGGGGATCCGCTCCGTACGCTGCCTCCTCCCCATGGAGCACCCAGGACTCGTCGAAGAGCGCTCTCTGAAGCAGAGCGTAGTTCGCTTCTGCGCGTTGCTCCCCTTTGGCGGAGACTCTATGAGACTGCGTTGTGTACCGGGCTGCGGGCGGGTGAACTGAGGAGTCTGAGCGCCGGTGACCTCGACGCCGATGGATGTGCGATAGGCTTGCACGAGAACTGGACGAAAGACCGCACGCCGGGGCGGCAGCCCATACCTCCAGAACTGGCCAGACGCCTCTCTGACTTCGTCAGAAGTCGGGCTGCGGCCGAGCACAGGGCGAGACAAAGGAGTTCACTGGCTGGGGCGGTAGGATTCGAACCTACGAATGCGGGATTCAAAGTCCCGTGTCTTACCGCTTGACGACGCCCCAGGCTGTCAGTGGACTCTACACACAACGCGCGGCAGCCCCCTGCGAAACGCGGTCATTAGGACCGCCCACCCACGGCTGCGAAGGCGCGAGGCCGCGCGCCGTGCCACGCCCCTGTCGCGGACCACGCCGTAGACCGTCGGCCCTGATCCGGAGAGGCCGATCGCCGAGAATCCCTGATCCCGCATGGCATCCAGCACCCTTCTCAACGCGGGCATACGCCGAAATGCCGCCTCGGCAAGGTCGTTGGGGACTTCCCGCGGCGCACCGCCGGGATCGCAGCCGAGTCGGTCGGTCATGACAACGCTAGCTTCGACGGGGCCGCCTGTCAACTGCTCCCGTGGCCTCATCGCGTCGTATTCGGCGAACACCTCGCGCGTCGACAACCCCGCCGCCTGTGTGACCAGCACGACGTAAAACTCGCCTGGCCACGCAACCGGCCGCACCTCGTCTCCCCTCCCCTGCCCTGTCGCGGCGCCGCCCACGAGGAAGAACGGTACATCGGCGCCGATGGCCGACGCCACCCGACGCAGTGTCTCATGGCTCAGGGGATTCCCGTGATGCCGTTGCAGAATCCTCAATGCGCCGGCCGCGTCGCTAGATCCGCCGCCCAAGCCCGCCGCCACAGGGATGCGCTTGTGGAGGCGCCACGTGCCACCGACAGGGATCCCCGCAGCCTCCCCAAAGGCCGCAGCGGCACGCAGTACAAGGTTATCGCCGGCAGGGCAGTCGATTGCCCGGCCCGCGACTTCGCACGACAGGCGCCCTCCCTCCGGATCGAAAGCGAGCCGGTCGGCCAGTGCAAGCCGCACGAACGTGGTCTGGAGGTCATGATACCCGTCCGCGCGCCGCCCAACCACCCAAAGGCCCAGGTTGATCTTCGCTGGGCACAAGGTCAGGAGGGGCACGCCGAGACGCTCAGTCGGGCATACGGAACCGATCATCCTCCCTGAACCAGGAAATGGTCCGCCGGAGCCCCTCCTCCAAAGACACCTCAGGCTCCCAGCCCAGAAGATCCCTGGCACGGCTGATGTCAGGCTGACGGACCTTGGGGTCATCCACGGGCAGCGGCTTGAACTGGAAATCCGGTTCCACGCCGGCCACCGCACTCACCGCACGACCGAAGCCCTCGATGGTGCGCTCTTCGGGATTGCCCAGGTTCACCGGCTCGGTGAGGTCGCTTCGGGAGAGCAGATCGATGCCCCGTACCAGATCATCAACGTAACAGAAACTGCGCGTGTGCGTGCCGTCACCGAAGACGCTCAGCGGTTCCCCGGAGAGGACCTGGCGGACAAAGGTCGGCACCACGCGGCCGTCATTCATGCGCATGCGCGGCCCGTAGGTGTTGAAGATTCGCGCGATCCTGGTCTCCAGCCCGTGATAACGGTGGTATGCCACAGTCATGGCTTCCGCAAATCGCTTCGCCTCATCATACACACCCCGTGGACCGATGGGATTCACATTACCCCAATAGGTCTCCCGCTGCGGATGCTCCAGGGGATCGCCATAGACCTCCGAGGTGGAAGCCAAGAAGAATCGTGCGTTCTTGGCCTTGGCCAGCCCCAGGGCCTTGTGGGTTCCTAAGGCCCCTACTTTCAGCGTCTGGATGGGGTACTTCAGATAGTCGACCGGGCTGGCCGGGCTGGCGAGGTGAAGAACGAAATCCACCGGGCCCTCAACGAAGATGTAGTTCGTCACGTCCTGTTTGATGAACAGGAAGAGGTCATTCCCCGCCAACCGCTCGATGTTGCGGGTCCGACCCGTGATGAGATTGTCCATGCAGATAACCCGATGACCACGCGACACGAGGTAATCGCACAAATGGGAGCCGATAAACCCCGCGCCTCCGGTAATCACATAGGTTGCCAACGCTAACCTCCTTCATCGCTTGACGAGACCGCCTTCTTGCTCAGGTCTCCCAACGACAAGCCTTCCAGCCAGACGCAAACCACGCCCACGACAATGATCGGGATCATGTTCATTGCATGCAAGACAAAGGCGAACGCCACATTGGCATCCCGATCCACCTCGGGAGCCATCAGGAGGACCGCGGCCACGCATGCCGCGTGATAGGGGCCTGCATACCCCGGAGCCGACGGTATGAGCACGCCCAAGGCCACTATAGGCGTGATCACGTAGGGTGCGTACCACGGAAGGCTGACGCCCAAGGGGAACGCCCAGATAACCGGATGAACCACCGCCATGCTCACCACCCACACAACCAGCGTCCACACCGCCACAGCCGCAAGCTGCCGCAGAGAATCGAAGATGGCCAGGCCCGACGCAAACTTCTCCAATGAGACGAGCACCCGCTGGTGACCGGGCATCCACCGCAATGCCTTTCGAAAGAACGTGAGCGTCGCCTCCCTCCGGTGATGGAGGAACAGGATGCCTATGAGGGCGGCGGTATAAATGAACAAAGCACCGATGATCCCGGTACGCAGCAAGCTGCCTCCCGTACCGTGCAGCGGCGCCATCAACAACGCCCCGAAGAGAAACAGCAGTAGCATGTAGCCGTCGAACAGACGCTCGATGACGATGGTGGCGAAGACCGACTCGAAGCGCAGGCGTTCTCTGCGGACAAGGGTGAACGCGCGCAGGAACTCGCCCATCCTTGCCGGGAAGATGCTGTTCCCCATGAATCCGATCATGATCGCCCGAAACGAACTGGACAGGCTCACTCTGCCGACGGGATCGAGCAGAACCTGCCATCGGAACGCCCTGAGAACATAGCTCGCCAAAAACACCGCGATGGCGGGGATCATGAGAAGCCAGTTGACCTGCCTGAGGCTGCGCATCGCCTCGTCGAAATTCACCTGCCTGACGACAAGCCACAGGAAGAACGCGCTGATGACGATACCGATGGGCAGACGAAGATGCCGGAGATTCATCGGATCAATGCCGGTGGGAGATGGGTGAAATCCAGGGCGCCGCCATGCGGTGAGGTTCTAGTAAGCGTTCTTACTCTTCGCCCATTCGGACAATGTGCGGATGAACACCTTCAGGTCAAACCAGAGTGACCAGTTCTCCACATAGTAAATATCGAACCTCGTCCGTTCCTCGATGCTTGTATTCCCGCGCAAACCGTTGACCTGGGCCCAGCCGGTCAGTCCCGCGCGGACTTTGTGCCTGTCAAGGTATCGCGGCACCTGCTCACGAAACCGCTCCACGAAAAATGGACGTTCAGGGCGGGGGCCAACCAAGCTCATCTCGCCGCGCAGTACGTTCCAGAGTTGGGGCAGTTCGTCGAGATTCCATTCCCGGAGAAAGCGGCCCACCGCAGTCCGGCGGGGATCTCCCGGCGTCGCCCATACCGGCCCTGATGCCGCCTCGGCATCGACCCGCATGGATCGAAACTTGTACATGGTGAACAACCGGTTGTTCAACCCCACGCGCTTCTGGCCGAAAAGAATCGGACGGCCTGAGTCACGCCAGATAGCCCCCACGATGATGACGAACACCGGCAGCAAGAACACGACAAGCAACGCCGAAACGACCAAATCGGTCATCCGTTTGGCGACCGCGCCCCACCCGTCAATGGGCCTGGAACGGAACACCAGAAGGGGCACTCCGCCCAGGTCGGTGGCCTGAAAACCGGTGGTCATCATGCCGAAAAGATCGGGCACCATGTCATAGCTGACCCTGCTTCGCGCACACTCACGGAGCACCGAGAGAATCCGCTGGTGGTGCTGAAATGGAATCGTGATAATGAGCCGGTCGAGACGGTGCGCGCCGAGCAGGGCAGCCAGATGATCGAGGTCGCCCAAGTCACGGATCTCGAAGTCGCCGCAGTTCATCTGGCCCGTGCCTATGGTTCCCATCAATACGATTCCGGGAGGAGGACGATAGGTCAGATTGTGGAGGATCTTGGCCGTATGGGGGCCCTTTCCCACCACGGCGACTCTCGTGATTCCAATGCCCTTGCTGGTCAACCACCGCGATACGGCGCGAAGCAGCGTCGTCCTGTTGAGGCCGAGCAAGACAAGCGTTAGAACCCATGTGAGGGCTACGACCAGCCGCGAATAGGTCTGATCTCGAAAAAAGAAAGCCGCCGCGAGGAAGAGCAGGAAACTCAAGGCTCCTGCCTTGAACACCGCCGCAAGCTGATCCCCAAGACACCGCGTCTGCCCCATCTGGTACATGCCGCTGCGGGAGAGAAGAACGATCCAGATAACAAGAGCACCGGCGACGCCGGGAAGGTAGGAGTGCAGCGAGGGATAGCCGGCATCGACAGGGAAGACCGGAAGAGAGAACCGCAAGTAGTACGCCACTATGAAGGAGACCACAATCCACAGTGCGTCCGTGAGCAGCGCGACCACGGGGAACACAGCCTGACGAGCCAAAGGCTTTGACTCATGAAAACACGGTGTGTACTCCCGACAATCCTCCTCTACCGTGGCATCGATGTGGACTGCAGGGCTGTCAAGTACGCTCAACCTGTGGCTCCATGCGCTGAGGTGAGGGGGCTGGTGTCGCGCCGACGAGACCAAGCCGGACACTCACTTTGCCGATAGATCGAAACAGGCCACAATATAGTAACGTTATCCCTAACAACACCACCAGCCCAAATCCGGTCCCGGCTGCGATGGAACGCCCCAGTACACACATCCAGATGAGCCCTCCGGGAGTACCTGGCCAGGGGCAGGCAGCCATCACGAAGACCCCGTGCCATAGCTGGAGCTCGCGATGACGCGCATACCCTCCCGAAGCCTTCGCCAGATCCGACGTCTGCGCCAGGGATCGCAGTCGCATCGTCCACAACCCGCCGACACCACAGGCAATGCTTGCCTGGATGACCACCATGGTCGTGCGCATACTCTCGCCAGAGCCAATGCCCAACAGCGCAAGACCCACATAGCACTGTGCCACGAGGCCAATAATGGATTCGCCCAGCCATTCCGCCTGAAGCAACAGCGCGCCGGTGACCAACGCAATGGCCCCTAGTATCGTGGCCACACTGCCCAGGGAAATCGCGCCGTACGTCTCGGCGCCGAAGGACAGCCTCGCCACAGCGCACATACTGGTCGGCAGAAATACCGCCAGAAGGATCAGGAGTGGGATGCCATGCAGTCGCCGCGCACTCCGCCGCAACGAGAAGGGAAAAGGAAACACCCCCAATCGAAACACGGCGGCAGAGGCAACCAGAGTCGTCAGCACTGCATCCCAGATCCTGGCACTCTTCTGCACCCCCGCACCAGCCAGAAGCCACATGATTCGATCCCAAAGGCGGTGAACGGGTGGTGACGCGGCAAGATCCCAACTCTGCCCGACGACAACGATGCCGGCAAGCGCCAGCAGGAGAAGAACCGACGATATGTGCTGCTGCAGTTCCAACACCCTCCCCGGCTTGCCGGAGGTTTCGCCGCCCTCCCGGCGGACCACGTAGGTCAACGATCCACCGGAAACAACCCACGCCAGCAGTAAAACGCCCGCGTGATGCGAGAATGCCACACCGATGGATGATACAGCCGTCGTCGCCAGTAGGAGGCCATGAGCATGACGTTGGGCACCATAGAAGAGAAGACACAAACCCGCGGTTGACAACGCCATGGCAGCCAAGGCCGTCTCCCCTCCAGGGATGAGTAGAAGAATCCAGGCGAGGCCAAACAGAGAGGCTACAAGGCGGTACATCTCTTCAGAATATCCACGCCAGACCGAGCACGGCTGCAATCACGAGGACCACCGCCCCGGGAGTTCTCGTCACTTGAGCGGCACACCACGCGATCAATGCTACACCGTGCAGCGGGATTCGACCCACACCGGGCACAACCACCAGATGAAACCATGCAACCGCGATGGCGCCGAACCCTGCCGCGCGACGCGGTAGCCACAGAGTCAAACCCTGCCAACCAAATCGTTCCGCCGCCACCCAGAGCACCGCCACGGTGTCCACAACTGGCGTGGTCCACGCGGTGATGTGGTATGCCAGCCTCGCGCGTATGCCCATGAGGCGTGTCTGAATGCGATCCAGCATATCCTTCGCCGCCCGTCGCATGATGAAGCCGGCGCCATACCCGGCGGCGACTACCATCCACGGCGCCAAGCTTCCCGGGACAATCGGGCGGAGCTTCCCCGTCCACCACTGCCAGAAGGGCGATGCCACAGGCGGGATCATGACCAGAGCCAATGCGACGCAGGCCACGAAGCCCGTCAACCAACGCGAGCGCCGCGCGGGCGTCCCGGCGGCCACAACGACGCCCACGGCCATGATGAGGCACACAGTGAACCTGAATGCGCCGGCATCCCCTGCCGCGTAGTTCGCCAGTGCACAGCCGGAGATGGCAACGGCAGGCACCAGGGGACCCAACAGGGCGCGCCCACCAGGAGCAGCCACGCATGACCACGCCATTGCCCAGGCCACGCCCTCCACGGGAAGACGGGCACCAAGCAGCGCGGCAGCGCCTCCAACACAGACGAACCCTTGTCTGGCGGGTCGGGATACACGGCCAAAACCGGCCCACGCAACCAACGCGGCACCCGAAGCCTGCAGCGCCACTGAGGCCAAGGGGCCTTCCCTCAAGGCCAACTCCATGAGTGGATACAGCTTCAAGAGCAGCATCGGTCCAGCCGCCGCGCCAACCACAGCGAGATCCCGTGACATCCCTGCCGCCACGCAGACGGCCGATAGCAAAAGCAGCAGGGGGAGCGCTACCACTAGGTTGCCCTGCCAGCCGGACAATCGGCCGGTGAGCATGTGCCGAATCAGACCGATTCCATCCCCGTCAAGCGCTCCTCCGAAGCCCTCGGGGGCGTGCAGCATGGTGGGGAAGCCCGCAACGGCCAGTGCAGCCATACCGACGCCAGCCAACAACACGGACGCTGCTGCCGCCGACCACCTCCAGCGCAATGGAGTTCCGCTCAAGGTGCATGCCATGACCACCAGGGACCACGCGGCCGCCAGAAGGCCGATGCCGTTGAGCGTGACCAGCCCAATGAACCCCGTGACTCCCAAGACCGGCATGAGAGACGAACTCGCCGCTCGGGCGGTGACCAGAAGAATCCACAGGGCCATGAGCAGGCCCAAGGAATCCCAACTCCCGATTGCACCATCGCCAAAAGCAGTTTCGAAGCCCCGGCGGGTTCCGCGCAGAATGCCCAGACCACCCGTCCACAGCGCCTCCGGCGACACTAGCAGGTGCACCTGCATGGCAGCGACGAGCGCAGCGGCAATCAGAAGGGCGGGATGCGCCCATCGTGGGCGTAGGGCCGCCACGACCAGCACTGCCAGTAGCAACGCCGGGATCACGTGCCCTCATCCTCCAAGGGTGAGCCGAAAGGCTTTGAGGATTCATCCGGCGGCTCGGCACCGGGAACTCCCAGCGTGAGCACATACCCCAACACACCCAGAGTGGCCACCAGAGGCAATCCCCATCCACCTTCAATGGATGCTGCAGAAATCGAGCCTACGACGCTGGCACAGCCGAGGAGAAGAACCGGCCTGTCAAGCTCCCACAGTGTCCGGGCCCGTATACCTGCACCAACTGCCAATCCGGCAACAATCACAACAGCCCGGCAGGCAACGATGGCGCACATTATCCGCGACCCGTCACCGCCCGGGCTACCAGCACACCAATGGAAGAGATCGCCATTGCGGTACACGGCCCATGGGATGGCGCGACCGATACGTGCGGCACGCGGGGAAACGGCAGATTCAGGGCGTGAACTCCCACCATGACAGCCAGGGCCGCGATGAGCATAGCGCCGATAAAACCGACGGGAGATGGCGTCGTGATGGCGCGGGATCGCGCGAGGCGTTCGATCACTGCGGCGCACACCACTGTCACGGGAACGCCAGCTACGCCTCCCACCGCCACGGCCATGACGGCGATGATAACCCAGATGCCCACCCCAGCCGCCCGTGCGGCACGGGAGGACACTGGACCGACGGCCATCGCCGTGAGGAGACACACGCCAACGAGGAGAACGGTGTGAACCTCAGCCGGAATCATGGATCATCCGCCGGCGATTTCGAGACGCCCCAGCACGCTGCCGGGATAGTAGAACGCCAGGATGGCGGAAGCATCGATGCCGTGGGCGGCCATGTCTCGGGCGCCCCACTGGGACAGGCCGACCCCATGGCCGAATCCCGTGCCTTCCAGCACGAAGGTATCACCCTTCGTCGTCATCCCAAGCCGCGTGCTCTTCATGGCGCCCGCACCGACGCAGCCACGGAATCGATCGCTCTTCAGGAATACGGCGCCGTCGGTTCGGACGATCTTGACCCTCTGATACCTCCCCGAGGCATCCTTGTCCACAAACTCAACGGTGCGAAGCCCTTTGATATCTTCGCCGCACGAGGAAAGGGCCCGGGCAATGTCGTCTTTGCTCAACGACAGTTTCCACGCGCTGGCAGGACTGTGACGATCCTCCTGCGCCACAAGGTAGGGCACACCAGAACCCCAGACCTTCTCCATGTCCTCGGTGTGCCCTCCGCTGGAGGAATGAAACAGAGTCAGGGCGGGTTCTCCCTCGTAGAGAAGAATCCGGCCCCGGGTTCGCGTCACCGCGCTGTCGGAGCGGGCGTCCTGACCGTCAACCCCGCCATAGACTTGGGATGCGACCGTGGCCAGGAGGTCAAAATCGTGATCGCGCCGGCGCACCTTATGGTACACTGCATAGGTGCGGGCACAGACTGCCTGCGCCTCCAGGGCTTTGGCCGGCCACGATGCGGGCATTTCCCGCGGCACGACCCCCCGGAGGTAGTCCTCCATGTCAACGATATTCACCACGGTGAGCTTGCCCTTGGCCGCCAGGACCCGCAGAACTCCCGAGAACCGGACCCCATTGACCGTGACCATATCCGCCCCTGTGGGTGAGAACACCGGGCTCGTGGAGACAGGCTCCCGCAGGCCGATAACCTCCGTGTCCTTGGCATTCAACGTGAGTGGGCCCGGGTGTAGGTCTCGAATGTCGCGACGGGATACCGTCGCAGCCCAAGGGCCCGTGCACCCGAGGATTACCTGATCGGCATTCCTGACCACCGCGACCCGGATTGTGCCATCACGAAGGTGAAACACATCGGTTGGGACGAGAGCGGGCTCACTCACGGAAACCGCAACATTCGCCAGACGCCGGCACTGACCCAGGAGAAACTCAGCCGTCGGGCCGTTCATACTGCCTGCATCGATGGCAAGGAAGGCCTCGAACTGGTCTGCGGCCTCACGATACCGTTCCTGCTCGTGGAGAATCATTGCGAGCTGGAAGTGAGCGTCGGCGCCGATGGGTCCCTTCGGATCCAGCCCGATCGCCTTCTGCAGCGCCCGCTCGGCATCGGCGTTTTGGCCGAGGAAGAGCGCCATGATACCCCCCATTCGTGCGTATCCCTTTGCCCGCCAAGGCGCTGGGTGTGCCTCGGCAGTCAACTCGTCGAAGGCTGCCATCGCTTCCAGAAACCGCCCGTCGTCCAGCAGCTCAGTCGCCTCTCGATCCACCGCGGTGGGATCCCGGGCGCCTGCCGTGGCAATCATGCAGGCGAGGATGACGCCCCACCGACACCACGCCATGCCGTGTCGCATCAGATGAACTGATGCCCCGCGAAGACGACCTTGCAGGCCCTGACCAGAGTCCCCTCGGGGTCACCCGCGGCCAACCGCGTGCCCTCCTGCGCGGAGATGACCAGGTCGGACTTGGTGGCGCCGTGGCTCGATTCGGCTTTCAGCACCAAGGGATTTGAACCGATGCGGGCGCCAAGCGCCCTGGCATCGTCCACTGAGCCCGCATACTCCACGAGGCCTATCTCCTGCGCCGTGGCAAGCTCCACGTGTTCAACACTCAGGGCAGCGGTCAACTCCTTCAGCACCAGCAGCCGTGGCGCCATGGCGGGCACCGCCTGAAGACCTGAGGCGTTTACAATGATCCCCGTGAAGGGCTCAGCAGGCGGCGCCTTGTCGAACGAGAATGCAGGGACCGGCCGCTGGGCCGACAGTTGGGCGGCATGTTCGAGGATGGGGGCCGCAAGACCGCCCTCTCCCCGCAGGGGAAGCTGCATCCACACCCGCGCCAGAATGGAGCCGTCGGGCAGGGTCACCCTGTCCTCGTGAACCACCTGAGCGCCCTTCACCAGGCCTCGCATCGTGGTGCGAAGCGTACTGGAGCTCAGCAGCTCATTGCGCAGGAGGGTCTCGCCGTCAACGACGATGCCGTTCACCGTCTCCGACAGCTTCTCCTGGGCCAGTACGATGGCCGCGCGCCGCGCCATCACGTAGCAGTGGCCCTCGCTCAGCGCCTCATCCATGTCGCAGGCCGCTTCTCCCACGACCTCGATAAAGCCCTGAGTCCACAATACCTTGCCTGCACAAGCCTGCACGGGAGTGCCCTCCTCCACAGCCTCCTGAGCTTGCAGCTCCTCCTCCCACCATTCGGCTGCCATGCACGGCAAGGCCAAAGCAATGGCCACGAACACAGTCCATCTCATGTACAAACCTCCGCGCTCGTTGGAAAGGCCGTCACTTCATGACGGCGATCTTGCGCATCCCCTCGGCGCTGTGCCCTCCCGGGGGAAACGCCTTGACCACGCAAAGATATCCGCCATTGGCCACCACGGTACCAGCCTCGGTGCGTCCGTCCCACGTGACGACATTAGTGCCCGTGCGGCCCCCCGCCTCACCGACCCCGCACGACCACCGCCATACCGGGTCGCCCAGCAGGTCATAGACCTTGATCTCGACCCGCGCATCTGACCGGAGAATGTACTGGACACGGGTGATCTCCCGGCCAGCGGCGAATGGGTTCGGGTAGTTGATCAACCCCTCCATCATCGCCTGGGGAAGAATCACGAACTCCCACTCCTCGCGACACCGAGTCCGCAAGCCGCCTGCATCCACTGCCCAGACCCGCCAGTACACCGTGCCGCGGTCACGGAACGGCTCGGACGGCTCCCAGGACGTCGAGCCGAGGCCCGAATGCGCGACCAGCGTGGGGAAGGAAGGATCGACATCGTACTCAAGAAGATAGGTAAGGGCATCCAGAGGATCGGGATCCAGGGCTGCCTGCCAAGAGAACTGGGGAGTGGCCGAACTCAGGGTACACCCGTCACAGGGAGACAGCAGATCGAACAGAAGGGGCGGCTCATTGGCATCGTTGGTGGCACACCACCAGGTCTCCGTGGATACCGTGGATACGCCGCGGCTGTCTGTGGCGATAACGCTCCATCGATAGATGCGGTTATCGTGAAAACCGATACCTGCTGTGTCCAGGGCGGCCCTGAGATGCAGGGCTGTGCCGCTGCTCGCATCAAGTACCGTCGTCTGTCCGGCCCAATCCGGATCCGCCGGATGCACGCTGTCCAGGACGACAACGGCGTAGGTAATGGTATCCAGCGGATCTGGGTCGCTGGATGCGAACCACCGTAGTCTCAATGTGTCCCTCTCAGCAGTAGATAGCACCGTGCCTGAAGGAGGGAACCTCAGGCTGAAGGGCATCGGCCCGTCATTGCCGCGGTCAGTGGTGAACCGCCATGTCTCGTCGCTCCAACGCTCTGCGCCATGCAGGTCATAGGCGCGCACCGCCCAGAAGTGGGTTGCATTGTCCTGAAGGGGATGAATATGCCAGGAAAGCGCCCCCCCTGCGTCGATCCGCTCGGCGGTGGCCAGGCTGGGCAAGGTATCCACGGCCAGCTCATAGCGCAGAGAGTCGAGCACGTCCTCGTCGTAGGACGCAGTCCACCGGAATACCACCGAATCCGGGTGAACTAATGCCCCATCGGGCGGCGCCAGAAGGTTGAACGGCTGAGGAGTATCATTGCCGTCAACATTCGTGACAAACCACCAGGTCTGGCGGCTGCGGGTTGTCGCGGGGCCGAGACTGTCAGTGGCCTCGACATACCAGTGATACTTGGTGTCATCCATCAGGGGCTGTGGCCAGCCCAGGTCGGTGAGGGTTGTGTCAAGACCGGCACTCAATCGAATCGGAGTGCCGCCGTCGGGCCAGTAGACGACCTCGTACGATACCCGGTCGCCGGCATCGATATCGAGAGCCCTTCGCCAGAGCAACATCGGCTTGAACACCGTCACGGTGGCACCCTCGACCGGCGACACCAGATCAAAAGGCGCCGGCGGCTCGTTCACGTTCTCCACCGCGAAAACTCCCGAGATGTCAGCGGCTTCAAGCCACGACGAATCCCGAGCCACTGCCCTGATCTGGTAGGTGAGCCCATCAGGCACGCTTCCGGTATCCCACAGGCGCGATCCCGTATTGGCAAGGCCCAAGGCCACGGGTGTCCAGCTCTGCACAGAAGAGCCTCTGACGTAGAGCGAAACGGCCAGGGTATCCCCCCATATCAAATCGGGATCCGTGGCAGACCACCGGATGGTCTGCTCGCCTTTCCAGATGTCGCCTTCCTGGGGCTGGAGAATGGAGATGGTAGGCGGATCATTGTTGTTGAACAGCAGAAACGGCTCGTCGGAATCGTCGGTGGAGGAGAGGGAATCGGTGTCGGTGACGCGCACCCGGATCCGGTACCAATCGCCGTCGGGAAGCCCCCACGCGGCCGTATCCCACACGTAGCGGCCGGGAAGCCCCGGTATGCCCTGGGCCAGAAGCAAGGGTTGGAAGCCGGACGTGGCGCTCGAATCCACCCAAATCGTGGCAGACAGAGTGTCTCCCACGAAGAGATCGGGGTCATCGGCGTCCCAGAGCACTTCCTGCACCCCCAACCATCGCTCGCCGCCATTGGGTGAAGTAACTGTGACACTGGGGTTGTCAGGATCGTTGAACACCGCGAATGTACTGTCGGAGGTGTCGTATGCGGTCACTTGCTGCCGGTCTGTGGCCGAGATCCGCACGAGATACTGATCGCCATCATCCAGAGTACGAATGTCCCAAAGCCATGACCCGGTATTGGCCAGGCCGCCGGCCAGGTCAGTCCACGAGGCCCCGCTATCCGCGCTAAAGGAAATGCCGACTGCCAGCGTGTCACCTATGGTGGTATCAGGGTCGGTGGCCAGCCACCGCACCAGCACCTCGTTTCGCACGCTTTCGCCGCCATTGGGATAGAGCACCCCTACCGATGGCGGGCTATCGTCGTTGAGCACGTAAAATGGCCCGTCGCTTACATCGCACACCGTGGTGCCGACGAACGTGTCGGTGGCGCAGACGCGAATCAGGTAGAGGGCACCATCGGGATAGACGGATTGATCGGTATTCCACTGGTATGCGCCGGTATTGGCCAGACCCTGGGCTTCGGCGATCCATGTCGAACCGCTGTCGGGCGATACCTCGATGGCGACGGCCAGCGTGTCGCCGAACTGGAGATCTGGGTCGGTCGCGGTCCATCGTATGGTCTGGATGCCTGTCCAGAATTCGCCGCCGTTGGGGGAGGTAACCTGCACGGTGGGAGGATCAGGCGAATTGATGACAAAGGGGGCGTCGGAAGTATCGGAAGCGCTCAGACCCCCCTTGTCAATGGCCACCACCTGCATTTCGTACTGGCCCTGCAGGTATGTCGGTATGCTCCACTGGTACTGCCCGGTATTGGAAAGGTCCCCGGCATCGGGCGCGATAAGATTCCAGAATTGCGGATTTGCCGGGTCGTATCGCCGATAGTTCAGTTTGATTCGCAAGGTGTCCTGCTGATCAGGATCGCTGGCAAACCACCGAACTGTCTGGGCGCCGTACCAGGTTTCTCCCCCATTGGGCGCGATGAGCACAACCTCATCCGGCGGATCATTGTTATCGATGGTGAACACACCATTCGAGGTGTCCTCGGCCCACAGACCGCGGGGGTCTGTCACGCGGAGTCTCACCAGGTACTCCTCACCGTCATCCAGATTCGAAGTATCCCACTGCTCCTGGCCGTCATTCAGATTGCTGTCCCACACCATGGGCTGCCAACTCGCCCCCGCATTCGGCGAGTACCACCCATCGATGCGGAGGCTGAGGTTCGGCTCGCCGTAGAGCGAGTCGGGATCCGTGGCCCGCCATTTGACCATGTACAGCCCCAAAATGACCTCGCCGCCATTGGGCTGGATCACGGTGACGGACGGCGTATCCGGCCGGTTGATGGTGAAGGGCTGCACCAGAGCCGTATCCGCGAAGGACGAAGGATCCCTGGCGATGGCCCGAAGCGCATACTGGGTTCCTTCGGCCAGCCCCGAGATGTTCCACAGGAACGAATCGGGCTGGGTGGCCGAATTCTGGATTTGGGCGATCTGAGTCCAATTCGCAGTCGCTGGGGTCCGCTTGTAGCTCAACAGAATCGTCAGATCCTCGGTTTCATCAGCATCGGGATCAGAACCACCGGGAACCTGATC
>JAFGKV010000012.1 GCA_016928395.1 Candidatus Fermentibacterota bacterium | reverse complement strand
CATCCTCCCCAACCAGATCAGTGAGCTCGTCCAGAAGGGCGACCAGTCGATGATACTCGTCCTCGTCGTGAGGTGGAGTTAGTGCACGATTGATCTGCGGCCACACCCTTGTTACTTCCTCGAGAGTGCTGCTCATTTTCTTACTCCTTCCAGTCCTCTGTGTCGTATTCGGCGTGCGTGAGGATCCGGCGGATGTATAGGCGATGGGTGCTGTAGTGAATCGCCGCGATGAGTCGGGCTTTGTTCCCGCCGATATTGAAGACCGTCAGTTTTCCAACCCGATCCGCAGTGGGGAACGTCTGGCGTAGTTGCATGAAGGTATCGAAACTCGTATTCTTCACAATCCTGTACCAGGAGTCCAAAGCAGAAGAGCAATCCGGGTGCTCTCGCGCGAACTCCAGCAGGCGTCGCCTGGTGATTACGTGCATACTCAATATGTATCGCATTTTGAGATATTGTCAAGTAATCAAAGGGACCGGTTCGGTAGGGTGTTCATGCTGACAGAGAAGACGACAAGAACCATCCTGCATGACGGAAAAGCGGGCTACTGTTCGCCAACGCAACTGGCGCGGGATAGCGAATTGTGCGGAATACTCATGGGCGAATAACCCTTTTCTCAACCGGCTGAGGGCTGTTGGAACGACGCCCATCGCCCGATGTCGCCTATTGTCCCGCACGTCGGCCAAAACGCGACCCGGATTCGCCGCCGGAGCGCGACAACGCGAGACAGGAGTCATCGGCGTCGGCAGAAGAGTAGCCTCCGGGAACAATCGCCCGGGTCAACGAGCCTCCGGCAACCAATTGGGGTGCCGGCTCACTCGTAGTGCGTCCACATCCGGATGACCTTGACGGTCTTCTCCTGATCGAGAATCTGGTAGACCAGCCGATGCTGGATATTGATCCGTCGCGAGAACGCACCCTCCAGATCACCCAACAGTTTCTCGTAGCGCGGAGGGCTCTGATACGGATTCTCCTCCAGAATCGTCAGCAGTTTGGTCACGTTCTTCTTGAGCCCAGCGCTGGATAGCTTTTTGGCGTCTGGTTGCGATTGCCTTGTGAACACCAGGCGATAGCTCACCAGTGCACTTCTTCGTCGCACTCGTCGACAGGCGTCTTAAGACCCTTGCGAATCGATTCGGCCATGCCGGGAATGGACAGAAGGTAAAGGGTCTCCTGAATGGCGGCCCAGTCGTCTTCGTTGACAAGAACCGCCGAGCTGTCCTTTCCCGTAATGATGACGGGCTCATGAGACTCGCCGACTTCCTTGATCAGCTTGTATAGGTTCTTTCTTGCGTTGGTAGCGTTGATGGCTGCCACTATCTGCCTCCGTACGGAATACCGTACGTTTAATGTAGCCTGAGTCACCCAAGAGGTCAAGACAGCTCAAGGCAACGAGGTAACCGCGGCCTATCTTGGGACAGACCCGGGGCGAATGGACATGAACAATCTGGGGAACGGTGGGGACACACACCAGCGACGACGTCGCCTCTCGAGAATGATCCTGGAGACCTCTTCATACGACAATCGACGAGCGACCTGGATGGTAATCCATGCTCCTATTCGAAGCAGATCAGGACCTCCCGCACCTGCTCCAAGGCAGTGTCGAGCTGCGAGAGGTCGGGATGGATGGCGGGCGTTTCACCGATCCTGCCGCCGTGCCCGATCGGTACCATCCAGTGCGGCGAGAAAGGAATTGCCGTCGGTCACCGGGAAGCCCAGGGCCAGGGAGATGCGCACGACCGCGGCGCCCGGATGGGCGGCCAGCACGGGTCGCTCCCCCTCGGCCTTGGTCTCTCCGTAGTAGTTGACCGGCTCGACGGGATCCTCCTCCCGGTACTCTCCGGCGGCGCCGGAAAAGACAGCGTCGCTGGACAGGTACAGAAAAGCCGCACCCAGCTCCGCGCAGGCCTGGGCCATGACCCGGGCCGCCTCGACGTTCACCGCCCGGGCGGCTTCCCGCTCAGACTGCGCCCGGTCGATGTCCGCCACCGCAGCCAGGTCCACCACCGCCTCCGGCCTTTCCTCCGCCAGGAGCCTCTGCACGGCCGAAGCGTCGGTCACGTCCACCTGGCGCCAGCGCGCCGCGGGGATGGCGGCGTGCTGCCGACGACTGGAGGTCAGGACCTGCCAGCCGCCGCGCAGCGCGATCGTGCAGAGGTTGCCTCCGATGAACCCCCCGCCTCCAAAGACCACCAGCGTCGATTTCATCTCATGCCTCGTTCACCCAGCGCTCCAGACAGCCGGCCCCAAGGTAGCCATCGGAGATGCACCGCCGCCCCTTGCAGTCCATCGCAGGTGCGGTTTTGCTGACAGACCCCCCTGCAGCGCGGACCCTGGAGGAGCCATCCGGGATCGCGACAACAAGCGCCCACGGCGGCTGCGTGTTCTTCCCCAAGCTCATCGGCTGCCAGCGGAACACATCCGGCGACTCAGCATCACTGCGATCCTACACAGTTGATAGTAACCGCAAGAACGGGTTCTATCGTGCCTCTCGCCGAGGAGCTCGCGCCAGCGCTGACCTCACAGCATCCCCCCAGAGGCCAAGAAAGATCATTGAGGGGCAAGGGGCGGAGGCTGCGCGATCGCAGCTCTGAGCCGCATCCGGAGGTCTGTGTTGAGACTGGGTAGATCCCTGTCTCCGGGGTCTGAGTGAGGATAGCAGAGATAACTCACCGGTGTTCCGAAATCCCTTCATGAGCAAGATCTCGACGCCCGTACAGAGCCGCGCCGCAGGCCGTGACACGCAGTCCCTCGCCCGGGACGAAAGCAGGCATTCCGTCTGCGCTTCGGGTCAGGTGTAGTCGGTGTCGATCTTGGACTGGTCGCCGCTGATGGTGATACCGCCGTCGGCGACGATCACTGCGCCGTTGAGATAGGAGCCTTGGTCCGAGGCCAGGAAGACCGCGATACTGGCGATTTCCTCCGGCTCGCCATACCGCCGGATAGGGCTTCGCAGCTTGAGGAAGCGCTCCTCGTCGAAGCTCTCGTTGCCGATGTCGCTGGAGTCGAGCATCGGGGTCTTGATCGCCGCTGGGGCAATGCAGTTGACCCGGATCTTTTTCGGGCCGTACTCCACCGCCAGCGACTTGGTGAGTATAGCCGTCGCGCCCTTGGAAGCCGAATAGGCGTCGCAATTCGGAATGCCGATGAGCCCGCAACTGGAGGAGGTATTGATGATCACCCCCTTCCCCGCCTCGACCATGTGGGGAATCGTGTACTTGCAGAACAGATACACGCTCTTGAGATTGACCGCAAGGATCCTGTCCCAGACTTCTTCGTCGACGTCGACGACCGCTCCGTCCTTTCCAGGGAGGAAGATCGAGGCATTGTTGTACAGCACGTCAATCCGCCGGAACGAATCCTTGATCTTTGCCACCGCATCTCTGACATCGGCGGATTTCGAAACGTCGGCGTAGAAGAACTCGGCCCTCCCTCCGCTGCCTTGAATCTCAGCGGCGGTCTTGCCGCCAGAGTCCCGGTTCATGTCCACGATCGCCACTGCGGCACCCTCGCCGGCGAACTTCAACGCCGCCGCCCTGCCGATGCCCTGAGCTCCTCCGGTGACTACGACAACCTGATCATCGAACCGGCCCATCACATTCTACTCCCATGGAACGTACGTATTTGAAACGTGTGCATCAGCGCTGGTCGAGTTCTCTCGCCCAGCAGTACACCGAGTGCCCCTCGGTGGCATCGAATCTCTGCGGCGGTTTCTCCCTGCAGATATCCCGCCGAATCGGACACTTGGAATAGTAGATGCAGCCGTTGGAGACCGCGGCCTCGTCGGCGGCTTTTGCCTCGAACTCGATGATCTTGCTCATGCGCGTCTCGTCGATCACGGGCACCGCAGACAGCAGATGCTGCGAGTAGGGGTGGAGCGGATTGTCGAAGAGCTCCTGGTTCCCGGAGGTCTCTACGATCTTGCCACGGTACATGACGGCGATCCGCGAACAGATGTATTTCACCACGCCGATATTGTGGGAGATAAAGACGTAGCTCAGATCGCTGTTTCCCTTCAGCTCCTTCAACAGGTTCAGAATCTGAGCCTGCACGGACACGTCCAGCCCCGATGTGGGCTCATCGAAGACGATGAACAGCGGTTTCGCCACGATGGCCCGCGCAATCGCGATCCTCTGTCGCTGGCCGCCGCTGAACTCATGGGGATAGCGGAACATCTGCTCCTCGGACAGCCCGACGAGATTCAGAATGTCAAGGATGGTCTGGCGAAAGCCCTGGCCCCTTCGTGTACCGCGTACGCTCTCCAGGGGTTCTTTCACGATATCGAACACGGTCTGCCGAGGATTCAAGGACGAGAACGGGTCCTGGAAGACGACGCTAGACTGCATCCGCCCTGTATCGTGCCCCCGGTAGTCTATCGTGCCCTCCGTGGGCGCATGAAGGCCCAGGATCAGCTTCCCAAGCGTGGTCTTGCCGCTGCCGGACTCTCCGACGACGCCCAGCGCTTCTCCGCGCTGGATCTCCAGGTCGATACCGTCGATGGCCTTGTTCCACGTCGTCTTGCCGAAGAGGGCCTCGCTCTTGACCGGAAAATACTTCTTGAGACCCCGAATTGAAACTATGCTATCCATGCAAGTCCCGCTCTCATGTGTAAAGCAAATGACACCATGCGCGATGCGTCTCATCGATTGCGGTCTCTCGAGGAAAGACCACGTCGCATCTCCCGGGAATCTTCTGTTTGCACCGGGTGTGGAAACGGCAGCCCTTTGGAGGATTGACCAGCCCGGGAACAGAACCGTCGATGCTGTTCAACTTTTCGTCCTTCCTGGAGATCGAAGGTATGGCGTTGAGCAGCAACCTTGTGTAGGGATGAGACGGATTGCGGAAGACGCGATCGACCTTGCCCCGTTCCATGATCTGCCCAGCGTACATGATGATCAGCTCGTCGCAGCACTCACTGATCAAGGCCAGATCATGGGTAATGAAGAGCACGGACATGGTCGATTGTCTCTGCAGATCCACCACCAGCTTCAAGATCTCCTGCTGCGTGGTCACGTCCAGGCTCGTCGTGAACTCGTCGGCAATCAGCAGACTCGGATGGCAAGCCAGGGCGATGGCGATACATACCCTCTGCTGCATACCGCCGCTCAGCTCGTGAGGAAATTGGGAAAAGCGGACTCTCGGCTGGGGTATCTTGACCAGATCCAGCATCTGGATGGCCCGCCTCTTCGCCTCTTCGCCCCTGATCCCCTGGTGAAGCCGCAGGGATTCCACGATATTCTCCCCGACTCGTTTCGAGGGATTCAAAGCCGACTGGGGTTCCTGGAACACGATGGAGATCTCGCCGCCACGCAGCTTGCGCATCTCCCGCTCGGACTTGTCCAGGATGCTCTCCCCCTTGAACAGGATTTCACCGTTCCTGATCATGGCGGCCTCGGGCAGCAGCTTCAGCAACGAGAAGGCGGACACTGTCTTGCCGCAGCCGCTCTCGCCGGCGATTCCGAGCCACTGGTTCTCATCGACACTGTAGCTGATCCGATCGAGCACCTCAGCGACTCCCAGGTAGCTGTTGAAAGCCACCGAGAGATCCTTCACCTCCAGCAGTTTCTCTTCCATCGGCTATTTCCCGATCGCCTTCCGCAGTCCCGGAATGCCGAGCCACGAGAAGCGGATCGGCTTGAACTCCTTCAGTCGCCTGAGCTGCGGGTCCAGGGCATCCCGTAGGGAATCTCCGAGAAGGTTGAATCCCATGACCGTCACAAAGATGGCAATTCCAGGGAATACTGCGGTCCACCAGGACAACATCATGTACTTCCGTGCGAATGCCAGCATGGCCCCCCAGTCCGCGGCGGGCGGCTGGGCGCCCAGGCCGACGAAACTGAGTGCCGCAAAGAACAGAATGGCGTCACCGAAATCAAGCGTCGCCTGCACAACGAGCGCCGACGAACAGTTCGGGAAGATGTGCCCCATCCGGATCTTGACGGGTTTCTCCTTCAACACCTCGGCGAACTTGACGTAGTCCCTCTCCCGGATGGACAGAGCCTGACCATAGACGAGTCGGGCGTACTTGGGCCAATAAACGATCGAAATCGCGATCATGGAGTTCAGAAAGCTGGGCCCCAGGGTGGAAGCCAGTGCAATGGCGAGAAGCATCGTCGGGAATGCCAGGAAGATATCGGTGAACCTCATGATCAACTCACCCCATCTACCGCCCGGGTAAGCTGCCAGCAGACCCACGATGCTGCCCACGATGATCCCGATTCCGACAACGATCGTCCCGGAGGCGAGCGAGTACCTCGAGCCGTAGATGATCCTGCTGAGCACGTCACGCCCCACGGTGTCCGTGCCCAGCCACTGCTCGGAGCTCGGCGGTCTGAGCTTGTTTTCGATACTGACGAGATAAGGATCATGCGGTGCAAGGAACGGTGCAAAGACAACGCACGCCAGCAACAGGACCACGATGACCGCCCCGACAATCCCTGCCGGCGTCGATAGGATAATCCGGATGGTCCTGCGGAGCTCCTGCCCTCGAAGCTGCCAATTCTCCTTCATTTTCCTCTATCCCATATCCCAAGACAATCTGCCTGGAGCGCGGTCCGACGGCCGGGACCTCCGTCCAGGCAATCAGAACTTGATTCGCGGATCCAAGTACCTGTAAAGAACATCCACGACCAGATTCACGAGGCTGTAAATGATGCTGATGACCAGGACAACCCCCATGATTGCCGGGTGGTCGGACTTCAAGATGGAATTGTAGGCGAAGTTGCCCAACCCCGGCCAGGAGAAAACAACCTCGATGACGATCACTCCCCCCAGATAGGCCCCATAGAGGACCCCTATCACGGTCAGAACCGGAATGAGTGAGTTCCGCAGCGCGTGATTCGTGATCACCCGGAAGAGGGAGAGTCCGCGCGCGCGGGCCGCCTTGATGTAGTCCTTGCTGAGGGTGTCAATCATGGACGAGCGCATCATGCGGGTTACGATCCCGATCCCGAAAAAACCCAGGGCAAAAGCCGGCATGATGATGTGCCTGAGACAGTCCACGAAGGAGGACCAGTTGCCCGTGACGAGGCTGTCGATCAGATACAATCCCGTGATCCTGGTCGGCTCGTACGCCGCGGATGTCACCCTGCCCGGCCCGACCCCGCCGAGCAGATAATAGAAAACAAGAAGAATGATCAGCCCGAACCAGAAGTTCGGGGTCGAGACGCCGATCAGGGAAACGAATCGAGTGACCTGATCGGGCCACTTGTTTCGTTTGAGGGCTGCGACGATGCCAAGAGGAACGCCGATGAGGAAGGAGAGCACCACGCTGACGGTGGCCAGCTCAAAGGTGGCAGGAAAGAAGTTGCGCATCTCCAGCGCTACCGGTCTCTCCGTGCGGATCGACGTTCCCATGTCCCCCTGCAGCAGGTACGCATAGAATTCGTAGTAGCGGACGGCCAGCGGCTTGTCCAGGCCCCAACGCTTGTTGAACTTCTCGATCTGCTCCGGGCTGGACTGGGAGCCGGCCATGGCGATCGCGGGGTTGCGCGGAACCGCCGCGATGATGATAAAGGTCAGGGTCGTGATACCCCACAAGACGAATATCAGTAAGAGAAAACGTCGGATCAGCCATTTAGCCATATCGAAGAACCCTACTCACTGCGCGCCGTCGCCCCCTCGACTACCAGGAGAGAAAGCCCCCGTCGAGGACCAGCGCCTGTCCGTGCAGGTAATCCGAGGCGCTCGAGGCAAGGTACACGATTGTCCCCTCGAGCTCTTCCAGTCTGCCCATCCTTCCCAGTGGCACCTTGTGGAGGAGCTTCTCTCCGAGCTCCTTGTTGTTCTCGAAAGCCCATATCGTCTGATCAGACCGGAAGAAACCGGGCGCCAGCGCCAGGACGTGAACGCCCTTTGGGCCCCACTCGACGGCAAGCTCCTTGGTGAGCCCCAGCACCGCAGACTTGCTGGCCGTGTATGAGGCCTGCGGGACATAGCTGGACCCGACGAACGCATACATCGAGGCGATGTTGATGATCTTGCCGTACTTCTGCCCGATCATCACCCTCCCGACACTCTGAGCGCAGTGGAAAACGCCGGTCAGGTTGGTGCTGATCACATCATTCCATTCGCGTTCGCTCATGTCCTCGGCTTCGTGAACCGCGGAAATACCGGCGTTGTTGACCAGGACATCGATGTGGCCGAATTCGCTGACCGCCTTCTCGACCGCACTCTGGATGTCTTCCACCCGGGTCACGTCCATCTTGACCGGCAAGGCGCGATGCCCCCACTGTCTGATCTCGTTGGCTACCTCCTCGAGCTTGTCGAGGCTTCTCGCCGCCAGGACCAGGTCGCAGCCGGCCTTTGCGAGCCCCCTGGCATAGCTCACGCCCAGTCCCTGAGAAGCTCCGGTCACGATCGCCGTCTTGCCGGTAAGATCGAACATCGACAGATTCGGTGAACCCATTCTACCCCTGCCTCAAAGAAAGGCCGCTCCCGGGGGATACTGATGATCCCCCGGGGAACGGCAATTGGCTACTACCTACTTCCGGTAGAGCACAGCGTAATCGAACTCGAAGGCATTCGGATTGCCATCGAAACCGAACACGTCCTTGGCAAACACGTTCAGGCCAATTTCCTGCCCGATGAATGCTTCCGGTCCGTCGACGGCGAACTCTTCGCTGAGCTCACGGTACAGCTGGTACCGTTTCTCAGGGTCGGTCGCAGTCATGGCCTGATCCGCGAGCTCTTCGATCTTGTCGTTCTTCCAGCCGGTAATAACCACGTGGTGGCTCGAGGGCCTGCCGAACATGCTCAGGTGGCCTTCGGTATCACCGTAGAACACGCCGAACCAGTTCTGCTGGGACTGGTAGTTGCCGTTGAGCAGCTTCTCGTCCATGGTCGACCACTCGTACTGCTCGAGCGTGACGCGGATGCCGATCTTGGCGAGGTCAGACTGCAGCTTGAGCCCAATCGATTCCCAGTCCGCACCGAGCCCGACGCCGGTCCCGATACAGTGGACGACGTCGAAGCCGTCCGGGTAGGAGGACTCGGCCATGAGCTTCTTGGCCTTTTCGAGGTCGTAGCTGTAGATCAGGTCGTCGTCGGTTCCGATCGCCGGCTTCATGATGGGCCGATCCATGCGGATGGCGGACATGACCTGGTTGCACAGCGTATCGTAGTCAATGGCGTACTTGATCGCCTGGCGGACCTTGACGTCCTTGAACGGGGGATACTGCAGGTTCATCAGGTAGGAGGAAGCGATGAACCGCTTGTACTCGTCCACCCGGACCGCAGGCTTGTCCCGCATCTGGTCGATGATGTCCTTTGGGAGTTCCTTGCTAAAATCGATGTCGCCATTCAACAGCATCATCTGCTGCGTTACGGGCTCCGGAATATTGAGATCGATGAAGTAGGTGTACTTGGGTGCCCGATGGAAGCCGGCCTGGATACCCCAATAGGTGGGATTCTTCTGCAGGACGACCCGCTCGTTTCGCTTCCACTCCTTGAGGTACATCGGGCCTGTGCCGATGGACGTGTCGTTCAGGAAGGCCACACCCTGGGGATCGTCCGCGGTGATGTGCTCCTCGAGGACGTCCTTGTCCAGGATCCCGCAGTGTGTCAGGGACAGCATGTCGGTCCAGCCTGCGAACCCCTTGTACAGGGTCATCTTGACCGTGTATTCATCCACCAACTCGATATCCGAAGACTTCATGAACCTCTTCAGAGGGGGATACGTCGGGGCGTCCATGTCCATCCCTCGCTGCAGGGAATAGACGACGTCCTCGGCAGTCATCTCGTTGCCAGTGGTGAACTTCACGCCCTTGCGGATCTTGAAGACCCACTCCGACGCATCGTCGTTCACTTCCCAGCTTTCCGCCAAAGCCGGCAGAGGTTGGCCGGGATTGTCCTTGTTGTACGCGGTCAGCCCTTCGTAGATCGTGTTGCACAGCGAGCTTTCCTGGCTGCTGATCAACTGAGCCGGATCCATCCCTCGGAAGTTGTGAGACTCGCCGATGATGATCGACTCGTTCCTAGGCATTTCACCCGCTTCGGCTTCCTTCTGGCCGCCGGCCCAGGCCAGCGAGCCAAGCAGCAATACAGCCGCGGCCAAGATCAAAACACGTTTCGCGGACGTTGACGATTTCAGAACCATTACTTGATCCTCCTTGTTCTAGTTATTCAACGTCAAAACCCATCCCAGATTCACTTCGGTTGCGATGCCACCTCCTTTTGCTTCTATCTCACCTCTTCCACCTTGCGGCTGATCACCGACCGGTGAATCGTGTCGATGACATTCACGCCGTACAGAGCCTGGTCGAGGTCTACCAGGGGCTCGGTGTCCAGCCGGACATTATCGATGAAGGAATTCAACATTTCGGCGGCGAACCCCACAGGCTTGCCGTAGATCGGTCGCCCCAGGATGCCGGGGTGCGTGTACACATCGGTCATTTTGTGGATCATCTGGTCCCTGCAGTCCACCGCAATTGCTCCCGCAGTGCCCAGGACCTCGAAGCGCAGATCGTACACCAGCGGAAGACTTTCGGGATAGATCCAGGATGAGCTGTAGGTGCCCACGAGGTTATCCTCGAACTCGACAACCGCCGTGATGGAGTCATAGGTGTCGACCCCCATCGCTGCAAGGACATTCTTCTGGCCGAAGGCGTGCACCGACCTGACCTTCTTGCCGGTCATCCACAGCGACAAATCGATGATATGAGGGAAAAGGAACCATGCCACCGTCGATCCCGCAGCCCAGCCGAGCATCCTCGTTGGCACCATGATCGAGTCGTTCAGGCGGGCATGGATGAGCTGTACGTCCTTCAACTCGTTCGCATCGATGGCTTCCTTCGCGCTGAGCATGACCGGGTTCCAGCGGTTTTCGAAGCCGACCAGCGCCTTGACTCCCGCCTTCCGGATACCCTCTACCATGACCTTGGCATCCTCGTAGGAGGTAGCGAGAGGTTTCTCGATCAACAGGTGGCATTTCTTGGCGGCCGTCTTGAGCACGGCTTCTCTGTGCAGATGGTCGGGAAGCGCAACGACGACCATGTCGAAATCGTTCTCCTCCAGCATCTTGTTGTAGTCGGCGTAACCTGGCACACCGAGCTGCTCCGTGGCTTCCTTGAGCCGGGCAGAGTTACCCTCTGCAACCGCCTTGACCTCGGCGTACGCGTTGTACTTGACCGTCGACGCATACAGGTTTCCCCGAATCCCCATTCCAATGATCCCGACTCTGACCATACCGCATCTCCTTGATGTTGGTTGTATCTCACTATGACCGAGATTCTGGATTGTCGTAAGGCGGCGCTTGTGGCACGCCCCTTGTCACCTTGCTGATCCGTCGTTTCCTGGTCGCACACACAAGAGGCGAACACCGTGGATCGCGTGCTTACGCGACACTCTACCATGCTGTCGCCGAGGGCGCAAGCCTCTTGAGCCCCTGACGGCCACAATCTATCGGGGTACGATTCGCACCAGTGCGGCCCGGGCGGACCGCGACCGCCCACAGGCTCGCCCGCGAGACCCGGATCGCCCTTGCCTGGCAGCTTCTTTAAGCTTATATTACTTAAAGACAGCGAGCAATTCTCGGAAGCTCCGACAGGAGGGGGCTGCAGAGGATGGATCGGGGAGAGAGGGATCGCGGAGAGTCGCAGGAACAACTGACCGGCCGATATGCCCAGCTCCAGCGGGAACTGGCCCAGATCGGGTACGTGTGCAGCGGCAGCGTGATGCAGCTGTACCGCACCTGCGGGAAACCGGGCTGCGGCTGCAGAGTCGATCCGCGGCTGCGGCACGGCCCCTACTACATCTGGACGAGGAAGGAGAACGGGAAGACGGTGACCCGCTCCCTGTCCAAGGAACACGCCGAGCGCTGCGCCGAGTACATCCTCAACCGCAGGAAGATGGAAAAGATCGTGGAGGAGATGAAAGTGGTCTCCACGCAGATCGTCGAAGCCGGACGATAGCCCCGTCCGCGCTCGTCGCGGGCCGGGTCTTGGCCCGGCAAGAGCAGCGACCGGTTGGCCGCTGCAAGGAGGTGTGTCATGGCGGATCGGAACCGTTCCAAGAAGAGGGACTGGGTTACCAAGTCTGTTCACGAATCCTGCCTGTTTCCCTATCAGGGGATCGTAGCCTACGTCCGCTCCATGTCGCCCCGCCGGCGGGCCCCGTCCCTGGACGAGTGCCTGCTGCCCTACTCGGGGGTGCTGTGCGGCGAGCT
>JAFGKV010000105.1 GCA_016928395.1 Candidatus Fermentibacterota bacterium | reverse complement strand
GTGGGGAGCGTGACGGTGGAGGTGGAACTGCAGGAGGGGGAGAACGACGTGCAGGCATGGGTGGAGGGGGCGCTGGGGGCGAAGATCCGGATCGGGATCGAGGAACCCGCCCAAACCGTGACGGTGACGCAGGTGGCGGAGGTGCCCATCGTAGGAGCGCCACGTGGGTGTATCGGCACGCGCGATGGGCACGTGTCGGTCAAACTAGGATACGGGCGCACGTTGCTGGAGATAGGAGAAGACGGGCAGATCGACAGCCTCGTTGCCGAGGGCGGTGGTCAAGGAGTGATGGCGATGTCACGCCATGGCGGGTACGGTGTCATACGAACGGGTTCACTCTCCGGGGGCGAATGGGCGGTGCATGTCTACGATCCGGGCTGGAATGAAGTGGCGACGTGGGAGCAGCGTGGGGATCGCATCGGGGCGATCTCTGATAGCGGCAATACTGTCGTGGCGTTTCGCTCTGAGGAGATGCCGGACGAGCCCCCCGGGCCGGTGGTTGGGTATGACATCTTCGATCAGGCGGGAACGCTCCTGTTCGCGTATCCCGGAGCGGGTGAGCACCTACTCTATGGGGACGATCTCGTGGTCTCTCCGGATGGGCTCACCCTCGCCCAGTTCGTGCCACCTGTGTTTCGGCTCTGGCGTCGCGACGGGACTGTCCAGTGGGAAACAGAGTCCCGTGATGGGTTCGCGGTGGGCAACGGGGGTGTTGCGGTCCAAAGCGCCGGTGATTCGCTGCTCTTCTACGGCCCGGATGGGGCCGTCTCCAGGGTCTACGCCGAGAACGAACCGAAGTCTCCGGGATCTGCCGAGGCGGCCATGTCGCCTCAGGGCCAGGTCGGAATGCACCTTGGCGTGGGCATCATGGCAGGGCGGCGTGATGGGCCGCAGAGTTGTTGGCGGTTCACCGCTCCGGCACCGGGGTGGGTGGGCGCGGCCTGGTCTTCGGACGATGGACGGTGGGCGTTCGGAGCGAGCCAGGGGATCTACGGGCCCAGTGCTCAGCAGGGCGCATGGCTGATAGGGGCGGGCGGTGAGACCCTGTGGGACGCCTTGCTTGAGGGAGGCATGGCGCCCCTTTCACTGACGACGTTCACTGAGGATGGGGGCTACTTCTTCTACACGGAGCACCTCCTCCCTGCAGGCGACCGGTGTCGGCTCATGCGGATCGACATCGCCGACCGCGGGAGGTGAGCCGTGGCCGTGCCACACTTCCGAGGCCTTGTGTGGGCGGCGTGCGTCATGCTGGCGGCATCTCAAGACGCTGCCCTTCCGCAGCCCCCAGTCTGGCCGTTCGACGGTGACACCACGCCGACCTTGTTCACGACGTTCGGTGAGTACCAGCACTACCCCACGACATCCGACACGGCGAAGCGCCATCCCTACCTGCACGTCCCGGTCTAGGGACGTAGGTGCAATGTCAACTTACTGAGCGACGGAGGCGCCAGATAAGACTTCCGGACCAGTTGAAACAGGCCGAACGTTACTCCGTGACCGAGGTCGACCGAGGGAAGTCCATGAGGTGAAAGCCTTCACTCTGCGGCCCGTGCACCAGCGGTCCTCCCGGGCTTGTCGGGGGCAGGGGCGTTCCTCGCACCCGAACCGCTTGACCGTGCAAAAGGTATCGGCTTCCTTGAAGCCTACTCTCTTCCGAGAGAGACCTTCACCAGGGGCCGTGATGGATATGATCGGATCGCGCGCACACTCACCGCACCTGGTGCGCCGCCCGCCGACAGCTTGCGCGGGTCCCCGGCTGTTTCCGCCTCGGACGGACGAAGTCCCCCCATGTCACGTCACATCCGCCGTAATCCAATGCCGGCAAGGCTCGAGTCGGTGACTATTCTATAGTTAGAATAGTCACCCACGAGTCCTCGAACAACTCACGTGGCTACCACATTGCAGATGTGCCTGGTCTCTTCTCCGCAAAGATCGGAAACGGCTGTTGCCAAAATGCACACAGCGTGATATGTTTGCACCATGAAACCATACGACTGGAGCGAGGAGAAGAATGAAAATCTGAGACGGGAGCGTGGCGTCTCGTTCGAGGACATTATCTTCCACCTGGCACGCGGAGGCTTGCTCGATACGATCGAACACCCTAACCAGGGTCAGTATCCAGGCCAGCGGATCTTTGTCGTTGATGTTGAGGGCTATGCTTGTCTCGTGCCGTTCGTGGAGGATGACGAGACGATCTTCCTGAAGACGATCATTCCCAGCCGAAAGATGACGAAGCAGTATCTTGGAGGTGGTTCGACATGAAGCTGACACAGGAAGAGAAAGGCCTCCTCGATTCCGTTGAGCGAGGGGAATGGAGACGTATCCCCGACTTCCCGCGCGAGGCGGCTCGGTACCGCGAGGCGGCCCGCGCGACGTTGCGGAAGGACAAGCGCGTGAACATACGAATGGCTGAGCGCGATCTTGTCCGCTTCCAGAAGGCGGCTGTTCAAGAGGGGTTGCCGTACCAGACGCTCATCTCCAGCGTCCTGCACAAGTACATCAACGGTCGGTTCGTCGAGAAGGCAGGTTGAGGGCAGGACCGAGGTGTGCATGCGACGAGGTACCCGCGCGTTCGACTCCTGACGTCATATTGATAACGGGGACTCTGGGGTCAAATCCTGAATCGTTACTACTCAGGTGCTCAGGGATCACCGTGGCGAAAGGCTCCTGGTCAGATGGACCCGGGTGCGAAAGAGGGTTCAGGGTAGAGCATGTGCATCAGTGGTCACATTGGGTGCCGA
This sequence comes from Candidatus Fermentibacterota bacterium, assembly GCA_016928395.1. Lineage (GTDB taxonomy): Bacteria > JAFGKV01 > JAFGKV01 > JAFGKV01 > JAFGKV01 > JAFGKV01. The sequence continues at coordinate 360 of JAFGKV010000105.1, read as the reverse complement.
TTGCCGTGGCTCTCTTGCGAAGTCCGGTGTGTTTCGCCGCGGTGTGGGAACAGTCTAGGGACGTAGGTGAAAAGTCAAGTTGGTGAGCGACAGAGCCGCCAGATAAGACTTCCGGACCAGTTGAAGCAGGCCGAACGGCACTCCGTGAGGAACAACTGGGGGACATTCTATGTCTCCAGTCGTCAAGTGGTCTGCGTGACGGGTGAATGGCTGCGTAGCCTGTAGTTCTCCGTCGTCGGGTAACCGTTCTTTTCGAGCCGGACCAGTTCCCGTTTTCTCCGTTGTGCCCCACCCGCGAACCGTCATAGTCGCGCGGTGGGTGACGAATCGGCGAGGTCTTCTCTTCTTCGCGAACTCATT
>JAFGKV010000104.1 GCA_016928395.1 Candidatus Fermentibacterota bacterium | reverse complement strand
TGATGGGTGCCGCGTGGAGTGAAGTTACAGCTTAGTGGGGGCCCCGGGCCAGCCCGGACGATACGTGGTGCAACTTCCGGTGCCGCGGCGGAAAGTTACAGCTTAGTCGTCGGTTCTCAGTGAGGGCTCCACCTGCTGCGTACGATGATGAAGAGACAGGAGTGCGTCGTGGGGCGATCAGACCCCACGACCTACTTCACTCCACACTCCTTCACCTGCCCCATACCTATCCGCCCTTGACCACAAATGGACGATCGCGTTCGGTGCCGGACAGATGGTTTCTCTCACCGAACGCTCCGCGGATCTCGCTCTGAATCCGACGTTTCCCTGAATCCTTCGTCTTTCACGCAGGAATACGGCCGGATCTGGTTCCCGCGTGCTGGCGGGCACGCGGTATGCTGGATGAAGTTCTGCCCTACCACGCGGGCAGCATCCCCGTTTGCCAACGACGGATGATGCTGCCCGCGTTGCGTTGCAGGCAAGGCGCCACCCCTGCGGTGGGATAGGTACACGTGCAACCTGGAGGTGTGGACATGATCAGAATGGCTTCTGTGCTGATGCTCTGCGGTGCCCTGCTTGTGGCGGCGCATGCGGGCACCACAGGCAAGATCATGGGAAGGGTGCTTGATGCCGATACCGGCGAGCCGCTTCCCTACGCCAATGTGATGGTACGAGGAACCCAGCTTGGGGCCGCGGCCGGCGAGGCAGGTGACTACTTCATCATCAACGTGCCGGTCGGTGAGTACGTGCTGGCCGCCAGCATGATGGGGTACTATGACCTTGAGGTGAAGGGCGTGTGGGTCTCGGCGGATCTCACCACCCATATAGATCTCACGCTCGGCCAGCAGGTCCTGGAGACCGGCCAGGTGGTGGAGGTCACCGTGGAGCGGCCCATGGTAGACCGGGGGATCACGGCCAGCACGAAGATAGTCGACGGCACCGCCATCGAATCCATGCCCGTCTCCGACTTTACTCAGGTGATGGCGAATCAGGCGGGCGTTGTACAAACAGGCGGTCAACGATCAGGCGGCATGCATGTGCGAGGCGGGCGCTCAACTGAAATCGTCTTCGTTGTCGACGGCGTGAACACCACCGATCCGGTCACCATGACTCGGGGTATCACCATCGACAACAATGCCATCGCGGAGATGACGGTGGTGGCGGGGGGATTCAATGCCGAGTACGGTGAAGCCATGTCCGGCGTCGTCAACATTGTGACCAAAGAGGGAGGCGATCGGCTCCACGGCGGAGTCGAGTACTACACCGACGATATACTCGGATCTCGCTATGACTACGGTACGAACGACGTGAACTTTAACCTGGGCGGGCCGATCCCCCTGTTTGGAACGCAGGGGTCGTTCTTCGCCTCCGGGGCCTCGCGCAATACGGACAACCGGGCCCCCGGCATCCTGCCGAAGCCCAACAATGACCGCCACCAGAACAGCGGCGCCGCCAAACTCAGGCTCTCCCTGGCGCCGACTATGAAGCTGGTATTGTCCGGCAATGTCGCTGAGACAACGCAGCATTTCTACAGCCATCAGCGCGCCCGGGGAAACTGGATGAAAGACCAAATCTTCCAGAACAACGGGAACACGCAGCTCGGCGCCACGCTCACGCATTCCGTGGGGGCTAGCACCTTTTACACGGTGAACGTCGCCCATTTCAACACCTACACCAAGTTCTCCGCTCAGGATGGCGCCCATTACACTGACTTCAAGGTCATCGGCCGGGGGCTGCCCTGGGTGGGCGAGGCCTTGGACTCCCTTCGCTACGAGGATGGGGGATGGGCCTGGTATGACATAGAGAACCAACGGTGGTACGGTGACGACGGCACCGGGAATCAGATCACCGAAGAGGAAGTCTGGATCCGCTACTATGAGCGCCAGCGCGACAGCAGCGGAAACCCGTGGCTGACCAGGGACGAGGAGGGCAACCTGATCTGGGGGAGTCTGGCCTATCAGCGCGAGGCTATGAACCGGCGCTGGTTTGACACTGGCCACTGGGACTACGATGACTCCGATAATCCGACGCGAGTCGTCTACACACCATTCGACGCCGACGCATACCTGGCCGAAGTCGAGGCGGATCCGCTCCACCGCAGCGGCTTGTACCGGGGCGACATCGACGACTGGTATCGGGCCGACAGAGATGAGTTCCGTCATTTCTACTATGATTTCGCGCCATGGTGGCATCACCGGAACACGACTCACTACTCGGCCGATTTCGCCGTGGTGCACCAACTCGGTCGGTACAACCAGCTCAAGACCGGTGCATTCCTGCGGAAGAGCACGCTGGAACTGAAGGACCTCCAGTTCTACAATGACAATCCCTACACCGATCACTATGAGCTTAAGCCCACAAATGCCGCCGCCTACCTGCAGGACAAGATCGAGTACGAGGATCTGACTCTCAACGCCGGCATCAGGTGGGACTACTTCAACCCGGCGGCCAGGCACTTCGTCGACATGGAGAATCTGGACTACGGTACCCAGGATGCTGACGCCAAACACCAGTGGAGCCCCCGTGTCGGCCTTTCCTTCGCGGTGAGCGATCGGAGCATCCTGTACGCATCGTACGGGCATTTCTTCCAACCGGTCGAGTTGGGCGAGCTCTATCAGGGCCTCAATGCCGACGTCACCTCAGGATTGCCCCTCTTAGGCAACCCGGACCTGCCGGCCCAGAAGACCGTGGCCTACGAGGTCGGCATCCGGCATTCGTTCATTCCCAACGTGGCGGGAGAGGTGACGGCCTACTACAAGGATGTGGAGAACCTCCTGGCGACCCGTGAGATCATCGCGACCCTTCAGGACAATCCGGTGAACTATACCATCTTTCTCATTGAGGATTTCGCCGTGGTGAAGGGTGTGGACATGAGCCTCACCAAGCGCGCCTCGGAGAATCTGTCTGGCACGGTAAGCTATTCCTACCTTGACGCCAAGGGCTCGGGCAGCTCGGCTCGGGAGTTCTACTACCTGTTTCAGAACACGGAGACCCCCCTGGTTCGTCGCGAGTACCCGCTGGAGTTTGATATCACTCACACGTTTCGCACCAATCTGAACATCCTTCTCCCGCAGGATTTCGGCCCGAGAATCCTGGGCCAAAGACCCTTGGCCGACCTGAACGCCAACGTGCAGTTCAATGTGGCTAGCGGGGCCCCCTACACTCCGACCGACTCCCGGGGCAATCCCGGCGTTGTCGGATCGAGGCGACTACCCTCCACCACGCGTACCGATCTGCGCGTAGATAGGAACATCAGATTCGGGGGTGTGCAGTTCGGCCTGTTCGCGGATATCCGCAATCTCTTCGATACCGAGAACGTGGCGGATGTGTACCCGCGGACCGGGCGGCCCGACGACAATGGTACACCGCCGCTGAGGGAGGCCTATGCCACTGAGGAGCAGTATCTGGGGGCCTTGGAGAACTGGGGAGCCTACTGCAAAGACCCGAACAACTACGGTGCGCCGCGCACCATGACCATCGGCGCCACGCTGCGGTTCTAACCGTGCGCACGTCTCAAATGAACAGGAGGATCACAATGAGAAAGCCCTCGTGGGTCGTTGCAGGGCTCCTGGCACTGCTTCTTGTTCCCGCCGAGGCGGCAAGAAGGCCGGATCCAACCCATAGCTGGATCCCCCAGCCGCAATTCACGCCGACGGTCCCCGATGCCACCTACCCCTCCCGGGTGACCTGGGCCGGGGTGGGGCAGCTCCGCTCATACACCGTGACGAATGTCGGGCTCTTGGGCCTCTACGAACCGCCCATAGGGTGGGACGGCTATGACGGCACATGGCCAGACAATGTGACGAACTGGAACGGATTCTGTTGTGAATGGCCCGCCGGTTCGCGGCAGTACTACAATTTCACCAGCGGCCTGTGGGTCGGCGGCATCGTGCCCAGAGCGGTGGGAGCCGATACGATCTATACCCCCGTTGTCGTAACCGGGGCGTGGCGGCCCGACTGCCAGCCCCTGAGCCCGCTGTGGACCAGCAACCAGCTCACGGAGCCCGCGGAGGACGGCCAGACGCTGTTCGCGCAGCCGGGCGAGGACCCACAATCAGGGCAGTTGCGCTGGGGTGACCCCGCCAGCTTCCCCGGCTACCTGTACTACGCCCATACCGACACCGCATCCATCAATCCACGGCGACGGGCGGCATTCGGCACAAGCCTCTACGATATGCAGCCAACAGACTTCGTGTCGCAAATGGATACCTACTGCACCTTCGGCGACTACGAGAGCGATCAGGGGCGGTTCCTCGCCCCTTCCGATGGCTATGACGCGGAGCCATTAGGCATTCGGCTTACGCAGCGATCGTTTTCGTGGGGCTATGGCTTCGCCGCGAACTACCTCTATGTCGACTACAAGATCACGAACATGAATCCCTACCCCATCGACAGCGTCTATGTGGGCTACTTCATGGACAATGACGTCGGCTCGGGCGACATCAACACCGAGGGCGTGGGCGGCAACGATGATCTTATCGGATTCGACGTCGCGCTCAATCTCGGCTACAGTTATGATTCAGACTTCAATGAACCAGGCTGGAGTACCAGCGCGGGATACATCGGCATCGTCCTGTGCGAAACACCCCGAAACCCGGGTGCACCCGCCCCCCTGGGGCTCACCGCGTTCTCCACGTGGGATCGTGAGGGGCCGGAACAGGATGTCGATAACGACAATACCGATGCCCTCAAATATGCCCAGCTCAGGGGCACGGACATACCCGGCGATCCCGACCCCCGGGTGTTCGAAACCTTCGAAGAACCTCAAGACGTTCGACACCTCAGTGGATCAGGCCCCTACCTGCGCCTGGATCCCGGCGAGACGATCAGCGTGACGCTGGCCATCGTCATGGGTCAGAGCCTGGACGACCTGAAGGAAAACACGCGCCGTGCCATTCAGCAGTTCGAGATGGGGTACCTGGGGACCGCGCCGCCACCGTCTCCGCGGGTTACGGCTACACCCCAGGATAGGCGCGTCTACCTCAGTTGGGACGATTCTCCGGAGCATGCAGTTGACTACATCACCGGCGAACGCGATTTCGAGGGCTACCGCGTGTACCGGAGCAGGCAGGGGATCGACGGGACCTGGCAGCTCCTGGCGGACTACGATGTGGCCGACAGCCACACCCCCAAGGCCGTCTCCATGCGCTATGTGCGCGGCGGCAGCGTGCTGCAGTTCGGCTTCGCGGGCTTTTGGGGAAGCGGGAGCGATACGCTGGCCTTCACCGGCAACGACTATGTCGTGGAGTTCCAGTCTGATTCGACCTTCACCGTGCTCAATGCCGACCAGCAGAGCTTGTATCGGTATAACGCAGAGGCGAGAGACATCTTCACCGGCGACTTCTGCGTGGTCGGCGCCACGGATGACGGGCTGGTCTACCCTCCTCCCGACCCAGGCAATCCGTTTCTGGGGAAGTGGATGGATGGCACTCGGATCTACATAGACGGGTTCTATGTACAAATCAGCGCGGGTGCGCCCGATCCTGAGGATCCTACGGGTACCACGTATCTGCCCCTGCAGGGAGACCTCTTCGCCGTTGCCGGATACGGTTGGCGAGAGGTCGGCCAGCAAAGCGGCCTGTTCTACTCATACCTTGACGAGAACCTCACCAATGGCCTGACCTACTACTACGCCGTCACGTCGTATGACCGGGGCGCGCCCTCCCAAGGCATCGATCCGCTGGAGTCGAGCACTACCCAGGCCAGGATACGCGTGGTGCCGCGTTCACGAGCGGCCGACCGGATGGATCCCGACGCGCGGTGGAGCAGGGTCTCCCCGAGCATTGGGACGGGTGAGCTCTATCTCGCCATTGGGCAGCCATCGATGCTCACGGGGCATACCTATCGCCTGGAGTGCTTGGGAACACCGAACGAACCATCATGGCAGTGGGCCCTGCGCGACGTCGACGCCGGCCGGGTCGTCACCGACACCATGGACATCCTGCGCTACGACTTCCGCGACACGACGCATGTCCCCGAGATCAGAGTTCCCGAAGACCTGGTGAATACTCCCCTGGGCGACGGGTTATTGCTGGCCCTCAAGGCCCCGGTGCGCGTCTGGGTGGAGTCGGCGGCATGGAACGAGGGAAGTGCGTGCTCCTGGGTACCTTTCTCCAACAACTGGAACCAGTATGAGACACGGCTGGAACCCTATTCCTATGCCATGACCTTCCCCTCGGGCGGCGGTACCGACATCGCAGGGAACCCCGTGCCGTGGCAGATGATGAACCTTACCCTGGGCATCCCTGCCAAGACCCATCTGTTTCACGGTGCTTCGGGGGATCCGACCAGATGGGATCCCAGCGACTATGTCATGATCCTGAAGCAGGATGCCGAGGCATACGCCGCGAGCCAGGTCATGATCCGGTTCAGCATGGACATGAGCGACAATGCCCACCCGGCCGGGCCGGCCGACACCATGTTCATCGAAAGCACGCGGCCGTTCTACGGAGGCGACGCCTTTGAGATCCGCACCGCCAGCATGCTGGCGCCGATGGCGACGTACGACCTTGGCCAGATCAGGGTGGTTCCCAATCCCTACTACCTCCGCGCGACCTGGGATACCGACCAATACAACCGTTGGGTCTTGTTCCAGCATCTGCCATCCCGCTGCACCATCCGCATCTTCACCGTGTCGGGGCTGCTGGTACGCGAACTGGCGCACGCGACGGATTCGGACGATGGGTCTGAGCGATGGGACCTGTTGACCCAGGAGAACATGCACTGTACCAGCGGTCTGTATGTGTACCAGGTTGAGGACCGCGCCAGCGGCGCCACGGCCGTCGGCAAGTTCGCCATAGTCCGGTGACCATCATGAACCAGCAACAGAGGAGAGGCAGCATGACACGGATACTCTTCGCAGGCGTCGCTCTGGCGCTGGCGGTTTCGACCGCCTCGGCGCGGCTCGGCGGCGCGGGGACCCAGTTTCTCACGGTAGGAGGAGGCGCGCGGGCCACCTCCATGGGCGGTGCCTACACCGCCATCGGAGGCGATTTGGAGTCGGTGTTCTGGAATCCGGCCGGGATCGCATCGTTGGAGGGTACCGCCACGGGCTTCACCCATACGGCTCTCTATGCCGACATGGCGGTGGAGGATGTGGCCATTGCCACGCCGTTCATGGACGGGGTCATCGGCATCAGCGGGCTTGCATTTCTCTCCGGCACGATCGAGGAGACTACTGAGGAGATGCCCGACGGCACCGGGGACACCTTCAACGCCAATGCCATGGCGGTTACCCTGACCTATGCCCGCATGATGACCGATAAGTTCGCCGCGGGCCTGAGTCTCCGGGTCATCCGGGAGGCATTGGCCGAAGTCTCCGATACGAACTGGGGATTCGATCTGGGTGGCACCTACGTGGTGGGATTCAGCAATCTCCGGCTGGGCTTCTCCGTGGCCAACTTCGGCCCAGACGTGCAGTTTGCCGGTCAGGGTCTTGAGCAGGTATGGGGCGATCCGGGTGGCGAAGGCACCCAGACAGATGATGTTCCAGCGGTGCTGCAGGCGGAGCGCTTCTCCATGCCTATGACCTTCCGGGCAGGGGTGGCGTACGACCTGTTCGATGGTCCGGCAGGATGCCTTACGCTGTGCGGCGAAGGGCTTCATCCCGTGGATCAGTCGGAACTCCTGGGGCTGGGCATGCAGTACGCATTCAACGGGAGCTACTTCCTCAGGGCGGGCTACACTACCCTGAACAACATGGAGTGGTCCCTGGGCGGTGGCGTGAACATACCCACGGGAGGTAACAGGCTCTCGGTAGACTACTGCTATCAGAATCACGAGTACTTGGATCCCGTCCATCGTCTATCCGTCGGGTTCATGCCCCGCTAGAGGCATCCGGACTCACCTTTGACCCCCGCCGGCTTCTCGCCGGCGGGGCGTTCGTGGCACAACCTCCAGCCAGGGCTCTTTGCCACGCTGGGCTCCATCATTGCCCCGTGTCGGCACATGCACACATCGCGCGCTGTGCCGTGCCCCCTCCTCAGGTGCACCCTGTGGATTGAGCCGTGCGGCCTCCCCGTGTAAACTGACAGGGTCTAGTTCTGAGTTCCGGTCCCCTGTTGAAAGCTGCGTGTGCGTGTGTGACACTCGATGGCGACTGAGCCTTTGCCGCTCTGCCCTGATGCTCTTGGTTGTGGTCTTGCCCGCGACCGGAACCCAGGTCAATGCTCAGGCCTTTGTGGGCGACTACTCCGGCCATACGGTGGCGGGCCGACGGGTCGAGATCCATGCCGGCGAGGCAGCCGTGCGGCTGGTGTCGTTCCGTGACGACATCATTCGCGTTGACTTCCTCCCGTCGGCAGGTGCCGCGATGGATTCGTCGTTGGCCGTAGTGGCCGATACGCTGAACGCGTCTCCATTCACCGTGATCGATAGTGATTCGAGCCTCGTTCTGACCGCAGGCGACCTGGCTGTCGTGTGCGCGAAGTACCCCCTGCGGTTGTCCTTCGAGGCCCAAGGGGTTTGTCTCCTGGAGGAACCTCGTGAGGGAGGCCTGTGCACCATGGGCGGTGGCAGGGCCGCGATCTTCCGCATGGCTGCAGACGAGCACTTCTACGGTGGCGGAGAACGGGCAACCGCCTTGGACCAACGTGGCCAGGTGCTCTCCTTCTGGAATCAGCATGAAGGCGGGTACACCACGCCCCCGGCCACAATGGGCGTCAATGTGCCGTTCATCGTCTCGCCCAGGGGTTGGGGCCTGTTCTTCGACACGACCTATCGCGGGGTGATCGATCTGGGTTCCTCGGATCCAGGGCGATTCAGCTTCGAAGTCGAGGCGGGCGAGCTCTCCTTCCACGTGATGAGCGGCGCGACCATTCCCACTCTCATTGAAGCCTATACGTGGCTCACTGGCCGTCAGCCGCTTCCGCCCCTGTGGGCCTTTGGCTTCATACAGTCAAAGTACGGCTACCGGAACGAAGTCGAGGCCCGCGACATGGTGCGGATCATGCGCGAGAAACGTATTCCCTGCGATGCCATCGTGCTGGATCTATACTGGTTCCGGCACATGGGCGATCTGGCCTGGAACAGTGCGGCCTGGCCAAATCCTTTCACCATGATGCGGGATTTCAAGGACCAGGGCATCCATACGATCGCCATCACTGAACCATACATCGTGGAGCATTCCCCCAACTTCGCTCTGGCCGCGGCCCAGGGATTTCTCGCCCGCACCGCCAGTGGCCAACCCTATCGGCTGCACAACTGGTGGTCTTGCGGATGTGATGCCGGGCTTCTAGATGTGACGAATCCGGCAGCTCAGGCGTGGTGGTGGGCCAAACACCCGGCGTTCTTCGGGGGAGAGTTGGGCGGCATCTGGACCGATTTGGGAGAGCCCGAGCGACATCCCGACGACATGGTGCATGCCATGGGCAGTGCCCGGAAGGTGCACAATGTGTTCAACCTGCTGTGGGCCAAGGCGGTGTTTGATGGATTTGCGGCGTTTCGCCCGGATGTGCGCCTGTTCAACCTGACCAGGGCAGGTTCGGCAGGGATCCAGCGTTTTGGCGTTATCCCGTGGTCGGGCGATGTGGGGACCGGGTTCGGCGGGCTGGCGGTTCAGCTTCCCATGAGTCTCTCCATGGGCGTCTCTGGCCTGGCCTACCACAACAGCGACATCGGGGGCTTCTGCTGCTCTGCCACCTCGCCCGAGCTGTACGTGCGATGGATGCAGTACGGGGCCTTCTGCCCGGTGACCAGGGCCCACGGGGTAGACTACCAGCCTCAGGAGCCCTGGGGATACGGGGTGGAAGCGGAGCAGATCTGCAGGAGGTTTCTCGAACTCCGATACCGGCTCATTCCCTACATCTACACCATGGCCCGGGCCAACCATGACACGGGGCTTCCCATGGCCCGACCGCTGTTCTTTCTCGACCCCGAGGATCCGCGGCTCATGGATGAGAGTTCAGGGTATCTCTGGGGCGATGCGTTTCTGGTCTGGCCGGTAGTGGAGGACGGCGTACGCTCCTCGCGGGTCTACCTCCCGCAGGGATCGTGGTACGATTTTTGGACGGATTCAATCTATCAGGGGCCGGGGGACCTGACCGTGCCGTCGCCGCTGGAGACCATGCCGCTCTTCGTCAAGGCCGGCAGCATCATCCCCATGTGGCCGCCGCTGCAGACCACGGCGGCCCGCCCCGCGGACACCTTGGCCTTGGCCGTGTATCCTGGGGTCGTCGGAGGCCGGGGTGTGCTGTATGAGGATGACGGGTATTCCCTTCAGTATCAACACGGCGCGTATGCGCTCACCGAGTTTGCCCATGAGCTTGTGGGAAGCGGCGATGAAGCCTCCCTCCTGGTGGATATTGGCAGCCCCCGAGGCAGCTACGGAGGCCAGGCCGTGCGCCGAGCTTACCTCGTCACGGTGCATGGCGTCACCAAAGCGCCCAGTCGGGTGCGCCGGGACGGCATCGATCTCTGCCGCGCCGCAGGTTATGACGACCTGCTACGAAGCGGCGAGGGCTGGGCCTTCGACCCGGCAGGGCTCCTGCACGTCGTATGCGACCTCGCCATAGACCAAAACTGCCGTATTGAGGCAGAGAGTCTTGGGGTGGCCATCCACGATTCGCCGCCGCTTCCAGGCCAGTTCTGGCTTCGCGCCTATCCGAATCCATATTCGTCAACGACAACCATCAGCTTCGGCCTGCCGTCACCTGGGAACGTACGCCTTGTTCTGTACGATGCCGCGGGCCATGAGCTGGCCGTGCTTGAGGAGGGGGAGCATCCCGCAGGGACCCACGGAATGGTGTTTGATGCTGACTCTGTCACGAATCGAGGCCCCTCGAATCAGGCAGCGCTCTGCAGACTCGTGGTAGAGAGCCCGGATGAGGCCGGGACTCGCCGCGTCCTCTGGACCGGCACCCATCCGCTGATCCGGCTCAGGACCAAGGAATAGAGTGGTGCCTCGGTCGGGCGAGGTCTAGAATGTCTTGGTGTCGACCCAGTGGGGCCTGCGAGGTTCCCGGAACCATTGAGCGGGCGCGAGGTTGACGCAAGACCCCTCGCCTTTCACGGAGTAGCAGTGGATCCAGCGCACCGAGATCGAAGCAGCATCTTTGCCGTGAATCTGGGCCTGGCTGCCAATGTGGTGCTGGCTGCCCTCAAGACGGCGGTGGGAATTCTCGGCCACAGTCCCGCCTTGCTGGCCGATGGCATCAACTCCACATCCGACGTGGTGTACTACGTGGTCGTGAGAGTCTTCGTGGGTTTGGCGCGCACACCTGCGGACGATGAGCATCCCTACGGGCATCGCCAACTGGAGAGCATCGCGGCCCTGATCGTCGGCGCCTTCGTGGTCACCACCGGCGTCACGATCTTCTGGGGCTCCGTCAATGCTGTGTATGACATGTGGCGAGCGACGGACGTTGCCGCAGGCGCATCACTTCTCGCCCTGCTTGTTGCCGTGTTCACCGTGCTCACCAAGATCATTCTGACTGCCGTGACAAAGCGGGTGGGCAGGCGCACTCACAACCTCGCGGTGATTGCCTTGGCATACGATCACCGCAACGATATCATGGCCGCGTCAGCCGCCACCCTTGGCATCTTGGGCGGCAGGATGGGTCATCCGTGGATCGACCCATTGGCCGGGGCTTTGGTGGCGCTCATCGTGCTCGGGACAGGTATCAAGATCCTGCGGGAATCGTCAGATGACCTTATGGATACCGTGCCCGGCAAAGCGTTGCGTCAGCAGATCGCGACTTTGATCCGCGCCATGCCCGGTGTAGAGCTTGAGGAGGTGCAGGCGCACAGATTTGGCCCCTATTTGGTTGCCAATCTGACCATAGGGGTGAACGGCTCGATGAGCGTCGAGGAGGGTGATCGCATCGCCACGCGGGTGGAGCGAACGCTGTGCCGCGAGATCGACTTCCTGATGAGGGTTCACGTGCACTACCATCCGGCCATTGAAGGATCCAGGCAGCGGCATCATGGCCGCACGAGGTCTCCCGATCCGGCTGCACGAGAGAACGGGAGGGCAAAGTGAAAGGCGCGCAGCTTCTGGCGAAGATCATGATCGTGGGCCTGCTCCTGGCCGTGGCCCTTCCATCCCTTCGAAGCGCCTGTCGCGGGCGCACTCCCCACGAGGCCGGGGAGCTCTCCCCGTTCGGAGAACCCCAGAGATCGCCGCCGGCCGAGACTGAGCCCGCCCATGGCGCCGATGGTCTCCCCACCACGGCGCATCAGGCGACGCCTTCTCGCGCGGGCGGCACAGCCTCCGCACTTCGCAACCCTGCCGCTCGCCAGCCCACGCTGTCCTCACCGGCGCTGACCGGGGGTCTGGATAGTGTCGACGCGCTGGGTGCGGATCACGATCGTAGACGAGAACCCGGCCCCACCGAAAGGCTTCGCGTCATCATCAGCGACTGCCGTCATGACCGCGGGGTGGTTACCATCGAGACCGGGCGAGGCACGCTGATCCTGCAAGGCGACGCTTTCGTCGCTCCCGACGAGGTGCCTGGCGAGCCCGAGCGGCGTCGGCACTTCACGGGGATCCTCCGAGATCTGGTTGATGCCATGGAGGGATACGAACTCGTGTGCCTCGAGCTGGCAGGCGCCTTCGTGGTCAGAATCTGGCCCTGTGAGGAGTTCGACCGATGAAGGCAAAACCGGGGTGCCCCTTCGTCACCCGAGGAAGCCCTGGGAGATCCAGGGTGTGGGTGCTCCTGGCCGTTGCCGTGGGCGGCCTTGTGGTTCACGCCATGTTGAGAGACCGTGCGCAGAACAGGCGTCTGGACAGGGAGCGTCGGGAGGAGTGGCTTCGCGCCGAGGAACAGAAAGAGCTGTTCGGTGACGAAACGAGGGCCGCGATCTTTGCGGTGAATGGCCCGGTCACTGCGGCGAAGATCCACGTCGAGGGTCGCGGTGACTGTGGAATTGGGAAGCGGGACGCACCGGATAGCGAAGAACTGATGTGGGGGCACGGATCCGCTGCCGTCATCACCGTGCCGGCCGAAGGACATGAGGAAGTCATCCTGCGGATGCGCGAGAGAGACGAAGTAGCGTTGGTGGTGACCCGGGGCGATGCGGTGGAGCGCTACGAGCGTGTCAAGCCGGGGGTTTATCTCTTGCTCCTGGATCACCTGGACGACTGTGTGGGATATGAGTCGCTCACATACTCCTATCCCCACATGGTCCTCCCGGTCGCGAAAGCCCCGCCTCCGTGCATCTGCATGAAGGGTCTGTATCTCCTTGACGAGGAGCATGCCCGCACCCTCTACTCCTTCGATGAAAAGCCGCCCGAAGAGATACCTTCTATGTCTTTGGGCACGCAAGTCATCGTGCATGGCTTCAAGTTCAGCCGAAGGCCGCGAGACCACTAGCCCAGGATGATCGGCCGAGTCGGCAGCAGCGCTGCCTCATCGGGTTTTCCGTTGACCCGAGGAGACGATGGAGGCGACATCCTGGTCTCGCTCCGGGGGGCAGCCGCCGGCTGCCGGGGAAGTATCAGAAACATGAACATGTGTGTCGCCAATCCCGGGACTGATGCAGGGGCAATCGCGGCCGCGGCATCGCGTGCGGCATGAAGATCATGGCAATCCGATACGCACGGGCCCATGGAGCGCGGGCCCTGCACACGAGCAATGCATCGGACAACGCAGCGATGCTGGCACTCACTCGGAAGCTCGGCTACAAACCGCACGCCGGGAAGTATCTGTTGGCCAGGAATCTCCTTGAGGAGGAAAGCACATGAGAGAGCCCGCGCAGACCATCGGCAACATGATTGACAAGGCAAGCACTGCAATAATAAGCTCCGTTGACGAATCAGGTTTCCCCAACACGAAAGCAATGCTGCCACCCAGAAAGAGGGATGGGATACGGCATCTATACTTCACGACCAACACATCTTCCATGAGAGTCAGACACTACACTGAGAACCCGAAGGCATGCGTGTACTTCTTTGACAAGAGGTTCTTCAGAGGAGTCATGCTGAGAGGAATGATGTCAGTAGTGCATGACAAGGAATCGAAGGAGATGATATGGAAGGACGGGGATGAGATCTACTACGCAAAGGGCGTGAACGACCCAGACTACTGCGTGCTCAAGTTCACGGCGCAAGACGGAAGATACTACAGCAACTTCAAGTCGGTGAACTTCGGAATCGAGTGAGACCGCGAAGAGCAATGTCCCAGTTCATCTATCGCATCAAACCCACCCGCATCGGCATGCTGGTCGAAGGGCCGACCGATCGGGAAACTCAGGTTCTAGGGCAGCACTTCGCGTACCTGGAGAAACTCACGGCCTCGGGGCAGGTGCTGGTAGCCGGAAGGACCCCGACCGTCGACGAGGGAACGTTTGGCATCGTAGTCTTCGAGGCAGAGTCTGAGACCGAGGCAGAGAGACTCATGGCCAACGACCCCGCGGTTCTGCACGGTGTCATGCGGGCCGAGCTATGGCCCTTTCATGTCGCGCTCTGGTCAGCCCGGGGCCCACAGGTTGAGGCCGATGGCGCATGATCATGCGCCTGCACGGAGAGCTCCGGTCCCAGGGCCGTCGTCTCTTCCCCGTAGTGCACGGCAGGCGTCACTCATGACCCGGTGTATCGCACTCCTACGCGGCATCAACGTGGGGAGGAGTGCAAAGCGCGTCGCCATGGCCGATCTGCGGGCACTGCTGGAAGGTCTCGGCTTCTCGAACGTCCGTATGGTGCTCAACAGCGGAAACGCCGTCTTTCACGCCTCCCGGCCCGATGCGGCAGGGATCGAAGAAGCCTTCCGGAGCAGGTTCGGCTTCGCCGTGCCGGTTGTGGTGCTCACCGTACACGAGCTGGATGCCGTTATCGCGCAGAATCCGCTGCCCCAGGCTGAGGCTGATCCGTCAAAGTTCCTCGTCGCCTTCACGGCCTCGGCCGCCACGCTTGAGAAGGCGAAGGCGCTGCTCGCCGAAGACTGGGCGCCGGAGGCGTTTTCCGTCGGTCATAGTGCGGCGTATTTGTGGTGTGCGCACGGGATCATTGAATCCAGGCTCGCCAAGGCCTTCGCCCGGGTCACCGCCGACGCAACGACGACGCGGAACTGGGCCACCGTGCGCAAGTTACAGGTCGCAGCCGGCGCACACCCGAATGCCGCCTGATTCTTCTACCTGGGCGAGCCGCATTGGCCGGTGGCCTGCCGTGTGCGTCTCGCGTCGACCCGGAGGCGGCTCCCGGGGATAGGGGAGAGAGGAGCGTCGATGAACATCGTGATCGAGGAAATCGGTGCCGACCGGTATTCTTTGTATGACGGTATACCCGCGCGGTACACCGTGGAGAGTGTGTTCAAAGTCGAGGTGCTGGATGGTGGCCTCGGGGGCTTCCGGTTGGCCGAGGAGAAGGTGGCCACTCCGTACATCAAGGACTACGATGGCCACGGCGAGCACAGGCCAAGTCGCTGGGCGAGTGAATTCGACATGAGCCGCTGGGGCATTCTGTTGGCTCGTGACGGCGAGCGGCACGTCGGAGGAGCGGCGATCGCTGTGGGGACAGCGGTGTATCCCCTGGATCGATTTCAGAGGAACGACCTGGCGGTCCTCTGGGACATTCGTGTGACCCCCGAGGAAAGAGGGCGCGGGATCGGGAGACGGCTGTTCAGGGCCGCGGCGGGATGGGCGAGGGAGCGGGGGTTCGGGCAGTTGGGATTGGAGACACAGAGCGTGAATGTACCGGCGTGCCGGTTCTATTCGAGTGCGGGGTGCGAGCTGGGAGCGATTCATCGGTACGGATACGTCGGTTGCCCCGAAGTCGCCCACGAGGCGATGCTGCTGTGGTATCTCGAGTTGTAGCGAGGAGGCCGCCAGACACCGACGTACCGTGCCGCCGGATTCTCATCGCCAGGGCCGGGAGAGGTGTTCCTCACCGGGGAGTCTCCCGCCAACCGTGAATTGGACAGAACCGCCGGTGTGGATTGGGCACTCTGGGGAGGGTCGTTTGAGGGTGTGATGGACACGCCGGTGATCACGATCTCCTCAGGGTCCGCAGCGGGTGGGGCAGCCCCATGGGAGCCCCCCAGTTGACAGAAGATGCGGTGCATGCGGATCGGCATGCGGCATGGTTGCATGATGGTTCTGTTGAAGGAGAGGTAGGTATCCGATGAAGGTCTGCATAGTCGGCGCCTCCGGGAAGCTCGTCAGGTATGTGGTGCCACACACCCTCGGCGCTGGACCAGGCCCGAATCCGCGGGTGCGGGGAATCAGACGCACCAAGGACAGTGAAGAGCTGAAGGAGGGGAGAGGCGGGCAGAAGAACGCCTGTCGGCCATACCGGCACGGGCACAGTCATGTCGAGAGAACGGGCGTCCTGACTGCGGTGCTGACGGCCCTGTTGCTCCTGAGCAGGAACGTTGCCGCAGCCATCTGGATGGAAGGCCCGGACTTCCGCCTGACGTCGCCGCTTCTGAAAACCCTGGCGCTCGGGATGCGTCAGATCGAGGAAGGCAAGGTTCTGCCCGCAGGGGATGTGATTGAACGTCTACGCGGACGGAGGACGGATCACTGATGCCGTTCGCGGTTCTGCTGACCAATGACGCAGCGCGTGATATCGATGAGCTCTATGACTACATCGCTCTCCACGATACGCCTCAAAAGGCGGACTACGTTTTGGCGCGGATCGAGAAGGCCTTCTCAACGCTGCCGAGGTTCCAACGCGCGGTGCCTATCCGCGAGGACTGCTGATGTTGGGGATTCGTGAATACCGTGAGGTATTTTTCAAACCCTATCGCATCATCTACCGAGTCATCGGCACGAACGTCTACGTTCTGCTGATTGCCGACGGTCGTCGCGATATGCGGACGCTGCTGCAGCGGCGGCTAGTTGATGCCTGATGCCGTTGCCGGATCGGCAAATTGGATGCAATCTGGGAACCCTTGACCCCAAAGGAATTCGGGCGATCATGGCCGAAGAGACGCACGACCCGGATGCTGTCCGACGTGGTTGCTTCTTCCCGGAATCTCTGAGGCCGGCGCCGGTCATGCGCAGGCCGTTCTGATTGAAGAAATGGACGGAAGACAATGCCTTCTGGGGATGCACAAAGAGCTTGGTTCCCAGAGATACTTGACGACCTGAACTCGCACTGGACGAGCGAAATGACATGGGAGGAACTCGCAGACTTCTGCCAGGAGATAACTGAGAAACGGCAGAGGATCAGGGAAGCCCGGGGCCTCAAGCCGCCACGCATGACCTGCAGGAAGTGCGGCGGGCGCCTTATGCTGCCACCAATCTCAATCCGATCTGCGCTGTTCGCACTCCGGAAGATCAATGCCATCGACGAGCCAGGATTCAGGAAGCTGGACCGAGAGTGGGGCAAGTACCGCAAGGCGAACGATCTCGATGCTTACGGAAGAACAGCGTCGTCACGCCACTGCAACGCGGGGATGTAGATGAGATTCGGACTTTCTGGTGTAGTGGCTGCACGGGAACGCTGAGGTGGAGTCAACCGGCATCCCTACCGCACCGAAAACGTCACCTTGCTGGCCTCCGCAGTCCCTGACTGCCGCAGATAGGATCTGTCCTGTCTTGGACATGTCCCGTATGCCTTCCCGCCACACGCTGCGGATGCACCTCTGATTGCAGCCCTCGTCCGCCGCCTGATGGTGTAAGAGAGTCCAGATCCCTCCTGCTCAGACGCTCCCGCAGTTTAAAGACGGTACGAATTGACGTCTGGCGTGAGTCACGCCAGATTGCTGCCATAATGAAACACGACATCATTCTGTCACCTCAGGCACGAGCGCACTTCCATGGCCTCTCCGCCTACGATAGGGCAAGGGTGAGGGACGCGTTCGACACGCACCTCTTGCATCGCCCGGCCGCGGAGAGCAAGAGTCGCATCAAACGCTTGCGGGGTCTGCGCAAGCCGCAGTATCGACTCCGGATAGACGACCTGAGGGTGTTCTATGATGTGGCGAGGGAGACCGTGATTGTTCACGGCATTGTCGACAAACCTCACGCCAGGGAATGGCTGGAAGAGGAAGGGGAGCCAACATGAAGCAGGTTGCATTCGCCGAACTGCGGGACCACCTGTCAAAGTATCTGGTCGAGGCTGGAGACGAGCAGATCGTCATCACGAAGCATGGCAAGCCGGCGGGTGTTCTTACGGGCTTCACGAGCGAAGACGACTGGTTTGACTTCCAGCTCGAGAATGACCCCCGGTTTCTCAAGAAGATCGAAGAGTCGAGGGCGAGTGTACTGGCCGGCCACGGGATTCCCTGGGATCGCGTCAAGCAGGAAGACGATGAGCGAACCAGGAGCGTTTCTTAAAGAAGCGCGGACACGGAGTCTGTGCAGCTACCGTCGGGTTTGGGAACGTCCATGAAATCAGGACTTTCTACTTCCCGGCCCGTGTCCAATTGGGCTTCAGAGGCTTGTCGGCCCGTATGATCCTCCTCGCACCCGAACCGCTTGATCGTGCGTGAAGTATCGGCTTCATTTGGTGCATCTCATCTTCCGGCAGAGACCTTCACCAGGGGCCGTGATGGATACGATCAGATCGCACATCCTCCACTCCCACTCGCCGCGGCGATCCTCGGCAGCCGCCGAGGGCTTCGGCCAAGCCGGGGCCGACACTGCCCACTATTCTAAGGTGAGAATAGTGCTTCATGCACGCGATTCTTGCTCAGCCATGGGTCGGTCTACCAGCGAGTTCGGCTCTCTCCCGTGCGCAAATCCCACAACGCAATGCCTGACCCTCAAGCTCGCCCTTCGCGACGGCCGCCAGGCGTGCGCCGGCGGCGGTCGTGAAGAAGTCGGGGCAGTGACCCGACAATCACAACCGCGTGAGTGAAGAGGACTGGGGGATTCTGACTTGACACGGGGCCACGAACGGGCCTCATTCGGCTCAGTGTGTTGGAGTACCACCTTGCGCGGGGTGTGCCATGGAACCCAACTCAACCTTCTGCACATTCGCCTCCCGAGGCCCTGGAGGCCTGTCGGATTGTCGCGCACCTCACTCATCAGCCATCGGATACCGTTCGACCATATCTCCGTGGCTGTTCGGAGACTATTCTCATATTAGAATAGTTCCTAAGATGCCCGTGTGGGGCATGACGGGGCGGCTTCGTGACGGTCTCGGCATGGTCGGCACCGACCTTCCTCGTGCGCATGCTCTTCCATCGAGCGTCAAAGCCTGCCCGTTCCTTCCGTCATACTCGAAGGGGCGATGATCGAAGGTGCGTCTATTCGGTATTGAATCTGACGGTCGGTTTCGGGAGTACTTCACGAAACCGTTTCAGGCGGGGCATGAGGAACGCGTCCTCGAAGGCTGGCTTGAGTCCAATCCTGACGGCATCGTGGAAGACGGCAGGCTCCTGATCGTGGGCCGCCAGGTCGGCACGAACCTGGGCAGCATCATCGACCTTCTGGCGCTGGATCGTGAGGGCGATAAAGATTCCTTTGCATTGAGGTCTGGCGCTTGTCATCTTGAGCATCTGTGCCTAGTGACTCGGAATGTGCTGCTGACCGGCTTTTTCATCTGTCGCCGGCACGCTTTCACCTGGTCCATGGAGGGAGCCTGATGCCGCACGCCTGCCGCGAGTCGCCACGGCCCGATCGCCCTTGGTTTCCATGTACCCTCTCTGGGCCGAGTGGGGGAGAATGCAATAGTGCAATTCCTGGTACCGCAACCGACCCTGGAAGGTCAGACCCTGTTTCGCGATGCCATGCGCATGCTCGGGATCTCGAGGGACCGGGGAAGGTGGCGCATCAAGCGCACCGAGCTCGGCCAGTGGATCGAAGCGCAGCCATGCGGTTGAGAGGGGGGACGTGATGACGAGTAGTTCGCGGGATGGGGCGGTGGTGGCCAACGCGGAAGTCATGGACGACCTCCACCAGCCAGTGGAGTGGCTTCGATGCGGGCTCGGGCTCGACCAGGGGCAGACGCCGTTTCCCTGGCAACTCGACCTATTCCAGCGCTTCCTCCGAGGAGAGGCTGTCACCGCACTCGATATCCCCACTGGACTTGGGAAAACCGCGACGATCGCGGTGTGGCTCGTCGCGCGCGCGCTTGGCGCATCGGTGCCCCGCAAGCTCGTCTACATCGTCGATCGTCGGGCAGTAGTCGATCAAGCAACGGAGGTGGCGGAGTCCCTTCGCGCGTGGGTCGAGAAGGAACGCGCAGTCGCAGACTCACTTGGCCTTGGTGATCGAACACTGCCCATCTCGACGCTTCGGGGTCAGCACGTTGACAACCGCGACTGGCTCAAGGACCCCTCGTCGCCCGCGATCATCGTCGGTACCATCGACATGGTGGGCTCGCGCCTTCTGTTCTCGGGCTATGGCGTTTCTTCAAAGATGCGGCCCTATCTCGCAGGACTCCTGGGCGCAGACACGCTGGTCGTTCTGGACGAGGCGCACCTTGTTCCCGCGTTCGAGGATCTTCTCAGACAGATCGAGAGTGGATCCGACTCGTTCGGTCCGAAGGAACCTTCGCTTCACGCACTGGTTCCTCCGTTCAAGCTCATGTCACTCTCGGCGACGGGACGCCAGACCGACGCCACGACACTGATTCTCTCCGACGACGATCGAAGCAACCCAATCGTCAAGAAGCGCCTGACCGCGAAGAAGGCGCTGAGCATCGTAGAACTCGCCAACATCCCGGAGGCACCCGCCGCCCCGGAAGACGCCGAGAATCCTGACGACGCCGACGAGACGACCAAGAAGAACAAGGGCCCCAAGCTCGCTGGCGTTCTCGCCAAGCAGGCATGGGAGGTGACGACGCAAGGCTCGGCACAGGTCCGGTGTCTCGTGTTCTGCAACGCGCGCAAGGACGCGACCGCCGTCGCTGCCGAACTGCGTAACCTGGCGAAGTCGGCCGGCGCAAAAGAGCCAACCATCGAACTCTTCGTAGGCGGACGGCGCGTGAAGGAGCGCACCCTAGCGCGGGATGCTCTGGCCCGGCTCGGCTTCCTCGCGGGCACAGCCGTGGTCTTGGAGCGCTCGGCCTTTCTGATCGCAACTTCGGCCGGAGAGGTCGGAGTGGACCTTGACGCGGACCACATGGTCTGTGACCTCGTGGCGTGGGAGCGCATGGTCCAGCGCCTCGGCCGAGTGAACCGGCGCGGTGATGGAGATGCGAAGGTCATCGTCGTAGTCGACAGTGAGCCCGCGCCCTCCGGCGGCACCACGAAAGCCCTCGAGAAGAGAGAGGCATCCAACGCGGCGAAGGGACAACTCGATGAGCTGACGAAGAAGCTGAACGCCCTGCAGGGCGCGAAAGCCTCCGTTCCGAAAGGCCAGAAGAAATCTGCCGACGCCAAAGCTACGGAAGATAGGCGCAAGCAGGCTGAGAAGGAGCTGAGGAAGTCGATCTCAGCGTGTCAGAAGCGCATCAAGGCGTTCAAGGACGC
>JAFGKV010000103.1 GCA_016928395.1 Candidatus Fermentibacterota bacterium | reverse complement strand
TCATCCAGACCGACGCTGCCATCAATCCTGGCAACTCAGGAGGGCCCTTGGTAGACTCTCGCGGAAGGGTGATCGGTATCAACACCTTCATCTTCTCCAGCTCAGGGGGCTCCTTGGGCATTGGGTTTGCCATTCCCATCAACCGTGCCAAACAGGTCATGAACGAATTGCTGGCCTTCGGCCAAACCCGCGACGTGTATACCGGCATACGGGTGCAAGAAATCACTCGGTTGCTGGCGCTCTCGTTGGGCCTGGAGAGTCAACGCGGCGTGCTGGTCTCGGAGGTGGAGAAGAACAGCCCCGCGGCTCTGGCGGGGTTGAAGCCGGGTGATGTCATTCGACGGCTCAATGACCGGCCCATCATCAGTATCGAGGATGCCCGCGGCGCACTGGCCGGTCTTATCGTCGGCGACACCCTGACGGTGCAGTATGAGCGGGAAGCGCAGCAGCGGGAAGCCGCCGTGATCCTGGCGCCGCTTCCAGGCTAGGACTCTGATCTGACTGCCCTGGTTCCATCAGCGGCTATTGTGGTCTCTTGCGAGAGTGGTGGAGGATCTTGTTGGCGGTGATCTGCGCCGCCGCCCTGACCGTGGTTATGCTCCTCGGCAGCGCTCGCGTCGACGTGGAGCGTTGCGTGGTTGATGTTGCGGGCTTACACGGCGACATGGACGGCCTGCGCATCGTGCAACTCACCGATTTCCACTCATCCCGCATCGGGGCCCTGGAGCAATCCGCATTCGCGCTAGCGGCGGATCTCCATCCTGACATCCTCGCCTTTACCGGTGATCTGACCACCGATCCGTCAGTCGCCCGGGAGCTGGCCCGGCGCATGGTGGCGCTCCAGGCACCATTGGGCGTCTTCGCCATCATGGGCAATGCCGAGTACGAGGGCGAGGCGGAGGTCATCGTGCAGGCCATGCAAAGTGAAGGAGTGCATGTCTTGAGAAATGAGGTGCACCGGGTCAGCCGCGGGCAGGGCAATCTCTGGATCATCGGCGTGGATGATCCCAGCACTGGGCGAAGCTTCCTCGAAGGAGCCCTGCTTCGCCTGAAGGGTGATGTGCACACGCCCCGCCTCTTGCTGGCCCACTTTCCCACGGCATTCACCCAAGCAGTCCATTGGGGTATTGATGTGGTATTGGCCGGACACACCCACGGAGGGCAGGTGGTGCTCCCGGGCTCACGCTACTCCCAGACCATGGGATCGGATGAACTGGACAGGTTCCAGCGGGGCGACTTCCGCGAGGGACACACTTGGATGCACGTATCCCGCGGCCTGGGAACTTCCAAGATCCCAATCCGAATTGGCTCCACCCCGGAGGTGACCCTCATCACCCTCCGTGCGGCCCCAGGAATGCCCCCGCGGTCCGTTCCCGCCCCGCCCTGATCATCGGTTCAGGTGATCGCGAACACGGAATACTGGATGCCCGGAAACATTGATGATTGGAGGGAGGGACGACGGTCGCAATCGGCGGTCGTTCCCGAGGCTGCGAACGGTGAACTGCCGACATCGAGCAAAGTGAGTGCAAAAGGGCCTTCAGGCCCGCCCGTAGTACGGACGATGCCGTGGGGCGACTGTGATTCCTGAACGACGTACGAAGCGTAACCGGCTCTTCTGGTGTGTCGGTGCCGCGGTCTTTGCAGTGTGGGCGGCCAGCATGGCATGGCTACTTGGCGACACGAGCCGGGGGCCGATACTCACGAGGCCGACATCCTACGGTGCATTGGTGCCCGCCGATTCTCTTGATCTGACGTACGGCGTTTGGGCAGGCGAGCGGTCGGTGGGAACGGTCAGCTATCGCGTACGCGCCGAGGGATCCGGTCGGCGCATAGCCTGGCGGATGAGCCTGCAGATGCAGGCTGGCGGCTCATTGGTGCCCGTGGCTGCCGATGGTTTCTCGATTCTGGATTCCAGGGGTACCCTGTCGTCGTTCGCCGCGACAGCGGCCATCGGCCCCCAGACGTTTGAGGTGCGCGGTAGCCGAAGCGAGGACGTGCTGACCGTCCACTACGCGGGGTTGGGTGTCTCCCAAGCCCGGGTATTCCAGGTCGATTCCACGCTGGCCATTGGCGACGGCTTCTCACCGGGCCTGGTCGCGGGATGCCCCGCGCGCAGCGAACGGTTGACCTGGCAGCTGCTCGACCCCCTCACCATGACGGCCGCCGAGGTGAGTCTTGAGCGGGAGCGAGGCCGGGTTGAGCCCCCCGCGCCCGACGGCGGCTGCGTGCTCGTGGTAATGTACAAGGGGCTGAAGACTCTGATGTGGATCGACCCTAGGGGAATCGTCGTTCGCCAGCGAACCCCCGTGGGCTGGGACCTGGTGCTGAAGCCGGATCCTCGCACTGAGACAGGGGGTTCTACCAGTTCCAGCAGGGGCCTGTGAGGAAACTGGTGAACGCAGCGATTCAGATCGAGAGCCTTGGCAAACGATTCGATGCCCTCTGGGCGGTGCGGCATCTCTCACTCTCTGTTCCTCATGGCGTGATCCATGCGTTTCTGGGCCCCAACGGTGCCGGCAAGACCACCACCCTCAGGCTCATCGCGGGCCTGCTCTTTCCCACCGAGGGTTCAGTACGGGTGGCCGGCATGGATCCGGGACGGGAGTGGGAACCGGTCCGGCGGTTGCTCTCATACGTGCCGGATGTTCCGTTTCTCTACGGCAAACTCACCGGCGAGGAGTTCCTTCGCTTTGTGGGCGGTTTGCACGGCATGGATGGCCGCAGCCTGGAGGAACGAATTTCGTTCTTTGTGGAGCGCTTCGAACTCCGGCAGTATCACCGGCACCGGGTCGAAAGCTACAGCCACGGCACCCGGCAGAAGTACGTGTTGTCTGCCGCACTGCTCTCCCGCCCCCAGGTGCTGCTTGTTGATGAACCCATGGTCGGGCTGGATCCGGCCAGCAGCCGCGTCTTGAAGGACTTGCTCCGGGCCGAGGCAGAGAAGGGCACGGCTGTACTGCTCTCCACCCACACCCTCTCGGTGGCCGAAGAGGTGGCAGACCACATCACGGTCATTCACCGGGGCAGTATCGTGCTCTCTGATGCCACGGCTGCCCTCCTGGGCCCGAATCGAGCCGAGTCACTAGAGACCCTCTTCCTCCGGATCACGCAGGAATGAAATCAATCACTCTTCTCGCCGGCGTACTGGCGCGCCGCGCCGCGCACGGGATTGCCGATGAGCTGTCGCGGTCGGTGCTGAAGACGGTCACGGTCCTGGTGGGCGCCGCGTTGCTACTTCTGTTCGTGTATGCCGGGTCCCGGCACGGTCTTGCCCTACTCCTGCGGTTCGAGGGGCTGGGTGAAGTGCTGGCTGCGCGCATGCCGGGCCTGATCTACTTGGTGCTGGCGGGAATGCTCACCATAAGTGCTGCCGTGACCTTTCTCGGCGTGTTCTTCCGCGCCCGCGAGACGGCGTTTCTCCACACGCTTCCACTCTCTCGCCGCACAGTGCTCTTCTCCCGCTGGCTGGAAACCCTCCTGCTCAGCACCTGGGCCTTCCCGGCCATGGCGTTGCCGTTCCATGTCGCGCTGTGGACGACCCTGAGCGCCAACCTCGGCTACCTCCTGAGTTTCGCGGCATTCATGCCGGCGTTTGCGGTACTCGCCTCTGCCACCGGAGCCCTGATCGCCTGCGGCATCGTGGCCCTGGGGCCGCTGTGGCGCACCATCCGTCTGGCCGCACTGGCCACCGGAGGCATCGCTCTGGTACTGTGGGCCCTGCAGGGCAGCGGCGGCGCCCCGGCGCAGCTTCAGGACGATCCGGTGCTCTTCCTCCACGCGACGCTCTCCCGCTTCAATATCGGTTTCAGCCCCTACTTCCCTTCCGGATGGTGGTTTCTCGGGGCCGAAGCCCTTCGTGCAGGAGATCTCGGCACGGCCCTGGGTTACTTCGCCTGCCTGGCCTCATCAGGCCTCTTGATGGTGTGGCTACTGCTCTGGCTGGCACCCGATCCCCTCTATCGGCTGTGGACTCGGTGGTCCAGCGATTCCGCAGGCAGCGCGAAGCAATGGGGCATTGTGGCTGCGGACCGTCTTTTCCGCTTCCTCCCTCCTCCGATTCGTGCCCTGGTGGTCAAGGATCTGCGCCTTCTCCTCCGCGACCCAAGCCAATGGGCGCAGACTCTTCTTCTGTTCGGACTCATGGGGGCGTACGTCGCCAGCCTCCGAGGGATGTCGTACCATAACCTCCCGGTGCAGTGGCGATTGCTGGTAGTCGCCGCAAACTTCGCCGCCGTGGCGGGGATTCTGGCCTCGCTGGGTACGAGGTTCTTCTTCCCCCTCCCAAGCTTGGAGGCCCGCATGGCGTGGCTGGTGCGAGTCGCGCCGGTCCGGCCCCGCACCACTTTGTGGGCCAAGGTCGGCCTGGCCATACTGTGGACCTTCCCTCCCGCCGCGGCGATAACCGTAGGCACCATCATCATGCTGGGTCTGCCAAGCTCGCTGGTGCTCACTGCCCTCCTGGACGTGTTCCTCATCGATCTGACGCTCATGAGCATGAGCGTGGGCCTGGGCATGCTGCTGCCCGAGATGGCATCCGAAGAGCCAGCCAGAATCGTCTCCGGGGTCGGTGGCACCACGGCCCTTCTCCTGGGCCTGGGGTATGTGATAGCCTCAGCGATTCTGGTGTGGGTGCAGGTCGGGTGGATACCCTGGCTCCCGCGAGCCGCCTCGTTTCGGGTGGGGACTTTCGCCTTGGGCGGCATCTCCTTGGCCGTAAGCGGGCTCGTGCTTCACGCGGCGGCGCGCCGGGTCGACACCGTCGAGATCCTCGGCTGACCTGCGCTCCGTGCAGCGCGATAGTCTGGCCGATGGCTGCCTTGCGGGAGAGAGACATCGGCGGATCGTCACGCTGAGGCCCAGATCATTGCGCTTCGCGACGGCCTGCACTAAGCTTGTCTGCCGGGGAGAACCCATACCAGGTCAACTCCTGTTCGGGTGGAGGTCGATGTGCGCGCAGGTCTCATCGCGTCGGCGGTATTTACCTTTCTTGCCCTCCTTCCTTCAGCAGAAACGAAGACGCGGGGTGGCGAGGGGGCGCGTTCGTTTGACCGACGAATGGGCAGCGGCATAGGCGTGCCCCGGGATTCCTTGGATACAGGAGAAACCCGCGCCGTGTGGCTCAACCACTATGCGTTCGACTCCCCCGAGAAGAGAGCCGAGACCCTGCAGAAGATCACCAACGCCAATCTCAATACCGTGTTTCTCATTGTGCCTGATGACACGCGGCCGGCATGGTCTACAGTGGCGGACTTCTCAGCCATGCTGACCGGGGCAAAGGCGCTGGGTCTGGGCGCACATGTGTGGATGATCAACCTGTGGCGCACTGCGGGACAGACCGCCGACTTCACTGACCCGGCAGAACAGGAAGCACAGACGCAGTGGGCCCGCACTCTTCTCGATTCCTTCCCGACCCTGGACGGCATTCACTTCGACTATATCCGTTATGAAACACAAGATCGGCTGGACAGCGTGAAGATGCACGGCATTCGTCAGACGGTTCTTCAGACATATCAGGCACTCCAGACGGAGTACCCTGGCAGGTTCTTGACCGCAGCACTCATCAACATGGGGCAGGACTGCGCGGATTGGGTCCACTCATACCCGGAAGGTGGAGACGACATACCATCGTGGTTTCGCACATGGTTCCCCGCCAACCCCGGCAATCGATGGGACGATCTGTCCTTCTGCGACGCGTACCCCACGCCCGACGGCGTGCCCACACAGATGACGTTCCAGCAAGACGGCGTCTCTTTGGTGAACGACGACGCGCTGGATTTCATCATCGCGATGGAGTACACCTACCACACCTCATGGTGGAGCGGAGAGGTGGACATTTGGCACAGCTTCCTCGGTCCGGCAATCGGCCACGTGTACATGGGCCTGGGGTGGTACAGCAGCGTCTGGAATGGGGCAGGAGTGACCCCAGGGGAAGTGGCCGCGGAAATCGTCAACAAAATTGCCTACGGGAGATCACACGGTATCGATGGCTTCTCGCTGTTTGAGTTCGGTGAACCGGGAACGAACGATTCCATCGTGATCCACGCGCTGACCGAGGGGCCGGAAGCCCCCTTCGCCGAACCTGCCCGGTCATGCCTCCTCTCGCAGCCCATTGCCGAGTTCACTGCGGACACGGTAGCGGGTACAGCGCCGCTAATCGTGCACTACTCTGACCTGTCCACCGGCGCCATCGTCTCCTGGGAATGGGATCTCGACGGTGACGACGTCATTGATTCCACGAGCCGAAATCCTTCATTCGTCTACGCGAATCCCGGAACCTACACAGTCTCACTCACGGTGACCAACGGTGAGAACAATGACACGGAGATTAAGGAGCACTTCATCACCGTCTTCGGTCTGGACGCACCAGAGATCACCTCAGTATTGGTCTATGCCGACGAGATAACGATCGCCTGGAATCCAGTAGCCGGTGCGATGTCGTACGGGGTATACTCGTCCGTCATGCCGTACACGGGATTTGCCCTTGATACGACGGGTATCTTCACCGGTGAGAGTTGGCAGGCACCCGTCTCGGGCGACCAGGGATTCTTCTGCGTGGTTGCGCTAAGCGAAGGCTGCGAATCGGATGCCAGCGTGACCGTCGGTTTTGTGGCCAGGGATCTTCGCTGATCCCTGGTACTCATCGGCTGCCAACCGTTCCTTTCCTACTCGATGTTCGAAGCCAGCACGATTCCCCTGTCGATCTTGAGGGAGATTGCCCTACGAGAACCCTCTGGGACGAAACGGAAATCGCTGCTGGGAAACCGGAAGAAGTAGTCGGTCTCTGACTGCGCGAATGGCTCGCGTTGGGTGGGCCGTGGTGCCCGCGCGTCCCTCTGACCTGAGGAGTCGCCTCGATTCAGGAATCATCCCCGCCCGACCAAGGGGGGATTGTAGCCAGGACATCCACCAACCACTGGGCCACGATGGCGTGGCCTGCCGGGCTCAGGTGGCAGAAGTCCTGCAAATACTCATGCGGTTCCAGTTCCCAGGGTGGATCGGCCAGACCCGCGAACTCGATCGACAGCCATCCATTGGTATCCGCCATCGCCCTGATGCGTCTCTGGGCTTCGGCGAAGCCTTGAAGGTCCCAGCCCTGGGGGTGCTCGACCCTGGTAGCCTGCAACATCACGACAAGCGACGCATGATGCGCCTCAGCCAGGTCATGAATGGCGCCGAAGTTGGCCGCAGTCTCCGCGGGAGTCCCCCGTGCCACGAGTTCGCCCGTTGAGCTGCCGGGATAGAGGAATGCCAGACCCTGAGGATTCGTACCCGTACGTGCCCAGAGTAGAGCCTCGGTCACACAGCGTTGGAGGAAAAGGAACAGGTCAGAGTGCTGGAGGGCGCGACGAAGGCGGGCGCCGACTCGCTGGTTGACCGCGCGCTCGGCCGCATCGCTCATGGGAACACGCCATGAATCGTTGATCCCGACGCACACGACCACCACACGGGGGGTGAAGAGTTTCATGCCTCGACTCTTCAGGTAGTGAAAAACCTGGTGCGAGGAATAGCCGACGACGCCCGCGTTGATGATCTGCGCCGTCGAAAACTCCTCCCGGTGGGCAATGAGAGTTGAGGCAACATCGGTGAAGCGGTCGTGCTCTTCCACCAAGGAACCCCACACGACCGAATCGCCAACCACCAGGATGTTCACCCGGTCTCTTCCAAGGTCAATGAGATGTTGACGAAGGCCCAGCCCATTGGTGCGGACCCCCGGGGTGGACCACACCGTGCCCACGACATGGGGCCTCGGTCGCCAGAATAGCTCGGGGTCGAAGACGAGCAACGGCTCTTCATTCTCCAGTGTGAAGTTGTGCTTTTGCTCCGTGACGAAGCGGGGAGTCCCTTCCGCATGGGGGCATGCATGGGTGCGCACGCAGGCCATCCATGTGGGTTTCATTACCCGCAGGACTACCTCGCCCGCCAGCAGGAGAATCGTCATGGGGAGAAGGGAGAACACCACGGTCTGGAGACGCTTCCCAAGAACGCGGCCCCCGCCCCGGCGGGGGGCGGGACGATCCGTACTTGAATCGAGATCCGTGGGCAGGGAATCGCTCACCATGGGCGGCACAGAAGTACTCGGGTCAGGGTTCTGGTCGCTCGCAGGCCAGAATACTCAACCGCGCCCAACCTTCCGCCTTCACCCCTTACCCTCGTCACTCCTTGATCATTGGCGTGAATCAAATCTCGTGCATGAAACGGCCTGCCGCCCACCAGGGGAGGGCTCACCGCGACGGGTGGAGAACAAGCACCGGGGCCGTGTGCGCGGCGTCCGATGCGCGGTAAAGCAGAATGAACACGCCTGAACGGATGCCCTGAGGCACGTGAAGACTGTACCGGCTCTGCCCGGCCGTGAGGCTGCCGACGGCAAGACGTCGCCCCGCCATGTCCACCAGATCGATCCTGCTGCCCGGCGGAGCGGGCATCGGTAGGATCACCTCCAGCGTACCCCCCGGGCGTGCCGGCCACGGGCCAGCCTTGAGGCGGCCTTCGGGCCACGACAGGAGGTGGGGGACTTCAGGAGGCAGGCCAGCGCCCTGGAGCCGAAACGGCATACAAGGGCTCCTTGGGCCGATGGCCGTGATGGCGATACCCGTGGCCATACCGCGGTTGGAATCCGATGAGGGGCTGGTAGCCGGCGTGAATGCGGTTTGGGAGGGGCCGTCTTCCTCCGCATACGCCGCGCCTCTCTTGTACGAGCGGTCGCCAGGATCCTCCAGCCATACCCGGAACGGCCACATGCTCTCCACATTGTTCACGGGCTGGGAGGTATCCACGTGATAGATGAGGATGCCCGCCTCGGAAAGCGCGGCGTCAAGGCCCGTTTGGGATCGGTTCTCCAGAAGGAAATACTCGGAATCCACCAGGGTCATGACGATCTGCACATCACCGTTTCCGGTGCCCAGAGTGGGAATGGTGTGAGTGCCGTCATACAAGTAGGTTGGCGTCGACCACCCCGACACGCCGGTGGCAGGCTCAGCATCGATATCCCATTCCAGATACCCGCCGGGCCGGCACGGTTGCGACCCCTGGGGAGAGCCAAGCCAGAGTCCGATATCCATCACAGACCATGGCCCGACGGCTATGGCATTGCCGCCGCTTACATCGTAGAGATCGGGCGCGCCGAAACTGTGCAGCAACTCGTGCACCATCACCCCCACGGGATCCGACAGTGCAACCATGACATAGCCTGCGGATGCTTCGTTGCCCGGCGCATTGGGTTCGGATATGAGCACGCCGTCCAGCCGTGTCTCGGCGCCACCCGTCGAAGGGCCGTAGATCCACCAGCGGTGCGACCAGATATCATCGCCTCGTCCGGTGGACGCCTGATCGTTCCCGGCGTGAACCACCGCGATGTGGGCCTCACCCATCTGGAGCAGGCCGTTGCCGTCGGCGTCGAGCGTGCGAAAATCCACGAAGGAGTCGACGGCGGTGATCGCCTCCCGGGCCAGCTCATAGATGGCTTGGTTACGATCATCGACCCCGGTACCGTCCGCGCCGTAAAAAGCCTGGCTGTGGCATGCGGTGATCCACTCATCGGTGAGACCGATGAAGTCAAGGTGAAGAGCACCCCGCGAGGCTTCGTCAATGTAGGCGCCGACTGTCTCGGTCATCCGCTGGACAACTGATGCCAAAGGCTCAGTGGCCTGCAGATCCGGGAACTGCACGCCCACGACATAGACAGGCGCGCGTCCCACCGCAGACACGGGTGACCGCGCATATCGCAGCGGCCGAAGTTCATCCGTCGAGGTCTCGGTCATGGATCCATCTTCGAGCAAGCGGCGAAAGCCCCGTTCGTCACCCATGACTACCGCGTCGCGACCGTCAGGGAGCATGGTGACAATACCCGGCCTGGCCGGTGCGGCCGAAATGCCGGCCGAACCCACGGCCAGAAATAGGAGTGCAAACGCCCCCCGCAAAACCACCGGGGCCGACATGGGTCCGAAAATGGGGCGATGGAGTCTACAGCTCGTCGGGATCCTCCGGCGGCTCGGTTCCCGGGCCTCCCTCGGGCGCGGGAACGTCTTCTTCGGTATCCTTCGACTCCTGGGCCGCACCCTTGTGGTCGGTCTTTTCCCCGATGGCGCGGATCTCCTCCTCAAGGTGGGCGATCTTCTCCCGGCCATCTCGCACATCCTGGATATACGACAAAACCGACTCGTCTTCCCAAACTGACGGTCTGTCATCGTGTTCCGCCAGTTCAAACACATGCCCGCCTAGCTCGGTGAATGCTTTTCTGATGGACTGGCGCTCCGTGTAGATGGAATAGCGCACCCGCGCGACCTTGGCGGCATCCTCAGTCTTCTCCGCGACAACCTCGGCGCCCTTCTTCAGAGCTTGCGCCCCTTCTTCAAGACCCTTCTTAACCTCATCCCAGAACGACATGGCAAATCCTCCTGTCTTCGGCATCTGCCGGCACCCGCGGCCGATCACTCGGCCATTGGGAGATGTGAGTTGGGTACATTACCGGACGGCTCCTCCGATGTCAACGGGCCACGAAAACCGTTGCACCCATGGAGAGAAGGCAATAACCTGCCGCCAAAGCGTACCCTACGTAATACCCGCTATCGTCTCAGTCTGTTCACGAGGAGGTCTATATCGTGGTGAAGCGAGGCTTGCCGGTCAGGACAGTCGGCATCACGGGCACGGGGATGTACGTGCCGGATCGCATTCTCACCAATACCCACCTCGAACAGCTCGTGGAAACCTCCGACGAGTGGATTCGGACCAGAACCGGCATTCGCGAGCGCCACATCGCATCTCCGGGCACCCCCGCTTCGGACATCGCAGCCCCCGCTGTGCGGGCGGCGCTGAAATCGCGGGGTTTGTCGCCCGAGGAGATCGATCATATCATCGTCACCACAGTCACCCCCGACATGTTCTTCCCTTCCACGGCCTGCGTGCTCCAGGACAAAGTGGGCGCCCGGAATGCTTGGGGTTACGACCTTTCCGCCGCGTGCTCGGGGTTCATCTTCGGCCTGGCGGCGGGGTATCAGGCGGTGGCCAGCGGCTCTGTTCGCAATGTCGCAGTCGTGGGCGTCGACGTCTTGACCACGCTGGTGGAATGGACAAATCGCAACCAGTGTATCCTCTTCGGCGACGGATGCGGGACGGTGATTCTCGAGCCCATGGACGAGGGCGAAGGAATCATCGACTTCATCCTGCATGCCGACGGCTCCGGGGCCCAGTATCTCCACATGCTGGGCGGCGGCAGCCTGAACCCGCCGTCCCATGCCACCCTGGACAAGGGACTGCATTACCTCTACCAAGACGGGAAAGCGGTCTTCAAGATTGCCTCCACCTCAATGGCCGATGTCACCATGGAGGTCGTCGAGCGCAACGGGTTCGCCATCGGCGATATCAGCCTGATCATCCCTCACCAGGCCAACCTTCGGATAATCGAAGCGGTGGCCAAACGGCTGGGCATTGAGCGCGAACAGGTTCTGGTGAATATCGATCGGTATGGCAACACCACGGCAGCCACCATTCCCATCGGGCTTCACGAAGCCGCACTGTCGGGCAGGATCAAGAAAGGCGATCTGGTGGTGTTGACGTCCTTTGGTGGGGGCTATACCTGGGGCGCCATACTCCTGCGCTGGGAGTTGGACACGCCGCAGGGATAGTTCTCCGCAATCAGTTCTCTTTCCACTGCATCACGACGGAAGGATGGGGAGACGATTGGATGGGTGGGAGTCCTGCCGGCTGCTGACTGTCCCCGTCTCCTCACCCACTCCTCGATCCCTGACTTCTTGTGTGAGCGCACGAGGGAAAGCTCCTGCTCGGACTCGAATGCCCTCATTGTCGATCCCGATAGCGATTCCGATGGTGACCCCGAGCCCTTGTCAGTCGGCAGCCGGCAAGAGGCAGTTGTCCGGGCCCCACTCGTTTCAGAGAACATACACGCACTCGTACTCGGAGGTACGCCTCTCGAGAGCGATAGCGATACCGACCCCGAGCCCCGCCCCCCCGCGGGCGACCTGAGACGGTCGCCCCTACCACGGCAACGGTTTCTCGTAGCGCTGGGCGGGCCTGATAGCTGAGGGCCGATAGCTGACAGCCGATAGCCAACTGCTGACTGCCGGCCGTACTCTCCACTTCGAAAAACCT
>JAFGKV010000102.1 GCA_016928395.1 Candidatus Fermentibacterota bacterium | reverse complement strand
ATGGAGCCGATGGAGCCGATGGAGCCGATGGAGCCGATGGAGCCGATGGAGCCGATGGAGCCGATGGAGCCGATGGAGCCGACCCCGACTCAGATGCTGCCGCAAGCGTACTGCCCCCTCCTTCGAATGTCAAGCCTCCCGCAGAAGGCGGAGGGCGTCACACTGCCCGTGCCGGGGCCATCGGTCTCGGAGTCGAATCCGGGGATGGGCCCTCGTCCCCGACAACCTCAATGATATCGATGGCGACGACGCTCCGTCCGGGCGACCGCGGGGGCTGGCCACTCCGCACGCGCCGCCCCACTCTCAACCAAGAACACCCTGACGGCGATGTGCGACCCCAGAGGCCGCATTGAATTCAGAGTCCCGGCGGCATGAGTGGCCACTCCTCCGTGTGCTTGACCTGCTGGAAGACCAACAAATGGAACCGGCCGGGGTGCTGTGCGCCCCGGCCGGTGATGCGCCGTGCGAGATCAGTCCTGCGCCTTCAGACTCTTCCTCAACTCGTCCAGCTCGGCACGGATGTCCTTCATTTGCTCGCTCAGAGTCTCCCGGAGTTCCTGCAGATCCTTCTGCAGCTCCTCACGGTCTACCCGCGCGTCAAGCTCGAGCCAGTCCATACCCGGAAGGGCCCCCGGAGGAAGGTCTCGGGGCAAAGAGAAACTCCAGTCGCTGCCTCCCTCATCGCCGGACTTCCACCTGAAGACTTGAGGGCGCCCCCTGCGATACTCCTTCGGTGTCTCCCCCAGCTCGACCTCTTTGGTCAACTCCCTGCCCTGCCTGATGAGCACAAGGGTGATCTTCTGGCCGGGTTCCCGGTCTCCGAGGGCCTTGGTCAGCTCGAAGGGCTGGGAGACCGTTTCTTCGCCCACCTTGACAATCACGTCTCCTGCGGCGATTCCTGCCTTGGCCGCGGGGCTGTCCTCAATGACCTCAGAGACCAGCACCCCCGCCTTGGCCCCGAAGTGCTCGCCCAGTTGCTCGGACAACTCCTGAGTTCGTATCCCAAGCCACGCCGTGGGTTCGCCGCTGATGACAATGGTCTTGGCGAAGTCGCTGCGGTCGAGGAGGTGGAGCTTCGTTCGTTCCCCCAGCTCAACGTGCAGCGTCTCCTTCTTTCCCTTGCGCCAGACGGTGACCTGGGCCTTGTCGCCTGGGCTGCGGAAGCTCAGCACCTCCCTGAGATGCCCCGGCCCCACAATGGCATCCTTGTCGATGGCGATGATGACATCCCCATCCTTCATCCCGGCCTTGGCCGCGGGGCCGTCCTTGACCACTTCGACGACTGGCGCACCTCGGCCGTCATAGTCGAACTTCTGGGCGAGATCTTCCAGGGAGCCGAGCATAACCCCGAGATGCGCACCTTCTCCGGCCGATACCCCGAAGGGGAAAAGAGCGGCGCAGAGTACCAGTACAGTGAGTGTGCGTTGCATTACCATACACCTCCATCATGTGCGAAAACGACATCGTTCTCCCCATCCTGTCGAGGGCTCGAGAGCGGCGTATAGATGCTCACCGCCCGTCCTCCTGAGATGGGGAACCTGCTGACAACGAACGTATGCTCCGGGGCACGCGCCCCAAGGACGTGCCCCGATCCCAGCCGCCTGGCCAGGGCACGGTCCTGCGCCAGGCTCGCAGCCAGGGCATGCTCAAGGGGAACGGAGTCGTCGCGGTACGCCAACTCCACATCAGGCTGGCCGTGGGGCGATCCGAGGAGCACGGCCATGGATTCGCGGGCCCTGTGGGGAATCCCGGGCCGCGCGATGCTGACCACACACACGGCAACGGCGACCAGCGCGGTCATCCGCCAATTCCTGCGGGAGCGCGCAAGGCTCACGCGCTGATGTTCAAAGATGAGCTGCTGTCTCAGGTACGCCTGGAACTTCGGCGCATCCATCGACGCCGGCAGCCCACCCTGCATCGTGTGCCCTTCCATGGTTCCAGCCCTCCTTCTCGAGTATCTGCTCCAGCCTGCGCAAAGCCCGCATGGCCCTGACGCGTAGTGCACTCTCCTTGACGCCGGTTGACCTGGCAATAAGCGCGTAGGTCTCGCCCTGGAAGTAGTGGAGCGTCACGATCTGACGATCGCGGGGGTCAAGCTGGGCAAGAGCTCTCGCCAGGGCTTTCGCCAACTCATGCCCCGACTCGACCGTTTCTTTCTGTTCCAGCTCATCCCTCACCGGCCCGGGCAGCCTCTCGAACAGAGGGCTCTCGGCGCCTTTGGCCCTCCGGCGCTGCACATTCACGGACTCGTTCGAGGCGATCCGGTAGAGCCAGGGTAGAAACCCACAGGGCCTCCACCTGAAGCGGCCAATGCCGAGAATCGCCTTGTAGAACGTCTCCGAGGTGGCCTCTTCCGCGTCGGCGAAGGAGCCCAGAAGACGGTAAGTGTACGACAGGATCCTCCCGGCATACTCGTCGTAGAGCGCCCCGAATGCCTCGGGGTTCTTTCGGGCGGCCTTGACGAGTCGTCGTTCCTGATCCCTGTCCACTCCACTCTCCCGTTCGAGGCGTTCACCCAGTACAACGAAGGTGTCCTTCCACCGTTACACAGGAACGGGCCGGCCCAGTTCCGACCGAGAAGGAGAGGGTGTAGAAGCGAGAAGGTTTGGGACCCGCGAGAGCGGGCTGCCAAGAGCCGGAAGCCGACGACCCCTCTACGGGAACGAAGTGCGAATCAGATCGGCTAGGCCAAGGGCTCTTCCGGCGGTGAAGAGAACCGCGGATAACAACCCCGCAGCCGGGACTGTTATGAGCCATGACCCGAAAATGTCGCGAGTCACCTTCCGATTCACCGCGCCAAGGCCCCGCGCGAAACCCACACCAATGATGGCCCCCACGATGGTGTGGGTGGTAGAGACCGGGAACTTCAGCAGCGTACAGGAGATGACCGTGGTGGAAGCCGCCAGGTCCGCGGCGACGCCCCTGGTGGGCGTGAGCTGGGTGATCTTGGTCCCGATGGTAAGCATGACCCGATAGCCATAGGTAGCCAGGCCCAGTGCAATACCAATGCCCCCAAGCCCAAGCAGCCAATAGGGAACCATTGCCTTCATGGAGACGGTGCCGCTTTGGATGATGTCCATCACCGCGGCCACCGGGCCGATCGCATTGGCGACATCGTTCGCGCCGTGGGCGAAGGCAACGCTGCACGAAGTGATGACCACCAGTGGGGCGAAGGCAGCCTCGATGGAGGAGAGCTGCATGGAAAGCGGCTGGTTTTGGCGCCCTCGAAGGCGATAGGCAAGCATCGGTCTGGCAATCAACGCGGCGACAATCCCAAGGCCGACACTCAGGATTACGGCCGGGGGCCCTGTAGCCTCAAGGGCCGTGCCTGCCAGCTTCTTGCCCAGAGCCTTGAACATGGTCGAGTACACCAGAACGGCGACCACCACGAAGATCACTGACGGAGCACAGCGTATCGCGGCGTCGACGGGCCGGCTCTGCCCGAGGATGAACCGCACGATCAGTTTGAAAAGGATGTATGCCAGGATGCCGCCCACCAGCGGGGAGATAAACCAACTCATGACGATAGCACTCAACGTGCCCCATGACACTGCCGCCCAACCGGCGCCGACCACGCCGAACCCCGCGACGCCGCCCACGATGGAATGGGTGGTGGAGACAGGCAACCCGAATAGGGTGGCCACGTGCAGCCAGAGGGCCGTCCCGAGCAACGCAGCCATCATGCCCAGGGCCACCAGCTCGGGCGCACCGGCAAAGTGGTTCGGGTCTACGATGCCTTTGCGCACCGTGTCCGTGACATGCGATCCGGCCAAAGTGGATCCGGCCAGCTCACACAGAGCCCCCAGCAGGATCGCCTTGGGGATGGATACGGCCCGGGCGCCGACCGCATCACCCATGGAGTTGGCGAAGTCGTTACCGCCGATGGTCCAGGCCAGGTAGAGGCCCAAGGCCACGGTGCCGCCCAGGAGTACGGTGATCACGAGACCGGCACTCCCCTAGCTCTTGACGATCATCTGCCGCAGAATGTCGCCACTGTTCTCCGCCGAGTTGGCGATCCCACTCAGGGAACGCATCATTTTCTCGTAGAAGATGATGGTGATGGGGTCCAACTCGGATTCGAGTTCGTACACATGCTGACTCAACGTGCGCTGCAGGCGGTCGGCCTTCCACTCCGCCTTGCCCAGGCCACCCACGCGCTCCAGTACGAGTTCAGCCTCCGCGCCCTTGAAGGACGCCTGTGCCAGAGTGCCCAGTTCCTCGGCTGCGGTCATGAGCATTTCGCTTACCGCGATGATCTGATCGACGAACTCCAGGAATCCGCTGACGAGTTGCTCATGCATCGCGGTCTTGCGAATGAGGAGGACAATGGCGAAATCCTGCGCATGATCGGCGACGTTGTCGATGCTGTGAAGGTAGCGTTCCAGATCGCTGCGGTCCACCGGCATTATGTACTGGCGCGGAAGCTGCTCCCTGATGGCATGCTTCACCTGGTCTGCCTCGTATTCAAGCCTGGAAACCTGGTCCTGGAGGCGGTGTATTTCCTCGTGGTCCCTCCGGATACAGGCCTCCATCAACGGTCGCACGAGCTTGACACATTCGTGCACCTTCTTTGTATGCTCAACCAGCGGACCAAACGGCGAAACCCCGAAGAGCTTCTCAATGAGTCGTTTCATGCTGTTTCTCCCATGGACTCGAGACCGGCAGCGCGCCCGCCGCACACTAGGCAAAGCTATGTGGGCCGCAAGCTTAGGTGTGCGGAGAATCCGCGCAACCCTTGAATACCGCGATTCGGGTACGACACAGAGATCCCGTGCCCAGAGTACACATCGATCGCACTCAGACCCTCACCCTTCCCTCGGGAGCAGGTGCTATTCCTCGCTTCGTCTTGGCCGGGCTCGGCCCGGCTGGCCATACCATACGTTCTTGTGGAGGTACCCCCAATGCGCAGATGCGCCCCTCCCTCTTTGAGTGGTTTCCTTCTCTTTCTGGCGGTGCTGCCTCAAACCGCCGTGCTCTCTGGCAGCTCATCAGACGGCACGGCCGGTGCTGTGCTCGGTCGCGAAGCAGAGGAAGCATCCT
Source organism: Candidatus Fermentibacterota bacterium (assembly GCA_016928395.1). GTDB lineage: Bacteria > JAFGKV01 > JAFGKV01 > JAFGKV01 > JAFGKV01 > JAFGKV01. The sequence continues at coordinate 7,023 of JAFGKV010000102.1, read as the reverse complement.
TGGTGATCCCGGAACCCTCCGGAACGGCATGCTCTGTCATTCTCGACGCGGCACTGAGGGACTCCCCGCTCTCCCCGTGGGTTCTTATGCTGGCCCGGCCGGGAGACACCTTGTCAATCTCACTTGCCGAGCTTGCCGCGTCACCTTTCTGCGTGGAAGGGCCGGGGGGCTTCACCACCACCACGGGGAACGCGATCACGGGTACATGGGCCGGCATTAGCCTGCCGGATCTCCTGCTGCAGTGGGCCGGGCTTGAGGACGACCACTCCCTCACCTTCGCCGCCGACGACGGGTATCGCATGGCCTTTTCAGGACGTGAAATCCTGGATCGAAGCCAGGGCACCTGGATACTGGCCATGCTTCGGGATGGCACCCCCATGCCGGCCGCGATGGGGCTGGTCCGGGCGATCAAGGTGGGGCCCTCAACACCCATGGTCGATGGTCATCTCTCGGTGCAGCGGCTCAGTCGTATCAGCATCACCGGGGTTCCCGCGCAACCCTATGCCATAGCCATGCGTGGCAGGATGCAGATTGACGTTGATCGCCAAACCCTTCAGAGCTGCGCCAGCTGCCACGGAGCCCGCGTACGCGTGGCCTCGGGGACCGACTCATCTGAGTACTGGGGCGTTCCGGTGTTCAGGTTGCTGGCGTTTTCCGACGATTCGCTGTATGCTCCCCACCGGCAGGACAGTGCCATCCGCTCCTACCGGCAGGACCTCGCCATCAGCGGGTACTCCCTCGAGGTAGGGGATGCCGATGGGAGAAGGGTGAGGCTCGACTCCCGCGATCTTGACGGCGAAGACGGAGTCATTCTCGCGCTCTACCGCGATGGGCTGGATCTGGAGGATGACGCAACGCCTGCGCTACTGGTGGTCCCCAAGGAAGAGGGTGCCCAGCCTGACTCCGCCACAATCCTACCCAAGGTGAGGACGATGACGCTTGATCTTCCCTAATGTATCGAGGCCCGCCAAAGAGAATCCCCTCCGCTGATCACACCGTCGATTCCGATCCGGCCATACCGACCCGCGAGTGGGAACCGATGATTCCATCCGATGTGTCGCATGTCGGTGGGAAGATCCGGCACCAATGTTCAGGGCGCACCAAGGATGGTGCGCCCTGAGGGACAACAAGAACCGACTGGCTACAGGATAAAGTTCACGACATTCACGGGTTCGTTCACGGCCACCGGCTGTGCATATATTGCATCGCGGAAGAACACTTCTCCGCGGCCCTTGCTCATCGGAACATCCTTGATGCCATACTTGCCGTTCTGGTTTGTCTCTGCGACGATGGTGAACTGCTTGCCGTTCCCGGTCACCAGAGTGAAGTGAACAGCGGCGCCTGGAACGGGTTTGCCGTTCTCCGTGACAACCTCACCGACAATCCTCATAGCCGGCATTGACTCGCTGGCGATCAGGCTGGAGAATGTCGAGGCAACAAGAACCAAAGCGGCTGCGAAGAGAGCTGAACGCTTCATTGTAGTATCCTCTCATGCTACTGAGCTTGCCCAACGATGCGGATCCTCTTTCAGGTCGCATCACGTATGTCACACCCTCCCATGAGCATGAGGCGTGCCACAGATCCCTGAGACAGAAATAAAGAACGCGGTCACCGGCGTCTTGGCGGAGGAGGGAGGGAGGGCGGGACAGGACGGTGAGCTGTGACCTCACGAGTCAAGGTTCTGCGAGGACTGGCCGAGGCCGGCGAGCAAATGACCCCGCCAGACCCCCGCCTGCTGTCTCACGATAACGGGGCAGGAGGTCTCGCCCCGTCTCGACCATGACCTTCACGACCTCATCAAACGAGATGCGGTGGCGGCCATCCGTGAGCAGCGCGAAGTCGGCACAGGCGAATGCTCGAGACGCAGCGAACACATTCCGTTCGATACACGGGATCTGCACCAATCCGGCGACAGGATCACAGGTGAGCCCGAGGTGATGCTCCAGCCCGGTCTCGGCGGCATACTCGATCTGATGAATGCTGCCGCCCAGCATTTTCGTTGCGGCTCCCGAGGCCATGGCGCAGGCGGTGCCGATCTCCCCCTGACACCCGACTTCTGCCCCGGAGATCGACCCGTTGTGCTTCACGATGTTACCAATCAGACCGGCGGTGGCCAAAGCCCGAAGCAGAACATCATCACCGCAGTCTGTCTCCTCCTGCATGGCACGTAAGGCCGCGGGCAACACGCCGGAAGCACCGCATGTCGGCGCAGTCACGATCTCGCCCCCGGCGGCATTTTCCTCGGCAACGGCCAGTGCGTAGGCCGAGATTACCCGGCGCCTCTGAAAATACGGACTGGACTCGGCCGCGCGTCGGTAGAATGACCATGCACGACGAGGCAATCCCAGGGACCCCGGTAACACGCCCTCGGCCCGAAGGCCGCGATCAATGGCGGTGGCCATGACGTGCCACACCTCCTGCAGGAACTGCAGGATATCATCGCCCTCCTGTTCCATCACATACTCCCAGAACGCCAGGCCGCGCTCCTCACAATGGGTGAGAATCTCTGTCATGGTGGAACGGCTGTAGACCTTGCGCTCCTCTGCGGGAATTCCCTCTTCTCGGATTGCGCCGCCGCCGACGCTGTAGCCTTGCCATGCCCCAAGAACGCCTTCGCTGGCATCCAGTGCCTCAAAGCGCATGCCATTCGGGTGCTCGGACAGGCTCACCTCAGCACGCCACAGGATCTCGACCTCACGGGGCGCCAAGGCCTCGCTGACGGCGCGATCTGCCAAATGACCCTTGCCAGTAGCGGCAAGGCTGCCGAACAGTGTTGCCCGGAAGCGATACGCGTCAGGGTATTTCAAGGCGAATCGTTCTGCAGCGGTTCGCGGCCCCATGGTGTGGCTGCTCGATGGTCCGCGTCCGATGCGGAACAGCTCACGGATCGAGTTCATGGTGATGTCCTCCGGTGGCTCACTCTCGAAGGCGTGGACGCTCCAAGCCTTCTTCGACGGGGCGCCGCCGACACGGATCACGGCCGTCACGGGGGCCGCTTTGCGCAGGCTTCAACGCGGGTGTTTGGGCTCGTACGCCGCGCATTCAAACTCCTCTTCCCCGTCCTGATCCACGCGGGTGAGATTGCAGGGGATCTCCTCGTCAGGGTCGTCATGCTTGGCCCAGGAGAGGCATAGGGACGGTTTCGTGATCAGGTCAGGGTTCAGCTCATTACCTTCATCATCGAAGTGCCGTGGCCTGGAATCGATCGGATTGTCGTTCACCTTGGTTTCCTCCGGGGCCGGCCGGGCAGCGTCCGCGGGGTGTCGGGCAAATCATGGATCAATCTGCACATACACAGCCGGTGTGCCAGTCCGGCAGAGGTTTTGCGTTCGATCTACTGCGCGGTAGGCTTCCAGCTATCGGCGCCGTGTCGGATGTGCCGCGTATCCACGGCTGCACCACCGACGCCCTTCTCTTCCGTTACCTCTTTGCTTCTTTACCTCTTCACTGGCTATCCGTTTTCAGATGTGCCACACAGCTCACCCCCCGGCAAAGCGGCGCAGCGGGCCTATCTCCGCATCGTGCCGTAGACGAATTCCCAATCGCCCCTGCCATCGGCCATAGTTCGTTGTAGTGTCGTCGCTCCAGAACGTCCCTCCCTGCAGGTCGGCGAACAACTCGGCCCGGGCACTGGTTCGCATCGCGCACCACAGGGTGAATGATCGCGCCGTGGCATCCGTCTTGGAGAGAGAAGCGTCAGCAGGGTTCGCATAATCGTGGACACCCAAGTCCACTGACACACCTGCGCGCAGGGGAGCCGGCGGCGAGTAGTCCAACCCAAGGCTGATCCCGCACCCTGTGTACTCCCTGCCAGGGTCATTACAGGTGAACCCCTCAGCGACGGGCTCACCCCACAAGAAGACTCCCGGACCGATAGGAAGCCTGACGGCTGGCCTCAGACGCCAGTGCGTTCCCGTCACCGATTTCCCGTCCTCGTCTTCCGCCGAATCGTACGCGACCCTCTCCAGTGCGCCTGCAAACTCGTAGCGCCTCCCGGCCAGGTCGTTGTATGTCAGCCCCGCAGAGAACCCGCCGCGGGCCAGATCGTCCTCGGGAATGGCTGCGTCACGGGTCCGGGCAGCAGCCAACGACACTCCTCCCTCCCAGCACGCGCCTGCATGCCAGAGACCGAGAATTCCACTGGCATGCTCTGCATGGGAGAATCCCTCCCTTAGAAAGCCCCTCTTCTGGTACGCCAAGGCGGCCTGCAGCTCAACGGTGGAGGAGATGAACGAAGTTATATCGATTGACGGCATCAGAACGCCGTAGGCCGAGCCGGCACCTGCCTCCATCTGGAAACGGTTCGAATCGTAACCGACCGATGTCTCGATCTGTGGTGAAAGGTAGATCTCGGCAGCAAGACATCGGCCTATGGAAACGCCCGCCATGATGATGCAGCGCGCCGGCCCCCCGAAGGGTCTCACGGCCTACCGCGTCCGTGGCGCGGCCCGCCGGGGCCAGGCCCTATCCCGCCGCCCTGGCCATTGTGCTCGCGGTTTTGGTGCTGCTGTTGTGAACCCTGTTCTCCCCCCCACAGCGCCTGGCGGATCCTACGAGGCTCCATACCCCGCTGCCTCTGCTGACAGGCATACCGAACCGCTCTCCTGAGTTCGACACGATTCAGGCGCCGCTGCAGGCAATCGATCAGCATCGGGGGGATATCCTCGGAACCGAATCCCGCCAGATAGAGCTCTTCGCCGGCCTCCAGCAGAGCCTGGAGATCTCCCGCCCTGCTATCGCGCCCCGCCTCCACCACGACTCGTACCGCATCCTCGCTCACGCCGCTCTCCATGGCCTGGGCCCCGGCGACGATCACCGGCTCGACAGCCAGCCGTCCGTCCGCCGCCCTAATGATCTCCCTGGCTCGGTAGAGATGCCGAACCCTTTGCCGTGACACCTCCGCGATGTCCTCGGGCGGCACTCCCTTCCCCAGCCCCTCGACGATCTTCGCCATGACCGGACGCGCCGGCAACTCCTCGCGCGAGGCTTCAATCGCCCATCCCAGCATTGCGTGGGCATCGCCGATACCGATGCGTTCTCGCTGGCAATGCCTGAAGATCTCTCGGACCGGCGTGGCGTCGAGGCCGGCTTCCTCACACAGGCTCTGCAGCGCCGGCCAGTCAGTGGGGACGGTGTCTCCGGCGGATGTAGACACCGTGATGGCAACACCCCACATGAGGAGCACGGCCCGCGTCATTCGTGACATATGCATGGTTGATACCCCCTTAGATGTCGATGACCGCGTTGGTGCGGCCGAAACCATCTGGACGATACAGCGAAGCCGAAGGATCCGGCACCATCTGCCGGTCATCGATGACGAACAGGTACTCGTGCCTGCCGGGATCAAGTGGCACGGTCACTGACCAGTGTCCTGTGGCGTCAGGTCCCTGGAGGGCGGCTTCTCCCCTCCTCCATCCGTTGAAACTGCCGATAAGCTCCACGCTCCGCGCGTCGGGTGCATGCAGCTCAAACGTCACCTCCACGGGGCGGTTCGTGCCTCCTGTGATCAAAGGCACACCAAAAGCACACAGCACAGTCGCCATGGCGCCGGCCACGGCAGGGATGACCCATCTGCCTTGCCCCGGCCACAACGATCTGATCCTCTCGCCCCAAGGCACATCGATACTCTCGGGAAGCACCGCCATGACCCGCTCGGTGAAGCCCGGGGGCACCGACACGCGTGCCGTTTCCAGCCCCCGCAGGGCCTTCGCATACGTGGCGAGTTCTTCAGTTTGGTCAGGAGAGAGTTCTGCTGACGCGGCCGGATCTCCATCCAGCATCCTGTGAACGTGTTCCTTACTCCCCTTCATTGGGTAACCCTCCCTGATTCGGGATGAAGCAGCCGGACCAGTTCATCCCTGCCTCGTTTCACCCGCATCTTGGCCGCGCTGATGCCGATGCCGAGCACCTGCGCGATCTCTTCATACGGCAATCCCTCTACATGCTTGAGCACCAGGGGGATACGGAGCATCTGGGGTATTCGGGCGATGGCTTCATCCAGGGCAACGAGATCGGGCTCCATGGCCCCGGCGTCCGGCGGATGGATCTCGACATGGGCTTCCTCGGCCCTGCGACGGCGGTCGGTGCTCCGAAACCGGTTCTTGGCTCGATTGGCGCAAATGCGCAACACCCAGGCGCGAAAGGGATACGCCGTGTCATAGCTTTGGAGCTTTCGATATGCCTGGATGAAGGTCTCCTGGGCCAGATCCTCGGCATCCTCGTGGCTGCGCGTCATTCGATACGCCAGACCGAACACAGGCCCCTGATACCTGCGCACCAGCTCCGCGTATCCTTCCCGCCTGCCGTCGAGACACTGTGCCACCAATGAGGCATCTGACGCGGTGTTCATGATGGGCAGAGCCCGGATGGAAGGGGTGGTCGCGCCTTTGCCCCCCTCGCGCCCCGATGTGGTTGGGCATGCATCTCGTTCTCTCTCCTCCGTGGGGGCACCGCCGCCGGGAGGAAACCGTATGGGCAGCGCCGCGAAACAGAATGCGCCTCGCCGCCACGGTGTGCCTGATCCTGGGTCCACCCGTGGCGACGAAGCTGTTCTCATCTCAGATCACGCCGCGTTTAGCGCATCTCCCGAACGACGACCGTTACGAGATCCGAACCCGCGAAAGGAACGCCATCGTCGGTCATCCCGGCAAGGGTCAAGACTGCCGACGGCGGAGCCACGATTGCCTCCACGTCGGCCCGGGCGAACTTAGCCACCAAGTTTCCCCGCGCGTCGGCCTTGGTCCACGCGGCGGGAATCCCATCGAGGGCCACGGTTGCAGTATTCACCGATGAATACGGTATGTCAGCATGGGCGGTCACCCAGTCGCCCGGGGCTCCGATGACGATGGTTGAGGGTGAGATCCTGACATCCACGGTGAGATCCGACGGATCGGCGTGGAGCCCTGGTGCTCCCGCAAGGCACACGACCATGGCCAGAATCGAGATCGCCAGCGCTGTTCTCATACAGACACTCCTTGTGTGGGGTTGCGCATGGTCTCTACACAAATCCCTACACCGCCCGCT
>JAFGKV010000101.1 GCA_016928395.1 Candidatus Fermentibacterota bacterium | reverse complement strand
TCACCCCGCACCCGCGGATGCGGGGGATGAGGGTGATGGGTGCCGCGTGGAGTGAAGTTACAGCTTAGTGGGGGCCCCGGGCCAGCCGGGACGATACGTGGTGCAACTTCTGGTGCCGCGGCGGTAAGTTACAGCCTAGGTTTGGGGTTCAAACCCCTCACTCCTCACCCCTCACTCCTCACTCCTCACTCCTCACTCTTCATGCTTTTCATGGTCACCCCGCGTTCCGCACTCCGCGACCCCACTCCCGTAGCCTGATGTCCTCCCTCCTCACTCGATGGACTTCTTCCCCTCTGACGGTTGACCTTGGACCCGCGCATTCATACACTGATGCTGATGAGGGTCACCTATCTCCTTCACGATTCGGTGGGAGATGCCCGGATCGCGTCAGCACGTCTGCGGAGGCTACCACATGGCGTCACCAGACGAGGTCACTCGTTCGTGGATTGCCGGATCAGAAGGGCACGCACTTAGCCCGGCCCTGATAGAGCGCCCGGGTCTTCGCTCCTTGCTTCTGAAGGCCCTGAGGCGGCGGCTGGTGCTCATCCTTGCCCCCAGCGGATACGGAAAGACCCTGGCGCTGCGGGATGCGGCCAGTCACTGCGGCCTTCCCGTCGTCTGGCTTGACATGGCCGGCGATATCCCGTCGCTGGGCTCCATGACCCATCGAATCATGGTGGAAGCATCGACGATGGCGGGTGCCGAGGGCATGCCTTCCGCCGGATCCAACTCTCCTCGAGACGCTCCGGTACACGTCATATCGAACTTGGCTCACGAGCGGTTCCCCGCGGGTCTTCGTGTGATACTGGACGGCGTTGAGCACTCACCACAGCGGGATCAGATTGTGGCCCTGGCGCTTGAGTTGCTTGCTGCCACTCCTGCCTCGGTGGGCGTGGCGCTGACGGCCACCGCCATGCCGGCGACCTCGTTGGAGGCGGTGGCACGGGCCGGTCAACTGGCTGTTATTGGGCCTGAACGGTTGGCATTCACGCCACATGAGGTCAGGGCTGCCGTGGCAAGGTGGGGGAGTGGTGTGACTGACGAGGTCATTGCTGCTGTGACCCACGTCACGGAAGGCTGGCCCCGAGGTGTCATGGCCATGGCGGCGGCCTTCACTACGGCGCCAACCGCGATAGACGTGCGCAATCCCAGCGGAGCGAATGTCTACCGGCCGACACCGGGCGACCTTTGCCTCCCTTCCGATAGTATCGATCGTGAGTTGATCCTCTCTCTCTCGTATCTGCCTTCCATTGAGCCCGGTGACGCCGAGGTTCTCACCGGGGTAGGCGGTGCACACCTTCGGTTGCGCGAACTGGCGCGAGCAGGAACGCTTCTGGTCTCTCGCGGGGCAGATCGATACGTGATCGGCGAGGAGACTCGCCGGCAGCTCATGATCGCCCGCGCCGCAGAGTGGGGCCCCGAGCGCGTGGCGGAGCATTGGGGTGTGGTCGGGAGAGTTCTTGAAGGCCGCCGTGACATGGAACACGCTCTATCCAGCTACATCAAGGCTCGGGATGGCGCCGGTGTCTCGAGAGCACTGCGCACCATGGGGCTCGCAACCATCATCGATTGGGATCCGGCCAGGCTCGTCCCCATAGCGAGGGGATTGGCCTGTCTTGAATCGGCGAGCGACGAGGAAGGGCTGTTGCGCTCATATCTTGCCGTGGTTGGCCTCGTGGTCGGCAGACCGGCCCGGACGGGCCTTGAATCCTGCGAGAGGAGCCCTGCACGGGAACCTCACACCTCGGCCCTTGATGCCTTGGCCCGCTCCTTGCCGGCCGAAGCCTCCCATTGGCCCCACGTATGGGAGGCTTGGCGTCTGCTGGACCGCGGGGAACTTCGCGACGCCGCGCCACTGGTCAAGAACGCCGCCGTGGCCATGAAGGATAGTGGTGAGCGAGGATTCCACCTTGAATGGTTCATGGTATGTCGCGGGCGCCTGCACTGCTGCCGGGGCGAATACCCTGCGGCGCGGGCAGTGCTGAATGAAGTCGCTGCAGACCGCGATGACTCCTTCCTTTCTCTGCTCCGGGAGCGTTGGCTTGCCGAAGTCGATGCTTTCGAGGGCGATTTTGTCGCGTCCGCCCGGAGGGCCCGGTCCGTCCTTGATCTCAGCGCGCGCCTGCACGCCGTGGATTCATACCGGGAACTGCTGGGGCTCTTGGCGTTGTGCGCCGTGTGGCGCGGCGACTTCGACGAGGGCCGGGCACTGATTGCTCAGGCAGACGCCGATGACGTTGCGTCTGCGAGGACAGCCCACGCCCGGGCAATCCTCTCCCGGGATACCGACGCTGCCGCGCGAACCTTGGGTGCGAACAAGGACCTCACACCGGGACCCGATTGCTGCCGCCCGTGGGCCGCGCTGAATCTGGGGTTTCTCTTACTCCGTGAGGGTAAGGTCAAGGCCGCCCAAGAGTCATTCGCCAGTGTAGTGGCTTATGCAAAGACCCATGGCGCTTCTCACCTTCGCGCCAATGCCCTACTCTGTCAGGCGTATGCCGCAAAGCAGCAGGGAGATGACGACGGGTCGAAGGGGCACCTGCTCGGGTTCTGGGAGTCGGTCACGGCAGAAGGCTTTCGTTTCATCCCGGTGAGCGACTCGGATCTGGTGCTCTGGGCTGGCCGAGCCGCACAAGGATGGTGGCCAGAGCGCCGCATGACCACCAGGAGGCTTATCGCGGCAGCGGCGGAGAGTGAGCCACGAGCGGCTGCGGACGCGGCGCCGGTGGTGATTGGGGTGGAGACCTTGGGCCAGCTACGGTTCCGGGTGGCCACGGTGGAGCCCCAACAACAGTGGAAAGCGGCCAGAAAGGCAAAGCGCCTACTCCAGCTATTGCTGGCGAGCCCCGGGCTGCGTGTGAGCCTGGACGAGGCCGCGGATACCCTCTGGCCAGACGGAGACCCTGCCAGGGTGATACACAGTCTGCACAACGAAGCGAGCAATCTCCGCAGGATTCTCGTGGCTCTTGGTATGCAAGAGCGTCTCGAAGTGCGCGCTGAACACGGTTTCTACCGGCTGTACTGCTCGGAAGATGTGCAGATCCAAGATCGCGTGTTTGAGCGCACAGCCAAGCGGGGCCTTGCGGCCGTCAACGAAGGCCGGCACGATGAGGCACGCCCTCTTCTGGAGAACGCCGTGGCCATGTACGGCGGACCGTTCCTGGAGGATGTGCGCTACGAGTACTTTGCCGAGGCTCGGAGGTCGCGGCTTGCCAAGATGATGGGTGAGTGCCTCCATGCGCTGGCCCAAGACCCCAGTACCGCGTCTGAAGATGCCATTGGGTTCTGGGAGAGGGCTCTCGAGGTCGACCCGTGGGATGAGGATGCCTATCGTGGCGTTGTGGAACTGTCCATACAGAGCGGCCGCATGAGCACAGCCCGCCACTACATGGACGAGATGACGCGCAAGATCGTGCAGGAACTGGAGGTACCCGTCCCTGAGTGGGCGCACGCAGTGGAAAGGTTGATGCGGGAATAGCCGCTTTTGGCCCCGGCGCGAGGCTCGACTTTCGGGTTCCTCTCGCTCCGCGAGGAGTTGTCAACTCTCGGCAGTTGGCTCTCGGCTGTCCGCCATCAGGCCCGCCCAGCGCTACGAGAAACCGTTGCCTTGTAGGGGCGGGGTCGGTATCGCTATCGCTATCGCTATCGGTATTGCTATCGGTATCGCTATCGCTGTCGTAATCGCCGTCGTTACCGTTGCCGTTGTAGGGGCGACCGTCTCTGGTCGCCCGCGGGAGGGCGGGGCTCGGGGGCTCTCGTTGTCGTGATCGCAGTCGTCGTCGACGAGCTGGGGCAGTCGAGCACAAGTATGAGCCTCGCATGTTCTCTCAACCAACGGTTTGGGTTTAGGCCCCTCACTCCTCACTCAGCCTCGCTTCGCTTGCAGTCCTCAGTCATCAGTTGTCAGTGGGGCCTCTGGATACAACTGCACCCAGGTCTTTCGAGGTTGAGAGTACGGCGCATCGGACGTGCGCGGTGCCGCGGCTTCTCTGTAGGAGCGGCTTCAGCCGCGACACGCAAACCCGTCGGGCCTGAAGGCCCTCCTACTCTGTCCATGCACCCCCCGTCGCCCGCGGGAGGGCGGGGGTCGGTATCGGTATCGGAGTCGTAGCTTTGAGTACGAGTACGAGCGCGAAGTTGGGGTGCACTCTCAAACGAGTGGGGGCCCTGGGCATTGCCCTGCTCATACATAGGGAAACGTCCACCCCTCCCTCCGTCATTGCCCGACTCGTTCGGGCAATCCGGGCCCGAGCATCTGAACCTATGCCTGGATCACCCGGTCACGCCGGGTGATGACATTCGTGCTCCTCACCACACCCGCTCGTTCCATG
>JAFGKV010000100.1 GCA_016928395.1 Candidatus Fermentibacterota bacterium | reverse complement strand
GATGGAACGATGGAACAATGGAACGATGGAACGATGGAATGATGGAGGGATGGAACGATGGAATGATGGAGGGATGGAATGATGGAGGGATGGAGGCAGGCGCGCAGATCCCTGGGTGCGAGACGGTCGGGGCCGTCTCGCACCGAAAAACAGACGGCGATCTACGCCTGGAGGTTGACGGTCATCACCAAGGTGAGGCCGGTACTCGAGATCCGGATCCCCTGGTCGGTGATCACGTAGAACCAGACGATGCCCTGTTTGATGGCCTCATCGAGGACATCGATTCGGTCGATATAACGCTGCGACTCGTCGTAGGTGATAGTGCGTGTCTCACCGGGCTCCAGCGGTATCCCCGAGAAGACCCGTGTCGCCTGGGCCTGGATGTTCGCTACGGTGGGCGAGACGATCTCGGAGAACGAGATGTATCCTTCACCGTTGGCCGGACTGCCGGTGAGATTGGCGACGGTCACGTCGAATCCGAAGGCCTCAACGTTCTTGATCTTGTCATTGTGTTCGCGGTAGTCGCTATTGTCGTTGAGATCGACATGGTAGCTGTACACCGACTGGTCTGCCGTCCCGAACCCATCGCCGGCCTTGTAGACAATGGTCATCTGGGCGCTGATGAGAAAGCACCCGCCACACAGTGCCCCAAGCAGCGCCATCCCCATGAAGAACGCCTTGTGTCGTCTCATGCTGCATACCTCCCTTCTCATCGCGCGAAGTAGTAGTTCAGACCGGCCGCTATCCCGAGGCTTTTCCTGGATCCCCCCTCATCGAGCATGAAGGCAAGTACCCGGGCGCTCAGGTCGAAATCCAGCATGGGAGCGACCTTGCTGACCACGCCGAATCCAAGGTCGACCCCGAAGCTGGTGAGTGTCTCCCGGTACTTCTGGCCGGGATCTCGCGAATAGGCGCCGATTCCCACCACGAAGTACGGGCTGATGCCTGGTTCATCACGGTACCCGCCAAAGGCCAGATCCAGCCCGAAGGAAGTGAATGAACCGCCTTCCTGCGTGAACTCGATTCCTTCTTCGGCGTAATCGACATCACCCTCCGAAACCATGGCGAAGTACGGCTGCAGCACAAAGGGTAGCTCGCTCTTGAGCTTGACTCTCATGCCGTACAGCGGCCCGGGCCCGACATCATCCTGAAGGATGGGGACATTGTACCCCCCGAATCCCCCGACGGTGACACCGATTGCGCCTGCGCCGGGCGCACCCAGCAACAGAACCCCCATGAGCATAGTGACACTCGGATGTCTCATTCGCTCCCTCCTTTGTCTATCCTCGAAGACGCTCAGCTACGATCCCGTGCGAAGACTACTCCTTCGAGAAGCTCAGCCTGATGCCGCTTTGCGGATACTCGGTGTTGCACTCCCACTCCTGCAGCACGTCTCGAAACGTGGCATAGGTGATCGTATGAAACAGCGAACCAAGATAGTCACAGGTCTCCCCTCCCCAGACCTCTGCCGTGAACCCGTTGTCCCAGTTGCTTGAAACCGGCACGCCATTCATGGTGATGGAGTAGCTCCTTGTGACGGTATCCGTACTGATCGTCTCGTTCCATTCGATCTCCGAAATCTCACTCGGAGGATCCCCGCTGAAGACGGCCAGAACCGAGCCCTGATAACGATAGCTTAGGACGGTGTTGTCCCAGCTCGCGGTGAAGGTGTTCCCCGTCGTGCTCCCCTGGAAGTAGACAGATTCGAAATTTCTATCCGCATACTCGTACTCTGTATCCTCCTCACCGGGATCGAAGTAGTCCCTTGCGTACTGACCCCGGATCGACCAGAGGTAGAGGTGCCCTGCGTTCCACTCTCCTCCAATCGGTTCCTCCTCCTGGGTTATCCTGATCTCGAGATCGGCATCGGTCTCCTGGAGATAGGTGTCGGAGGGATTGCTGCAGATGGCGACAACGAGGATCTGTCGTGTGCCCGCGTCGTACAGAGCCTTGAGGCCTGGCACCTGCAGACTGGTCGAACCCTGGGCAATGGAATGGCCCCAGTACTCCAGCGATGTCGCACCAACGCCGAACGCCATCACGCCCCAGGGCTCCTGATACCCGGTCTGCCCCCCGAGCGCGAGTAGCAGGTCGGCGCTCTCATCGATCGTCGGGTAGTCCAGGTTGATCAGGTAGAGCTTCGCCGAGAGATCCGGGTAGCGTCCGGTGAATACCTTCACGCTGTCATCTCCGGTGGCGATCGTCCAGCTTCCCGACAGGTTCGAACTGCTGGTGAAGACACCCTTTCCCACCCCGTAGAGCTCGCCGCCTACGTAGGCCTTGAAGAACTGCGGCCACCACTCCGAGACCAACGCGTTTACGTTGTTCAGCAGTGCGGCGGTGGGCGCGGTGCCGCCCCAAATCGCCTCGAAGGTGTTCCGTATGCCATACTCGCCGTATCGCGGGTCGTTCACCAGGTACTCGATCAGGGCCGACATGCCGAAGCCGTGTAATCGTACAGACTGCCAGTCCTGCCCAGCGCCGGCCCGCATGCCGTGGAAGGGCGCCATCTCCCTGCCGACGAAGGAGTCCGGGTACTGGTAGCCGGGGCCGTCGACACACCATTCCTGAGCCCATACCAAGGTGGCCAACGCGAGCCAGAACCGCGGCACGTCAGCGGGATCGAACCGATCATACGATTCCAAGGCCAAGGCCAGAAGCTCTTGCCCGGCATCAACCCGCACTGTCGCCAGATCGCCCCGGCTCAGCGTGGCCTGGTCTATGCTGAGCGATACTCTGTCCGGGAACCGCGCGCAGGAAACGCTCCGCGGCGCGTCCGATGGTAACCTCTTGACCACGACCCCTATGGGCCACTGCCACCATCGCGCTTCATAACTAAGGTGGATATCATCAACCACGGTCTGGTAGCAACCCTCGAGAAGCTCGGCCACATGGCCCATATTCACCTCGACCAGATGCAGCGGATACCTGATGGCGAAGTGCTCGGTCTCCCTGGTGCTGTATCCGTTGAGCCCGAGAAGCTCCAGCGGATCCGCAGCGCCGTCGGCGGCCCCTCGGTGCATGTGAATGCCGTGACGAAGACGCGACACGCCCTGATGAACCTGGGGTATCTGGGCGACCAGGTACCCCGCGGAGTCCGATGCGGCACGCAAGGAGTGGACCACGGCGGTATCCCCCGCCAGGTAGTCGAAGACGCGCGATCCCTGGGCAAGGTAGGTCTCCCCCGAAAGCACCCCGTCATACTTGATGCTGACCCGCAAAGGCTGTGAATACTCCTCAGGGAGCCCCTCCAGCCGGAATGTCCGCGTCACCTGGTTCTCCTCGAACGGCCTGTCCTCGGAGGAGACGTAGAGCGTGACCGTGTGGTCCTCCGCGAAGGCTCCGGCGGGAATGAAGAGGGAGAAGTCGTCAGTCTCGACAGTTCCTCCGACGCCTCCGATGGTCTGGGTCTCTTCGAGCACGTAGGTGTCGTCGACGAGGGGGGATGTCGAATCCTTGGAGCAGCCAAGAACCGCGGCAAGGGCAAGACCTGCGAGGCATACGCACAGCATCTTCACAAGAGACCTCCTCGGCGAAGGAATACGCCCGAGCGACACTCCGTGTCACGCACGATATCACACTCAACAGGCTGGAAGAAACCTCACCGGCCCTTCGCGTCAACCGTGCGGTATTCATCTGCTACCTGTCGGAGGCCGGCATGCCTTCCGCCTTGACCTGATTCTCACACGATGCTAGCATGTTCTTGACAAAGCGACTCTTACTTGGGTCTACACCGCCTCAGGAGTCGTACCTATGCCCCGGAAAACCGTGCTTGTGGTCGAGGACGAGGAAGACATCCGGCATATCGTCCGCTACAATCTTGAGAAGGAAGGCTACCATGTCGTGGCGGTCGCCGCCGCGGAGGATGGTCTTCGCCGCGTGCGGACGGAGCCTCCGGACGTAGTAATCCTTGATCTGATGCTCCCCGGCATGGATGGGCTGGAGTTTTGCCGGGTACTTCGAAAAGACCCTGCCACCGACGGAATCCCCATCATCATGCTTACTGCCAAAGGCGAAGAAGCCGACATTGTCACAGGGCTGGAGCTCGGCGCGGATGACTACGTCACAAAGCCCTTCAGCCCCAAGGTGTTGACCGCGCGGCTACGGGCCGTTCTCCGACGCCGGCCCTCCCGTGCGCCGCAACCCGACAGAGACTCGATCCTTTCCCTTGGCGACATCGTCATTGACCGGCAGCGGCACCGTGTCACCGTGGCGGAACAGCCGATTGACTTGACCTTCACCGAGTTCCGTATTCTCGAACACATGGCGCGACATCCGGGATGGGTCTTCACCCGCTACCAGATCGTTGATGCGGTACGCGGCGAAGACTATGCGGTAACCGATCGTTCAGTGGATGTCCACGTGGCGTCGATTCGCCGCAAGCTGGGGCCGACCCGCTCCTGCATCCAGACGGTTCGTGGTGTCGGCTACCGCGTCAAAGAGTAGACCATGCGGCGAAGACGGCTCTTCTGGCAGCTTTTCGCGGCATACTCCCTGATCGTCGGCCTCGTGTTGCTCGTGGTCTATACGGTCACGGCGACCACCGTACGCAAGACGCAAGTCGAGCTATTCTCCACCCAGATTCAGGCACGAGCCGCGTTGGCACGGGAATATGTTCGCGCCCTTCCTGATTCCCTCATTGATCGGGCCTGCAAGACATTGGGCGGCTCCTCCGGCACCCGTATCACCGTGGTCGATCCCCGCGGCACTGTAGTGGGTGACTCCGACGCGGATCCATCCTCCATGGAGAATCACTCTGATCGGCCGGAGATCGTAGGGGCACTGCGGGGAGAGCCATCGGTATCGGTGCGCGCCTCAGGAACCCTACGGCGATCAATGATCTACGCGACCTTGCCCATCGAGGACTCCCAGGGTGTACGGGCCGTGGTGCGGGCCGCACTTCCGTTCGAGGTCGTCGAGCAATCGGTTCGCGACCTCAATGGGCGGTTCGCGGCCATTGCCGTTGCCACGGCAGTCCTGCTTGGGCTGCTCAGCCTCGGCGTCGCCAGCAGGATCAAGGCTCCGTTGGCCAGGCTTGCTGAGAGCGCTAAGGCGTTTGCCCAGGGCGAACTCAGGCACAGAGTACCGTTCACCGGTCTTACAGAGATCGATGAACTCGCCCGGTCTCTGGGTGATGTGGCTGATCAGCTTGGGGAGCGTATCGCGATCATCACGCAGGAGAGGAACGAACGGGAGGCAGTGCTGACCAGCATGACGGAGGGAGTTCTTTCCGTTGATTCGTCCGAACGGGTCGTCTGGATGAATGAGGCATGTGGCCGGATTGTCGGTGTTCCACCGGAACGCGCCGTCGGACGCACCATCCAGGAGGCAATCCGCAACTCCGACCTTCACGCGCTGGTGCGGCGGGCACTCACGTCAGTGGAGCCGGTCGAGGCGGATCTCACCATGCTGGGCAATAGCGATCGCTACCTGCAAGCCCACGGCGCGGTCCTGCGGGATCCCCAGGGCATGCGAGTCGGCGCGGTGGTGGTGCTCAACGATGTGACACGGCTTCGGAGACTGGAGCAGATCCGTCGTGACTTTGTCTCCAATGTATCACACGAGCTGAAGACGCCCATCGCGGCCATCCAAGGCGCCGCGGAGACACTGATAGAAGGGGCAATGGCCACGCCCTGCGACGCTGCGACCTTTCTCGATATCATCACGCGTCAGGCGTCTCGCCTGGACGCGGTGATTCGTGACCTGCTCATGCTTTCACGAATCGAGGAAGACGAAGATCGCGCCATCGCGCTCACAGAAGCTCCCTTGGAGGCCGTGATCGGCGGCGCGGTGCAGACCTGCGCCTCCAAAGCCGCCGATAAGCGAGTCTCGGTGGAAGTGGCATGCCCGGCATCCATCCGTGCCCGGATCAATGGCCCACTGCTGGAGACAGCGGTAGTCAATCTACTGGACAATGCCATCACCTACAGCGAAGTCGGCGGCGCCGTCGTGCTGAAGGTAGACCGGAACCACGAAGTAGTGATCACCGTCGAGGATCATGGGTGCGGCATCGAGCCGCGCCACCTCTCGAGAATCTTCGAACGGTTCTACCGCGTCGACAAGGCACGCAGCCGAACCCTGGGAGGCACCGGGTTGGGCCTGGCCATCGTGAAGCACATCATTCATGCCCACGCCGGCAGCGTGACGGTAGAGAGCACCCCGGGAGTCGGGAGTACGTTCCAGA
This sequence comes from Candidatus Fermentibacterota bacterium, assembly GCA_016928395.1. Classification (GTDB taxonomy): domain Bacteria; phylum JAFGKV01; class JAFGKV01; order JAFGKV01; family JAFGKV01; genus JAFGKV01. Next base: position 11,573 of record JAFGKV010000100.1, on the reverse strand, counting down.
TTCACCTTCCCCTGCCCTGAGGACTCGCCCGATGGGGCAGACAAGGGCAAGGGAGCCTACTTTATTTCTTAAAGTTCGTCTGAGAGCGTTCTCATGGGCCTCCCCACGATGCCGTGAGACGTGTGGTCTCCCCGGGAGGGGCTTTGATGCAGCCGGGTACTCTTCACTGGGCCCGAGCCGGCACACGTCAGGGTTAACGCGCTGCCTCTGCGAGCTTGATGCCCCATTGCGCTTTCATTCACGGGTCAGGCCGCTCCTTCGGCAGAAGCGCCGCGCTCAGAGGATCAACGAATGACGCCACGCCCCGATCGTATGAAAACCCAACGTGAGCTTGAGCGGGCGTCGGCCGTCTGTCTTCATGAACTCTTCATAAATCCCTCACATCTTTCTCACTCTGCTCAGGCATATTCTCTCAATGTTGTGCTCACGGTGAGCACATGCCAAAGCTGGAGAGCTTTGGAGCCGGGTAACCCTACTTAAGGAGGGACGATGCGTCGACACCTGGCAGCGATAGTGAGTGGGCTTCTCCTTGTGTGTGGAGTGGCCCATGCCGCCGAAGGCGGAGCATGGTCGGACAAGCTGAAGCTCGGCGGGGATTTCCGGTATCGCCTCGAGACCATCTCGGACGATTCCAAGACCGATGCCGACGGTGACACCTACACCCAGATGCGCCACCGCATACGCACGCGGCTCTACCTCGATGCAGCGGTTTCGGATGCGCTGAGCTTTCGCCTGAGCCTCGCCACTGGCGGGACCACCGATCCGGTCTCCACTAATCAGACATTGGACGGCGACTTCGCCAACAAGGGCGTGGCCATCGATATGGCATACGCTGATGTGCATCCCGCCTCGCTCAAAGGTCTGAGCATCCTCCTGGGCAAGATGAAGACTCCGTTCGTGGCCCCCGGCAAGTCCGAGTTGCTCTGGGACGGCGACCTCACCCCCGAGGGACTCGCGCTGAGATTCTCGTCTCCCGTGGGTTCGGCGAAGCTTTTCGCCAATGCGGGCTATCTGTGGGTCGATGAGATCAAAGACGATTCCGACGTCATGCTCATGGGAGGCCAGGCCGGGCTTTCGGCGAAGCTGGGCACCCTGGACCTGACCGCAGGTCTGGGCTACTTCACCTATACCGAAGTCGAACTCTACAACATCATGCAGGTCATGGCTCAGATTGGCACGAAACTCGGCACGATGCCGGCTTCGCTCTTTGTCGACTTCGCCTCCAACGGCGAGGCCGATGACGACAACACCGGCATGGTGTTCGGCATGGGCCTCGGCAAGAAGAAGGCGCCAGGCTCGTGGGACCTGATGGCCTACTACCAGTCTCTGGAGGCCAATGCCGTCAACCCCGCCTTCTGCGGCTCCGACTTCGGCGGCGGCGGCACGGATGCCAGCGGCGTGGTGGTCAGTGCGGGCCTCCAGGTCATGAAGGACGCTGATCTCGGTCTGACCTATTTCCTTAACAAGCGCGGCATCGGCGAAGGCGGCGCGGAGACCGACTACGGCCGGATGCAGCTCGATTTTGCGTTCAAGTTCTAGGGTCCTGTGGTGAGCGATTCCCGTCTACTCCGGCCCACACTGCGCGGCTGCGCCGCTCGCTTCCCGTCTCGCCTCCTCGGCGTATCGGGTGGATACGCCCGCGTCGGCTCGGCGCTCCAGCATCGGGGCTCGCTCGCGGACTGTGTGCCTCGCAACGGCACTAATCGCTCAACCCAGGTCTACCGCTCACCTCACACAAGAACGCCCGGCACCGGATACCCCGGCCTCGGGCAGGCACCCACACACAGGAGGAACGAGATGCTCCGTACATTGATCCTTGCATGCGCACTCATTGGTACGGCCTTTGCCGGCGATCCCTCGACGCTGGTCCTCGACGGATCGACCACGGTCGGCCCCATCGCCAAGGCCTTCGCCGAGTACTACATGCAGAACAACCCCGACGTGAACATCACCGTGAGCGAATCGGGTTCAGGGAACGGCGCCAAGAGCATCGTCAATGGCACGTGCGATATCGCCAACATGTCCCGTTTCATGAAGCACGAGGAATTCAAGGCTGCGACCGATGCCGGCAGGATGCCCACGGCCCACGTGGTCGCCATGGACGGCATTGCCGTTGTTGTCCACCCGGCCAACCCGGTCAAGGATCTGACCGTAGACAAGATCCGCGACATCTACACTGGCGCCATCACCAACTGGAAGGATATCGGCGGCCCAAACAAGAAGATCATCGTGGTAAGCCGCGATACCAACAGCGGCACCTACGAGACCTTCGAGACGCTGGTAATGAACAAGCAGAAGATGGCCGGAAGCGTCGAGTACGTCGGCAGCAATGGCGCTGCCCGCCAGCGCGTTCAGAGCACCGATGCGGCTATTGGCTACGTTGGGCTGGGCTTCGTGGACAACACGGTCAAAGCCGTGACGGTGAATGGCGTGGCTGCCACCCCGCAGACCGTCGCGTCCGGCACCTACGCGGTGGCCCGGCCGCTGTTCATGTTCACCAATGGGTATCCCAAGCTGGGCAGTCATCTCCACGCTTTCGTCACCCTTCACCTGACCGCCAAAGGCCAGGAGATGGTCGAGGGCATCGGCTTCGTCCCGGTGACCGCATACTAATCAGGGAGACGGGGTAGGTCTCGTCGATGACGTCTGAGGCCAGGGGCACGGATCGCACGATCGATCCGCGCCCCCCTCGAAGCCTCCTGCTCTCCAGGAGCGCCAGCCGATGGGCCCGCATCGCTGCGGCGACGGGCCAGGGGCTGCTCTTCCTCGTCACCGCGTTCAGTGCCGCCTCCATCCTCTTCATCTTCTACTTCATCATCAGGGACGCCCTCCCTTTCTTCCAGTTGCGGGGGATCACCGAGTTTCTGACCACCAAGGACTGGTATCCCTCCGGCACCCCGCCCCACTTCGGGGCCCTGGCTATCTTCTTCGGGAGCGGCCTCGTGACCCTGGGAGCCGTGGTAGTCGCGGTACCCATGGGCATCGCCGCCGCGGTGTGCCTCAGCGATGTCCTCCCCTTTACGCTGCGTCAGGCCGTGAAACCGGTCATCGAGATCCTTGCCGCCATCCCGTCAGTGGCATACGGCTTCTTCGCCTTGGTGGTGCTTGCGCCGATGCTCCAGTCTCACGGCGGACCGGTCTTGGCAGTGGCGGCCTGGTGTGTGGGGACCCCGTTGGTTCTTCTGATGTCGGTGGTGGCCGGCGATCTGGCGGCCTCGCGATTTACGGGCGCCAGAACCCGCATCCTCCGCTATGCTCTCACCGTAGCGCTGGCGATGCTGGGAGGGTTCGGGTTGTGGCGCCTGGGCGCTGAGTTGCGCGGGCTTGACATCGACAGCGGCACCAACGCCCTCAACGTTTCACTCATTCTGGGCATCATGGCCTTGCCTACGATCGTGAGCGTCTCGGAAGATGCGTTGCAGGCCACGGGCCGCGACCTTCGCGAGGGCAGCTACGCCCTGGGCGCGACCCGAGCCGAAACCATCGTGAAGGTAATCATCCCTGCCGCGAGCAGCGGCATACTCGCCGCAGTCATTCTGGGCGTCATGCGGGCGATCGGGGAGACTATGGTGGTCTGGATGGCCTCGGGCAATGCAGCACAGATCCCCGATCCGTGGTACAATGTCCTGCAACCGGTACGCACACTGACCGCCACGATTGCCGGTGACATGGGCGAGGCCGATCATGTGATGGGATCGGCTCGCTACCACGTCCTCTTTGCCATGGCGGCCGGACTTCTGCTCATATCTTTCCTGTGCAATCTGGCGAGTGAGCACGTGCGTCGGCGAACCCTCCGCGGGATCGAGGGCACGTAGATGCGCCTCTCAACCCGGCGAATGCTGGACCGGTCGTTCAGCGGGCTCGGCTTCTTCGCCGTAGGCCTCATGGCAGCATCGCTCATAGTGATCCTGGCGCCCATGTTCGTCAGGGGGCTCGATGCCTTCGTGTTCAAGGCCACGGTGGAGCATCGCCGGCTTATGCTGGAGCGCTTCGGGCGGGGTAATCGCGCCGTCGTCGATAAAGATCTGGAGGCGGCAAGGATCGCGCGGGAGCCCCTGTACCGAATCCTGGCGGAATTCAAGGAGGAAATGGAAGGATTCGATCCGGACAGACGCCGGATGTTTCGCACATCCGTCCGTGAGCTCGAGACTTTGGTGCAGAGTCTCTTGGGGCCGTTTCCCGGGGAGCCGACCCCCGCACTCATCCGGCGGCAGTATGGCCAGACCCGATGGGATCAGGCCCAGCTCAAGCTGCAGGAGATCCTATATGTCGAGTCCTACGATTACTCTGACGCTACTCGCATGGGGACCAAGGTATACACGCCGCGCCAGGCATTGTATGAAGGCACTCGCCTTCACGGCTTCTTCCCTTACCTGGAAAAGCATGTCGAGGCGATGCTTCGGCCTCGGACGACTCTCTATTGGCGGTTTCTGTTCGATAGTTCGCTTGACGCCCACTTCTTCGGCGGCATTTGGCCCGAGATGCTCGGCACGCTGTATTTGACCATCGGCGCCATGCTCTTCGCCGTACCCATGGGCGTCATCGCCGCCATCTACCTCGTGGAGTATGCGAAGGATACCGGTCTCATCCAGCTCCTGCGCACCTGCATCAGTTCGCTGGCCGGAGTCCCCAGCATCGTGTTTGGCCTGTTCGGCCTCGCGTTCTTCATCAACACGCTGCACGTGTCCTCTTCGAAAAGCGTGCTGGCCGGAGCCATTACCCTGGCGCTGCTGGTGCTGCCCACGGTGATCAGAGCCTCCGAGGAGGCGATCCGCGCCGTGCCGCTCACCTACCGGGAGGCCGCGCTGAGCCTGGGGGCGGGCAAGTGGCACACTATCGTGTCCGTCATCCTCCCCGCCGCACTTCCCGGGATACTAACCAGCATCGTGATCAGCATGGGTCGGGCCGCCGGCGAGACGGCGCCTATCATCTTCACCGCCGCCGTGAGCGTGGGAAAGCCCCTAAAGGTGTGGGAGACGCTCTCCAAGCCGACACCAGCGTTGCCTTGGAACATCTACAACCTCGCCACCGAACATGAAGCCGTGGATCAGATTCGTCACGTGCAGTATGGCATGGTCTTCACGTTGGTCGCTTTGGTTCTTCTGCTCAACATCACCGCCATCATCCTTCGTGCCCGGGTTTCCACGAAGCTGAGAGGATAGCTCCATGGCCCAGACCCTGCTCACCACACTCCGCGCGCCCAGCAGGCCGGACATCGCCATTGAGGGACTCACGGCCCACGTGAAGGCGGCCGAATTCTCCGTGTTTTACCGGAAGGTCGAAGCGGTGAAACAGGCCTCCTTCGATATTCCTCGGGGATTGGTGACCGCCATCATCGGCCCCAGCGGGTGCGGCAAGAGCACGTTCCTCCGCGCCATCAATCGCATGAATGATCTTATTCCCGGGTGCTCGGCCAAGGGCGAGTTGGTGTTCGATCGCGTCAACGTGTACAGCCCTGACGTCGACGTCGTGGCCTTGCGGCAACGTGTCGGCATGGTCTTCCAGAAGCCGAATCCATTCCCAAAGACTGTATTTGAGAACGTAGCCTACGGCCCGCGACTTCAGGGAATCAAGGGCAGGACAGACCTCGCGGAGATCGTGGAGCGAAGCCTCGGCAAGGCGGCACTCTGGGATGAGGTGAAGGACAGGCTCAACGAGAATGCCCTGGGGCTCTCGGGCGGCCAACAGCAGCGACTTTGCATCGCCCGTGCCCTGGCGGTCGGTCCCGAGATCCTGCTGATGGACGAACCGACATCGGCCCTGGATCCACGATCCACCACCCGCATAGAGGACCTCATCGGTGAGCTGCGGGGTTCGTACACCATCGTCATCGTGACGCACAACATGCAGCAAGCAGCACGCATAAGTGATCTGACCGCGTTCTTCTACGAGGGTGTTCTCGTGGAGTTCGGACCCACGCAGCGGCTGTTCACCAAACCCGAGAAGAAGCAAACGGAAGACTATATCACCGGGCGTTTCGGTTGAGGAAGAGAGAGTAGCCATGGGCAAGCATCTCCAACGAGAGATAGAGGGACTGAAGAAACAGATCACCGTTCTGAGCACAGTGGTCGAGGAAAGCGTACGAAAGGCAGTCAAGTCCATCGAAGAGCGGGACACCACCTTGGCCAAGGAGATCATCGAACGCGACTGGGTCATTGACGAGCAGGAGGTTCGGGTCGAAGAAGAGTGCCTCAAGATTCTGGCCCTTCATCAACCAGTGGCGATCGATCTTCGCTTCATCATCGCGGCGCTGAAGATCAACAATGATCTGGAACGCATGGGTGACCTCGCGGTCAACATCGCAGAACGCACCGTGTTCCTCCACGATCGGGAGCCGATCCAGGCGCCGTTTGCCTTCGACGAGATGTGCGGGAAGACCCTGGCCATGCTCCGCGGGAGTCTTGACTCCCTCTTCGACATGGACGCCAATCTGGCACGGCGCGTGCTGGCATCAGACGACGAGGTCGATGAAATCAACCGCCAGATGTATGCCAAGATCGGTGCTGCCATCCAGGCCGACCCCTCTCGTACCGACAGGCTTCTGAGCTACCTTTCCACCAGTCGCCACCTCGAGCGCATCGCCGATGCCACCACCAATATTGCCGAAGACGTGATCTACATGATCGAGGGGAGCATCGTCCGTCATCAAAAACCCTGAACGAAGCCTGCCCCCAGGAACCACGATTCGGGGGAGTCGTCTGCTGGGAAAGCGATTGCGATACAGATGGCGACCCTTATCCCCCTGGCCCTTCGATGTCCTCCCTCCATCGTTCCATCATTCCATCGTTCCATCATTCCATCCATTCGTCCGCCATCCGCCCGGCCAACCCTCCACTCCCAACCACGGCACATCTCTCTGCGCCCGCGCACTCGGAGGCCCTACCGGCGTCACAGAGCCGGGAGCGACGCGGCGCCGAAGCTCAAACCCTGTCGCATCAGGACCTGCTCGCCCCGCCGAGCCCACGCCTTGACCACCGCGGGGATTTGTGGCTTCTTCGATCCCATCCGTGATCCGAAGGGGTGAATGAGTGCACACACAAGATCCTGCGCTGGCAACGCCGATCGCTCTTGAAGGGAATCTCGCCGATGTCGTGGCGGCCGATACGGCCGCACGGCTTCTGGAGCAGGCAACACACTGCGGCATGGTAATACTGGATCTTGGCGGACGAATCGTCCGAGCCAACCGTGCATACTGTGACCTTCTGGGGCGCCCTGGCCCTGAGGTCCTCTCCCGAGACCTCTGTTCCGATTTCTGCGCGGAGGACCACCACCCACGACTCGAGGAGTGGATTCACGGTTGCTGTGACGGCGCGTCACCTCTGTCGGGCATTGATATCCAACTGCTGCACAAGGACGGTCGTCGCATCTGGGTCGGACTGCTCGCGACGAAGCTGGGCAATTCAGACGGGACGCCTGCGGGATTGGTGGTCACGGTCATTGATCTCCAGCTTCGCAAGCAATTCGAGCACCGCCTGGAACGGGCCAACCGCGCACTCTTCATGATGAGCGGGTGCAGCATGGCCGTAGCCAGGGCCGACGACGAGGCAGATCTCCTTCAGGAGGTGTGCCGAATCGCCGTGGACGTTGGCGGTTACTGCCTCGCGTGGGTCGGCCTGGTGGAGCATGACGAGGCCAGAACGATTCGCCCGGTGGCACGATGGGGTCGCGACGAAGGCTATGTCGACATGGCTCGGTTGACGTGGTCCAGTGACGAACGCGGTCAAGGGCCCACGGGGGCGGCCATTCGTCTGGGCGAGCCCTGCGTTGCCAGGGCGATCGCCGACGATGCGCGGTATTCCCCATGGCGCCGGGAGGCACTCCTGCGAGGCTATGCGTCCAGCATTGCTGTTCCCCTCCTCCAGACAGGGCAGCCTTTGGCGGTGCTCAACCTCTACGCGGCCGAACCGGATGCGTTCGACGAGGTGGAGATCGACCTGCTGCGTGATGTGGGCGCGAACCTCGCCCACGGCATTGCCGCACTTCGCGCGCGCCAGGCCCGTGATGCAGCCCAGCGGGAGCTGACCGAGACACTTGCCGCCCTTGAAACGACCATTCACCAACGAACAGAGGAACTGCGGCACGCCAATGAGATGCTTCAGGCTCAACTCACCGAACGCACCCGCGTCGAGACCGCTCTTCGCCGCCGTCTCACGGCGGAACACCTGGTCACCGGCATGTCAAGCCGGTTCGTCAGGTCATTGCCCGAGGAGGTCGAATCCGCGGTGACTCATTCGCTGGGCGAACTGGGTCGGTTCGTGGAGTCGGCTGTGTGCACTCTGGGCGTCCTTTCTCAAGATCGCACGGGGGTAGACAAGATCTACTGGTGGCATTCGGATGCGGATGATTCTCAGCAATGCAGGGTGTCAATGGAAGGATTCGAATGGGCTTTCTCGAAGATACGATCCGAACGCAAACTCCAGGCCTTCACCTCAGACTCCGTTGCCGAGCCACTGCGCGACTTCTGTAGATCCCTTGGGTGGTATTCGTTTCTGAGCATTCCGTTGTTCCGTGAACAGGAGTTGACCGGGCTTCTGGCGTTCGGATGCACGGACGCCGGCCGGATGTGGCAAGACGATGATTTCGCCGTGCTGCAGCTTGCCGGAGAGTTGTTCATTGGTGTATTGGAGCGAGCGCGCACCGACCGAGAACTGGCACGGCACCGCGCCCGGCTTGAGGACTCCGAGCGAGAGCTCCAGCAGTTCTCCCGAAGGCTCCTGGCCATCAGGGAGGAAGAGAAGCAAGGCCTTTCCTCCGTGTTGCACCACGAAGTCGGATCCATGGCGGTGGGGTTGACCTCCAAATTTCACGTCGCAGCCGAAGCGATGAGACGAGGGGATTCCGATGACGCGACGAACGCAATCGAGGAGGGAAAAGCCCTGCTTGAAGATGTCGTCAGGCGACTGAAGGGCCTGGCCGCAGACCTAAGACCGCCTGACCTTGACATCCTGGGTATCACCGCGGCGCTAAGGCTGCTTGTCTCTCAGGTGAGTGATCGCGCCGGAATCCCCATCAAGTGCAGCGTGAAGGTGCACGATGCGGATGTCGGCTCTCGTCGGTCGATCGTCGTGTTTCGCCTCGTCCAGGAATCGCTGAACAACATTGCGCTCCACTCCGAAGCGACGCGGGCGTCGATACAGCTTTCCGGGCGGGACGGGCGCGTGGTGGTGCGAGTCAAGGACGACGGCAAAGGCTTCGACACCCAATCCATTGCCTCGGCCCCAACCTGCCATATGGGAATCCGTGCCATGCGGGAGATGGTTGCGTCGGTTCACGGCGCCTTTGAGGTGAAATCCATCGTGGGCCAGGGAACCCAGATCCACGTCGCACTGCCTGCGGGAGGAAATGTCGAATGAGTATCAAGGTCATGATCGCCGATGACCATCCCGTGATTCGTGAGGGCCTGCGGGCAGCGATGGCCAAGAGCGCGACGGACATCGAGGTTGTCGCTGAGGCGGGCAACGGCGCCGAAGCACTGGAGCTGGCAAAGACCCACCCCGCCGATGTCTACCTTCTGGATGTTGCCATGCCCCTGCTGAACGGGATTGAGACGGCTGTTCGGCTCCGTCGTGAGTATCCCGATGCCAGGATCATCATTCTGAGCATTCATGACAGCGAGGGCATCGTGACCCGGGCCATCGAGGCGGGCGTGAATGGGTACGTGTTGAAGGAGACCGCCACTCGGGACATTCTTCAGGCGATCCGAGAGGTTCACCGCGGCGGCTTTTTCCTCAGTCCTTGCATCTCCAGGTACATTGTCAGAGGTTTCCTCGCCAAACGACCGGCCACGCCACACAGTACCGCGCTTACATCCCGCGAGCGAGAAGTGCTGCAACTGGTCGCTGAGGGATTCTCTACTAAGGGCATTGCCGCGAGGCTGAGTGTATCGGCCAACACAATACACGTACACAAGAACAACATCCGGACGAAATTGGGGCTGCACACACAGGCAGGCCTTATCCGCTATGCGGTACGCGAGGGTATGGTCAAGGCCTGATTGCTCGCGTCTCAGGGCCTTCGTCCCCTGCAGAGACCCCCGCCCTAACCCTTCTTTGTGGTCTCTATAATCCATTTTCAGTAGAGCTTCTGATACAGAACGGAGACATTCTAACTGCGAGAGGTTTTCATTCGCGTTACGAATTTCGTCCTGATTGGCCTTCGGCCAGTGTGGTCGTGGGGGCCAATGCCGCGGGGGGTTGGGAGAGGGGGGGTTCGCTCTCCCTCCCCCCGCGGCGTTTTGTCAGTCCCGCCACGCAGCGGCATACTTTGAGAGTCAGGCGTGATCCTCAGCTCAGGCGTGATACGGTATTGGTTCGCCATGACCTCAGGAATGCAACCATCGTCAGCCGAGTGATGTGCCGGCTCATGATGCCGGAAGCGCGGGGTGTGTGCGCCTACTCCTCAGCGTCTAGGACTACTCCTTTGTGGGCCAGGAATGCGCCAAAGCCGCGATCGACGCGATCGATGTGCGTGACAAACCAGTCAAACAGGAACGTCTTGATCGAACCGGCCAGGTCCTGCGATGATCCCTCCTCCTGGAAATCAGTCTCGAGGTTGGCCAGGGTTCGCCGGAATTCTTCGTGCTGGCCCTTGTGATACTCTAGACCCGGATAGTCATTGCCCGTCATGTGCTTCTCCTCGGTGGAGAAGTGATAGTCCGCGTACTCGATGAGGAAGTTCAGGGTGCTCGTGACCACTCCGATGCCTTGATACTCCTCAACGGCCTGTGCCAGGTCACGAATACGTCCTATGAGGGATTGGTGTTGCTGATCGATCAAGGGTACGCCTACGGACAGGCGCGGTGTCCACTCTATTCTCTGCACTGTTGGTTCCTCCTCGGAATGGTCTTCAAAGTCGTGCGGAGCACGCATGCCGGTGCGCCGGAGCGACTGCCGGCCTGCGCATTACTGCAGCCATTCTCCAAACGATAGCGCCGTGAGCAGCCGGGCGAAAGGGAAAAGGCACAGCCTGCGCCTTCTCTCTGCTCCGTGATGGGTCACCACTCACCTCGCGCGCCGTCGGCAGCATGAGAGCTACGGCTTCACCCTCCTCCACATTGGCGAAATGGGCGAACGAGAAGCAGAGCCCGCCAATGACCAGAGGCACGGGCTCAATGGTTGCCGGCCGGGCTCTTGTCAGCCGGAACCCCAATGACATGATGAACTCGGTCGTCTGCACCCGGCTCTTGACCCCGGTCGCGATTCACGCCTAAATGAGCCGGGTTCCGAACTCGGGGCGTAGCGCAGTTCGGCCAGCGCGCCTGCTTTGGGAGCAGGATGTCGGAGGTTCAAATCCTCTCGCCCCGACCACCCTCGCGCCTGTAGCTCAACCGGATAGAGCATCGGACTTCTAATCCGAGGGTTCCGAGTTCAAGTCTCGGCAGGCGTACCACCCGCCTCAACGCTCGTTTCCCGCAGCCTGGAGGAAGCGTCGCAGTCGGCTGTCGGCTGTCGGCGCTTCACTCCTATCTCCCATCTCCTCACTGACCCGGCCGCACTTGTTTGAGAGTACATCCTGACCTCGTACTCATACTCGTACTCGGAATACTCGTACTCGGAGCTGCGGCTCCGATAGCG
>JAFGKV010000099.1 GCA_016928395.1 Candidatus Fermentibacterota bacterium | reverse complement strand
GCCGCGGGGTGTACGGGGGCGCCACCGCCACATCGGGCGCTGCCTGGGGCGGCTACTTCACGAGCGCCTCCACCGATGGCCGCGGTGTCTACGGCCGGGCCCTCGCCACATCGGGCACTACCTCCGGCGTGTACGGCACGAGCGACTCCACCGCTGGCCGAGGGGTGTATGGGGGCGCCACCGCCGCATCGGGTGCTGCCTACGGTGGCTACTTCACGAGCGTTTCCACCGCGGGTCGAGCTGTCTACGGCTGGGCCGCCGCCACATCGGGGACGACCTACGGCATCTGGGGCCAGAGCAACTCGTCCGATGGCCGTGGCGTGCATGGCTATGCCGCCGCCACATCGGGAACGACCTATGGGGTGTACGGCCTAGCCGTCTCCCCCGCTGGCTTCGCAGGCTACTTCCAGGGCAATGCACGGGTCACCGGGAATCTGACGGTGGATGGGACCCTTTCCGGTTCCGGGATGGGTGACATCACCGCGGTCATTGCGGGCACGGGGCTCACCGGCGGCGCCACCTCCGGTAATGCGACGCTGCACGTCGCGGTGCCCCTTGCTCTCACCGCCTCCAACGCGAATCCCATCATCTCGGGCACCAACTCAAGTACCGCGGGCAATTCCCCAGGCGTGCGAGGCACGAGCGCCTCCACCCAAGGTATAGGCGTCTATGGGGAGGCTACCGCCACCTCGGGCGTCACCTATGGCGGCCGGTTCATGAGCGCCTCCCCCAACGGCTGCGGCGTGACCGGCTCTGCCTCCGCCTGTGGCGGCGACTTCACGAGCTCCTCCGCCATCGGAACGGGCGTATTCGCCCATGCCTCCGCCACTACGGGCGACCCCTGCGGCGTCGTGGGTCGGAGTGATTCCCCCGGCGGCTACGGAGTCTACTTCATTGGCGGTCTTGCCGGTTCGGGGACCAAGAGCTGCGTGGTGCAGACATCCAGGGGTCCGACCCTGATGTACTGCCAGGAGAGCCCCGAGAACTGGTTCGAGGACTTCGGGGAGGGGCAGTTGGTCGATGGGCGATGCCATGTCGAGCTGGATCCACTCTTCCTGGAGACGGTGACCATCGATGCGGCGAATCCGATGAAGGTGTTCGTGGAGTTGCACGACGAGTCATGCGAAGGGGTCGCGGTGAAGAAGGGGCTCACGGGATTCGACGTGGTAGAGCGGAATGGCGGGGGTTCCAACGGAACGTTCGACTACCGCGTGGTAGCCAAGCGCAGGGGTTTCGAGGAGAAGCGGCTGGACTACTGCGCCTCGGCGGAGAGGGATTCATACCTGTATCCGGAGTTGAGGGAGCAGGAGCGGTTGGAGATGGAGGAGGAGCGACTCCACCACGAGGAGTAATGCTTCTTCTATCTGCGTGATGCGGGCGGGGGTAGGGCAACGCGGTCTTCCCCCTTTGGGCCATCTTCGGTTGGCCTCTTACTAGCTGCTTTCAGATTCTTGCAGTCATCCGATCCTACGGTCGAGAGGTCAGCTGCAGTCATTTGTGCCACTATCTCCCCCCATGTGTCCGCAGTTTCGGGGTAAGTCCACTGAGAACCAACAACCTCAGACTCCTTACTCCTATCTCCTGACTCCTCACTCTGGCCGACAGCCGATTCTGCTTCACCGGTCGGACGACTCGCACAGCGCGCGACGAGAGGGGCGATCGTCATATGTCAAAAAGCAATACACGACCCTAGCCAGCTCTCCCCTTGGTTGAGCGCCGGAACTTGCGCACGGCCACATGGTGAGCGACGTCCGTGTTGAATTTGTCGCTCCGGCCGACTCCGCTTCGGGCTCCGGCGGATGCCCAGCGGAGAGTTCTGATGCCTGGAGGTGGCTGGCGGCTTCTTCTCGTTCATCCCCGCTCCCCCTCGATCTGATCCAGTTTCCCCAGGAAACGCTCCAGGATCTCACCGCTGAGATGATACCGGTTGATGTCGTGGATCATGCGTGCCGTTCTGGTGGCTTCATCGACCTGCAGGTATCCCTGCTGGCAAAGGAGTATCATGGGTTCAAGGCCCCAGTACGTCCGTATCTGCGCGTCTCGGCACAGCTTCCTAAGTCCCGTATCGTTCGTCCAGCAACGCCAGCGATTGTCGCGAGCCATGACGAAGCACAGCCTGTCCTGCCTGGACAGGCGGCCACCTCGTGTTCCGGCCTCTACGAGTTGGCCCAGACTAGGCTCCACGATCGCCAGCGAGAGCCGAGCCGCATCGTGCTCATCGAGTTGGTCAACCTCGTCGAACACGGGCCGCGGTACGTGAACGACCCATAGTCGCGTCGAGATGAGGCCAAGCAGATCGGGACTTGTGACCGCATAGTCGATGAGTACGTTCGCGTCAGCGATGACTACTGCTTGAGGATCGGGCATCCAAACAGACCCCACTCGCTGATCCGCTCTCGCATCATTGCGAGGCTCACGTTCAAGATCTCCGCGGCCCTCCCGATGCTGATCAAGCCCTTGTCCAGCGCGTCATGGACGAGCTGGCTCAGTCGATCTTCGTGGAAGTCGACCCACTCCAAAGCGACCGGTTCTTCACCTTTGGTCACCGTCACAGGTGCTTCAGGTTCTTCTCTGTAGGCGAGTCGCTTTCCGTATCGGGTGGCATAGGCATCGACGAAGTGGGGATAGATCCGGTCATCGGCGAGGCCCCCCTCGACAAGTCGTCGTAGGACGGTCTTGTAGCTCACGCCGAATTGACGCTTCGTCCGCAACACAGCGTCGATCCAGTGCAGACCGCGATTCTTCTCCCACTCAGCGCTGAACTCCCCGGGGGGCATCAGGAAATGGGCCGCGAACCGGTTTGCTTCCTTCTCCTGGAGGGGATCCTCGTCAACACGGTCGGTTCGGTAGGAGTCGCCGTGAAGTAGGAGATGCCCCAGCTCATGGGCAGCCGTGAAGATCTGTCGTTCGACGGGAATCTCTTCTGCCGTGTTCACCGCTATTGCTGGTCCGCCGTCAGGAGGTCCCACGGAGAGCCCGAAGAACGCGCGCATGCGTGATGGGGATAGGCGCACCTTGACACCTGCCTGCTCAAGTAGACCACAGATGTCCGGCCGCGTCGGCCCGCCGGGCGACGACAGGTGCTCGCGCGCAGTCGCTGCCACCTCTTCCGGACTGGAACCACGAGCATCAATCTCATCCAGGCGATAAGCGATCCGCTGGTCGAGCATGTCCTCCAGTTCGTTGTAATCCCGGAGCCACCGCGCGACTTCGACGGCGATCTGATCTCTCTCGGCTCGCTCCTGGGCCGTCAGCGACTTGAGAGAACGGAAGCGAAGGCTCTGCATGGTCGGGGCTTCCTCCAGCAGATCGAACACGGAAACCCGCAATGCTTGCGCCAACGCGTTCAGCGTTGAGGCCTTCGCCTCGGAGGCTCCGGTTTCGATGTTCCTATAAGCAACCCTGCTTATTCCGGCGGCATCAGCCAGAGCCTGCTGCGTAAGTTGTCGCACCTTCCGAAACCGTCGGAGATTGAGCGCCATAGCTCCTCTCATGGTGGCTCCTTTCATCCATTCCACACCGCACACTAGGCATAACTTATCATTTTGTCAAGTACTACTAGTTTGATAAGTCTTCAATACGAGAGCGGTCTCTCTCGAGGTCACGACGCCTTGTATGACGCGTAGGGTGAAGGGCGAAGCAGGGCGGAGCGGCTACTCGTTCGGTCGGGGTCTCGATCCTCCCCTGCGTCGACCGGACGCTCTGACGGAGCGCTCGGCCTGGATCCGTGCCAGCAGATCCGCGGCGGATTCGTAGGGGCGGGAGGCGGCGCGGGCGCGCTCGGCTTCGGTGGGGACGAGGTCGCCGCGGAACGCTTTGGCGAGGATGGATTGCGTCAACCGATCGGCACGAGTAGATGCTCGAGCATCGAGCCGGAGCTCATGTTTCAGAAGACCGCTACTCCTGCCCCCTGCGCACCTTCGGAATCAACGTCCCCCAGGTTGCCCTGGTCAGCCGGAGTATGGTGCTTCAGTGGGCCCGCTCCCCTGGCAGTCATGCACTCTCGGAATCAACGTGCCCCAAGCTCCCTCGTCGGGTCGGGCACCGCGCACTGTCCCCACGCGACGATGGACCCGTCAGCCTTCAGGCCGAGGCTGTGCTTCCCTCCTCCAGCCACGGCGATGAAATCGGCGGTGGGGGATGGAACGTCGCACTGCCCGTAGTCATTGGCACCCCATGCGACGATGGACCCGTCGGCCTTCAGGCCGAGGCTATGCTGGTGACCCGCCGCAACTGCGATGAAATCAGCGTTGGGAGACGGAACATCGCACTGCCCGTACTTGCCATGCCTCCATGCAGCCACTGAACCGTCTCTCCTGAGGCCCATGCTGTGCAGGGCGCCTGCCGCAATTGCGACGAAGTCGGCGTTAGGAGATGGCACGTCGCACTGCATGAATCCATTGAATCCCCATGCGACGATCGAGCCGTCTCGCTTCAAGCCCATGCTGTGCAGGGCGCCTGCCGCCACCGCGACAAAGCCGGCGTTGGGGGATGGAACGTCGCACTGCCCGTAGTCATTGGCACCCCACGCGACGATGGACCCGTCGGCCCTCAGACCGAGGCTGTGCCATCCTCCCCCAACCACAGTGGCAAGATCCACGAGATCTGAGAGCGCGACAACGGCCATCGTGCCCCAGCCTCGGGTTGATTGAGGGCTCTCCTCAGATCGGATGCTCTCACACCACGAAAGCGGGCTCGCCATGCACACGAAGAGGGCTGCCACCACTGGTATCCTCGTCATCCATATCTCCCTTTGGGCCGAGGCCATTCCAGACCACGTCGCCCCGGCTATCCAGCATAGAAGAGAAACGGCAAGGGCGTTCTCTTGACGGATTCCAGAGCTCCGAATCGAGTGCGGCCCCTCCGTGCCACGATGCTAGCGGACAAGCGACCAACTACCACGAGCTTACCTGAAATCCAGTCGTGCTCATGTCTGCCTCCACGCCTGACCTGATTGTGGAAACAGACAACACGAAGGAAGGAGCAGGTCGTCGGGCGGTCAAGGAACTTGCTTTGCGGGAAACCCGCAGCACCAAGCGCGCCATCCGGCCGTACGCGTGAGCCCCGTCTACGGAGCAACGTGCCGCCTTACGGGGAGCCCCCGTTGGTGGGCAACCGAGTGAGGCCTCGTTGACGTGTCCAACTCGGCTCACGTGGCGGCCCGCCTCAAGGGGAAACGAAGGTACGTCTGCGCGGCTATCCAGCGACGGGGCGTTCTGACAACGGGTCATTCAGCCTGGATCCGCGCCAGCAATTCCTCAGCGGATTCGTAGGGGCTGGAGGCGTAGCGGGCGAGGGAGGCTTCAGTGGGGACGAGGTCACCACGGAAGGCTTTGGCCAAGATGGATTGCGTCAGTCGATCCGCGCGAGCGGATGCTTGCGCCACCCTCTTCTCGATCGCGTCCGCGATGGTGGCCGTGCAACACTCCACGGCT
Organism: Candidatus Fermentibacterota bacterium; assembly: GCA_016928395.1. GTDB lineage: Bacteria > JAFGKV01 > JAFGKV01 > JAFGKV01 > JAFGKV01 > JAFGKV01. The sequence continues at coordinate 16,719 of JAFGKV010000099.1, read as the reverse complement.
TATGTCACTCCCCACGAGCGATGGCTCGCTTTCCGCCCCCCTCCCGGGGTTTGCGCGTTGCAGCCTTCTTGCCTTCGGCGACCATGTGCGTGCTCTTCTGCTCGCCAGTTGGCACAATCTGCAGTAGCGGCACGACGACGGGAAGGCCTATCCCCATGGCGAGGTGGTGTATCTCCTGACGTATGAACGGCCACGCGTTGTAGACGGCATTGAGTCTCGCGAACGCGGGCAACCCCTTCTTCACAACTTCGTCAGGAATTGGTGGTGGTGGCAAACGATAGCTGAGAGCTGCGATGACGCGTATGCTCACGTCCGGCCCTTCAGGGTCGGGGATCGACTCGGGCTTCGAATCAGCGGGCTGTGAGGATGGGCTCGTGCGTTCGACCGCAAGCTCTGCGCCGACTTCGACAACCAGGCGCTGGGGTTCCACGATCAGGTAGTCTCCCACCGAGTGCCGTGCTCTTAGATTGAGTTCCTGCTGTGCCGACCGGGCGAGTCTATGGAGACGACTGGACATCGTGACCTGGACGATATCTATAGACTCCAACTGAGCCACCTGCGCCACCAGATGAGCTGCTGCGATCTCCTTGGAATCGGCCCGTACTTTGATCATGCGTTCTCTCCTTGGGAATCCTATGCCGCCAAGCGGTCGTGCATTCCCTCAGTCTGAGTCTCGTAGCGCGATTCAGCCCACTGCCAGGCGAGACCGATCTCTGAGTCGGCCGAAATCGGAAACGGCCTTGCCATCACTGGCGTAGTGGTCAGCTCGACGAAGTCAGCGAGATCCTTGAGATCCCACGGCTGATGCCATACGGCCGCGCTGGCGGACACTGCACCCTCGAACTCCCAGCGGTCAGCAGGTTTGCCGAGGGCCTCCCAGCAGAGGCGGAATACCTCGGGATGGATCGGACCCCGCTCGTTGCCAGCGTCGCCGTCGTCGTACGCCACCGCCGCCAGCTTCATCTCGAGAGCTCTGACCAATCGAACCATCGTCCCAAGGGTTAGGTTTCCAGGGTTGTTCAGCACCTGTGACACTCGCGACTCATGGATACCGAGCCGCTCCGCGAGATGGGACTGCTGGAGTCCTAGTTCATCCAATCGCATCTGCACTTGCGTGACGAAGTTATCGGCAACCGCAAAACGGAAGCTCGCCGCATTCTCCGCGGTCCAATGACGGCCGTTGAGTTTCATGGATCTCCTACCTTTCAGATCGAGGACTCCTCAAGCGCCTGCACTGCCTCGATCACATCAACCCGTGAGGAGAAGGCGGTCACCTTTCTCAGGATCTTCTCATCGGTCTCATGCTCATGCTTGGAGGCCGAATGCACGAGCACGCAGAGCTCAAAACGAACGGCCCAAGCAGGGTGACACTTGAAGCCGTAGATCCTCCATCCTGGTTGCTTGAAGACGTGGCACGTCGTGTATGCTCCTCGGAATTCGCTCTTGTCCCATGGGTGGTGTCGAGTTCGAACATTGTCGTACCCACCGATCCATAGCTCGAAGCTGCCGCTCATCCCTCTCCGCGATCCGACGTCGGCGGCATCCAAGGAGGCCTTGGCATTCGCAAACTTGTCCGCAGGCTCAGCCACGAGCATGACCACTGCTCGACGCATGCTCGATCGCAGACCCGCGATCGGCTCAACGCGCCACCGGGTGCGGGTCTCTCGCTTTCCAGAGGCAGCCATCTTTACATATACCTAAAGTCTGTGTCAAGTTCCAATTCGTCGGTTCGGCCACTGGTCTGCGATTGCTCGTAGGATTGCGCCAAGCAAAGACGACCAGGATCGCGCGACGGCAGCAGAGTCGCCCTGCGGCGTCTCGGTTCTGGTCGGTATTCGCGATATCCGATCGCGGCCATCTCTGCCCCATGGTAAAGGTGATTGTCGAAACAAGACAAGGCGAAGGAAGGATGCTGTTGTCGGGCAGTCAAGAAGTCGGAGGAGGAGCGCCACGCTTGTGCCGACGGGACGCCCTGGCGATGGCGTGTTCCGGCTGGATCCGAGTCAACAACTCCTCGGCGGATTCGTAGGGGCGGGATGGGGAGCGTCAACCGGTCCTTGCGAGCGGATGATCGTCGAGGAGCCAGGCGTCTCACTGCGGAAAGCGTTGACCTCTCCTTGGTTCGCACTCTTTACCCAGAAAACTGCTGAGCCCTATGGGCTCGTGAGGACTTGCTGGATCCGGCTATCTCACGTTTGACGTCCTTCGTAGTGATCGCCTCCACATCGAGGAACAGGCCATGCCTGCGCTGCACGGTCCTCAGGATCGTAGCCAGGTTCCCCTCCGTGATGACATAGTCTGCGTACGGAAACGATGAGGATATGACAAGATCGAAGACGTCCGATTCCTGAGGCTTCCGATGGTCAGGGTAGAACTTGTAGAAGACAGCATAGGTGGTCATCACTACGGATGGAAAGTGCCCCAGGTCAATCGCCTCCCCTGAGTCGGTCACCGATCTGGCGAAAGCCATGTTCCGCAACCCGATCTGGTGAATGCTCGCTATATCGTTGAAAAGCTCGATCTCCCTCGTCGTATAGGAGGCGCCCTTGGGGGGATAGTTGCGCTTCAGCTCGAGGATGCCCTCCAGGACAGAACCACAACCCTCTTTCCAGCGAGATGCGTGCTCCCTGATCTTGGCCTGAGCGATGAGCTCTCGGAGGCACTCTTGCGGCGAGAGTCGAGGTTCTCGCTGCGCCGACGGGAAGACCAACAGAGGATTCGGTCGTTCCTTCGATCGGTAGCATTGGACTTCTTTCTCGAAGATTGTCTCGTACCCGTCCATAACCGCCGACGGGAAGTCAGAGAACAGCTCGGTGTATCTATCGAGGATCTCCGGCCGAAAGACGATTTCGCCCAGAGTGAATGTGGAGTAGGTCAAGATCGTGCCCGAGAGGCCAAACCTGGTGTCAATGTAGTTAAGCCAAGTGTTGGGATTCATCAGCAATTCGCTCAGGGCATTGGTATCCAGCAGGCAGAGCCTGTACTGGTTCCCGTTCAAGCACATCATGATAGAAGCGACTTGTCATGGCTTGGGGGTGCCGATGACATCCGGGTTCTATGTTCTGATTGCATCCGAGCCAGAAGCTCCGCCGCGGATTCGTAGGGGCGGGAGGAGGCACGGGCGAGGGAGGCTTCGGTGGGGACGAGGTCACCGCGGAATGCCTTGGCGAGGATGGATTGCGTCAACCGATCCGCGCGGGCGGATGCCTGCGCCACCCTATTCTCGATCGCGTCCACGACCGCAAACAGCGCCTCCACCCGTCGCACGATCTCATGCTGCTCGGCAAGCGGGGGAAGGGGCAGGCGGACTTGTCGGAAGCGGGCGAGGCTCAGCTTCTGCTGAGCCACCCCCATCGTCTGTTCGATGATCTGCGCACGCGCCGGTTCAGCTCGGAAACAGAACCTGAGATAGGCTCCCGTCGCTACCTCGCGTCGGGGAGTGAGTTTGATGCAGTCAGCCGTAATCACTGCATCGGGCCTGCCCGCTGGATAAACGGCGGTATCACCAGGAGGTTCACCCATCTTGGTAAGCAGCAGATCGCCAGGACGAACGATGTGCGAAGACAGCTCGCGGGCCTTCTCCCGACTGATGAACCGGGTCATGGGTCCCCCAAACGCCTCCGCGCGGATGTCACGGACGAACACCAAGGGCACGCCGGCCTCTTGATAATCAGATACCTTTAGGTTGCTCCCAAAGGGCCCGATGGTCAGAGCATTCGGCACAGGCTCAGCCAGATCGGTCGGTGTCACCCAGACCCAGCCGGAGGGTATGTCGTCCGCGTTATCAGCCTCCCTCCAGTCTTCGGTGAGGCGGCCGGAGCAGGCGGAGGAGAGGATGGATTGGCGGAAGCGTTTGAGGATGGAAGGGATCTTGGCGAGGCTGTCGCGGGCTGCGTTCACATGTGCCAGCAGCTCCTCAACCTTCTCCACAATCCGCCGCTGTTCAGCAAGAGGGGGAAGGGGAAGCTCAATCGCAGCCACATCTGCCAGAGATATGTTATTCATACCCGCACCGCGAGCCTGCTCTGCAACAACCCCCCGAGCTATTTCGGAAGACAGGACGAAGCGCAGGAAGCGCGCGTCGAGAGAGCTGCCTGTACCACGGACTATCGCCAACGCCTGATTGGTATTGGCTGGGAGATCCTGCGGGTGAACCTCACACGTCTGCCCGAGAGTTCCGGCAATCGAGAAGAGGATATCCCCTTCACGCAGGATTGACCGCGATTGAGCTTGGTGCGCCTCGTCTGAGATGAAGTGCCGCAGGGAGGAGTGGTCGATGCGACCATCTCGGAGGTTCTCCACCTTGACAAACCGAATCCCGGACGTCTGGTACTCGAAGCCGTACGAGGTTGGAGTCGACCCCTTGGTGATCCGCTGGGCAAGTGCCCCAAGAGTCGCGCGGGCCCATCCTTCGGGGAGATCTCGGTCGCTCATGTGATCAACGGCGGGCAGTGTCGAGCTGGGCTCGACCGCAGTGTACCCGCCGGGCACCACGGAGGACAGTATCACGACTGAAGTCGTTCCCACAGGGATAGAAATCCCCCTCAATCCCCCTTTGCGAAAGTGGGAGGATTCTCGCCTTCGGGCGTGGGGTCAAATCTTTAATGTATAATCTTCGTCTCACCACTGACCAGATGTCTGCGCTCGGGAGAGGATCACGGTGGCCGCTTCGCGGGGAGGTGACAGGGCACAGGCTACAGGGAACAGGGGGACGTCGGCAGTCGGCATCCTGTCGCGCGCGGAGCTCGGAAGTCGGAGCGCTGAGAGTCCGCACCGTATCCCCGGTGCTGGAGTAAACTGCGCAGGACGGCCGAAGCGAGGGGGCCTCATGGTGCGGTCTGTTACGGCATCCACAGAGCCGGGATCGGCGCGAGCCAGAGCTTGTCGCCGAAGGGAAGAACCTGGTCGCCCGTGTAGAGCACCACTCCAGCCTGAAACCGGCGTTCGATTTTATCTCGCAACGTCTTGAGCGCGGCGAAGTCCCTACTGGCCACCGTGGCGCCGGCCTTGACCTCGAGGGCGACCACAGTCCCATCGGCTCTCTCTAAGGCGATGTCCACTTCGGAGCCGGCAGAGGTGCGGAAGTGGTGAAGTCTCGTCTGGGGATCGGTCCATGAAAGCTGCTTGCGAAGTTCACCTACGACGAACGTTTCCAGCATTCGTCCCAGCAACTGCCTGTCCGCAGAGAGCCGATGGGCATCGGCGCCGATCAGGTGGCAGGCCAGCCCGGAATCAACGAGGTGCAGCTTGGGTGCCTTGACGAGGCGCGTGCCCAAGTTTGGCGACCATGCCGGCAACCGATGGACCAGGAACACTGTCTCAAGCAAGGCCAGGTAGCGGGTCAGCGTCGTGTACGGAACACTGGCGTCGCGGCTGATGTCGGCCAGGTTGAGCAGGCCGGACGCGCGGGCCGCCAGTAGTCTCAGCAGGTTCGGCAACGCATGGAGTCCCTCCACCCGCGCTAGATCGCGCACGTCTCTCTGAAGGATTGTCGTGACGTACGAGGCGAACCACGCCGCCCGGCGGTCGGTATCCGTGCGTTGGATCGCTTCCGGATACCCGCCGCGGACCACTCGCCCGGGGATATCCTCGCGCATCGCCGGCTCCTGCACGGCAGGCATTCCGCCTGCGAATAAGCGCTTCAGGAATCCTTCCTGTATGCCTGCCAGTTCGCCGGCTGAGAAAGGATAGAGAGGAATGACCTCCATGCGCCCAGCCAGCGACTCCGAAAGATGAGGCAGCGTCATCACATTAGCTGAGCCGGTGAGCAAAAACCGACCTGGGAGGCGGTCCTTGTCCACCGCACGCTTGAGTGCAGGGAACAGGTCGGGCGCCTTCTGGACCTCGTCGAGAACTACGCACCGAGGCAGGTTGCTGACGAAGCCGACAGGGTCGCCGCACGCCGATGCGAGCGTGGCGGCGTCATCCATAGTCAGGTACTGAGCATTGGTCTCGTCGGCAATGGCTTGAGCCAGGGTGGTCTTGCCGGTTTGCCGCGCGCCGTTCAGCAGGACGACGGGTGTATCCGCAAGTGCGCGGTGGATGGAGGACCCGATAGATCTCGCAATCATGGTGACAATCTCACCAGCGAGTAGTGAAATTGCAAGGCGAATCCGATCATGCAGGCCTTCTGTGCCGGGCTAGGCCCTGCCCTCTCCCAGGGCGAGGGAGCGGCAGTTGTCTTCCGAATGAGGAGATAGGAGTAGGGCCGCAGTCGGCAGCCTCCAGTCGACGGCAGGCAGTCTTCCGAGTGAGGAGATAGGAGTGAGGAGAACCTGCTGCGCAGGAAGGCCGAAGCGCCCTCACCCCTGCCCTCTCCCAAGGGGGCGAGGGGATGGGCTGTCGAGTGCGGAGTTCGGAATGGCGAACACGGAAGTCGGAGCGCAGAGTTCAGAACTGCCATCCGACTGATGATCACTGACAACTTCCGAGCGCACCGAGGGATTCCATCACTGGGAGAGCTTGGCGCTGGCGAGCCGGTTCAGGCTGACGCCGGCTTCGGCAGCCTCGACCGCCAGTTTCCGGTGGATGTCGGGAGGGATACGCACGACAAACTTACCGCTGAATCGCCGAGAGGATAACGGCTCGGGGATTGGCTCCCCCTGGGCCGCCATGTCACTCAAGACGCCCGACACGATCCTCCGCACACCGCGAAGCGCCCCTTCGGGCGTAGGCGCGAGCCAGCTCAGACTCGGGAACTCGGCGCAGAGACCAACATGCTCTCCGTCTTCCTCGGACCACGTGACCCGATACGTGTAGCGGTCATTCTGCTTACGCATCTTCACCTCTCAACCGATCAACTGCCCGCAGGACCTGGCGGACCTGATACGCCTTCGCCATGCCGCGTGAGTTCTGGATGTTGACGCGAGGATCTCCCTGCCACGGGGTTCTGTATACTCGATGGCTGGAGCTCCGTTGCCGGGCAGGGCCGAAGTAGTGATCACACACGCGGCACAGCTCGGCAAACCGAACGCCTGTCGGGTTTGCCCGCATCTCCTCCAGAATTCGCTCAAGAGATCTCATGGCCTATGATATCATTATTGATACTAATGTCAAGTCAAGGATGAATCCTCCTCGATCCCCCTTTGCGAGAGTGGGAGGTCGCGGACCGAGAAACGTGCGCTATGAACCTCTCGCGGCGCGAGGTTACGGGACAGGAGTAGCATCTGCTTGACAGTACTGCGCCACGAACTCAGCCGCGGTCAGGACGGTGCACCCGGCGCGCCGATTCAAAGGGAAATGCCTCGTGTTTCCCGTGATGAGCGGGACGCCGGACGCGAGGGCGACTTCAAGGAACGGGGCGTCATCCGGGTCCGGCAGCCCGCTGACACACACCGTGGCCAGCGCGGGCTCGGCGCCGTGTCGAAGGAAGTCAAGGATCGCTTCGGCATCGGCCAAGGAGAAGTACGACCGCAACATGGGGCGACGAAGCACATCCGCGTACTCACGCGGGACGCGATCGTCCACCACCAACCGCAACACCCCGGCACGAACCATGTCCACCAGCCTGCCGGGCGCGCCGACCGGGTTGATCATGCCCGACACGAGCACATTCGTGTCGAGGACCGCCTTCATGATGAGCGTCGCGACCTTCTGCTCTCTCGGACCGCCCGTTCGACTATGTCCGCCGGGGGCGGGTTGGCTTCCGCTCTGCGCCGAGCCCGCCCTACCGCCGCTGAGAACAGCGCACGACGGATCGCGGCCAGCGAATCCTCAACCTCGTCTCCATCGACGCTGATGAGAATGGCGCACGGACGCCCATCCCGAGTGACCACGAGCTCGCGCTCCTCGTTCAGCTTCGTCCAGAGCGCGCCGCCCTGTTTCAGGTCTTTGACCGCAATATAGGTCATCATCTTCCTCCCATTGAGTGCTTTATAGGTATTTTACAGTACCCAGCGGGATCCGTCAAGGTGTCTCGCGAGTGAGGAGAACCTGCTGCGCAGGAAGGCCGAAGCGCCCTCACCCCTGCCCTCTCCCAGACGGGCGAGGGGATGAGCTGTCGAGTGCGGAGTTCGGAATGGCGAACACGGAAGTCGGAGCGCAGAGTTCAGAACTGCCATCCGACGGCTGATCACTGACAACTCCCGAGCGCACCGAGAAAAGCGCGTTCTCCTCACGGGCTGTCCCGCGCTTCGGAGGGAATGGACAACTCCTTCTCCGACCTGAGTGGGGGCGCATCGCCCCGAATCGCCGTGTTTCCGGGATCCCCGGAGGCATGGCCTTCCTGGGAGTCCGCGAGAAACACGAAAGGCACTGCCACCCAAACCCCCACCGGAAACGAAGCCCCATTCTCACAGACCCACGTGCAGGGCTTAAAGCTCCATTGGCACAACGCCTTGAATGTCGCATCGTACAACTCGGGTCGCCCCCGTTTGCGCTCCACCCGAGCCACCCTGCCATCGCGATTCACGAAACACAGGGCAACGACAGTGTCATTGGCCCCCCCTCGCCGGAGCGACTCGGGGTATGCCGGGTCCACGCTGTGCAGGATTTCAGGTCTCGTGTCCCCACAGCACCAGTCGTGGAAGCCCGTTCCGTCCTTCCAGCAGTCCATCGCGTCGCGGAGGCTGTCACGCATTCCTTCATGGAGGGAATGTGCCGGGTTGAGAAGTGGATCTCCCGTCACGTCGACGCTATCGGTAACGCCGGGGCACCGACATCCTGTGGCGAGGGTGCGAGTAAGGGCTGCAAACCGGGCGCTGTCTGCGTTTGCGCCCAGGGCCCCCAGGGGCGTCGATCCTCGCAAGGAGTCGCTTGCGGAGGCGACAGACCGGGTAGGTCCCGCGACGCCTGCGCCCCCCAGCGCGACAGCCACCAGAAGAAGCAAGGCTATCGGCATGAGACTTTGCCGCCTATGCTGCCCACGGTCTTCCATTCATCCATTCTTCCTTCACTCCACCCTTCCACCCTTCCAGTCTTCCATCATTCCGGGGAGGAGGCGCTGGGGCCCCGGGGGCTTGCGCCGTTTTCGAGGAGGCGAAGTACCAGATTCAGTTCTTCGACGGCGGATTCGAGTTCGCTGATGGCGTCGGTCACGAGCTCCTCGGGTTCGGGGAGGTCGTCGGCGTCTTCGAGGGAGTCCTCCTTGAGCCACTTGAAGCCGTCGAGCTTGAAGTCGCGCGCCTTGACCTGGGAGATGTGGAAAGAACGCCAGCGATCCTGAGATGAATCCAGCGGGTTACGCACGGCACGGCCATTGGGATCGGCGCCGTAGCAGGTTGCGAACTCCTCGAAGTGCGCCGGGGTGAGGGGCCGATCCTTCTTGGTGACGCCCGGCACATTGGTGCGCGCGTCATAGATCCAGACGGTGTCGGTCGGATAGCCCTTGGTGAAGAAGACCACGTTGGCTTTCACGCCGGGGCTGTACGGCGTGAACGTGCCGCGGGGGAGGCGGAGCACCGTGTGCAGGTCGCAATACTCGGTGACAATCTTGAACACCTCGCCGGCCTGGTCGGCGAACAGGCAGTTGTCCGGCAACACCACGGCGGCCCGGCCGCCGGGCTTCAGGATCGTCAGGATGTGCTGCACGAAGTTGAGCTGCTTGTTCGAGGTGGTGATGGTGAAGTCGTCGCGCGTGGGCGCCTGGTTCGCGCCCTTGGTGCCGAACGGCGGATTGGTCAGCACGACGTCGTACCGCTGGCTCGCCGGCGGGTCGTAGATCGAGTCACCGAGCCGAATGCGCGGTTCGATGCCGTGCAGGTAGAGATTCATGAGCGCGAGCCGGCGCGGCCGTTCCACCAGTTCCTCCCCGAAGAACGTTTCGGTGCGCACGCGTTTGGCCATCTCACGGTCCAGCGCGCCCCTGCATTCCCCTACCAGCCACTCGTAGGACACGACGAGAAATCCACCCGTGCCCACGGCAGGATCGCAGATCGCAAACTCGGGCCGCGTGCGCGGATCGGGCTTCATGCACCGCACGATGGCCTGGATAAGGATACGCGGCGTGAAGTATTGCCCTGCGCCTTTCTTGCCCTCGCTGGCGGCCTTCTCCAGGAGCCCCTCATATGCCGCAGCCTTGACATCGACCTCCAGGGAGGTCCACTCCGTCTCGTCGATGAGCGAGACGAGGCGCTTCAAATTCACCGGATTGCTGAAACGGCTTTGGGCGCCGGCATAGATGTCGCCGAGGATGCCGTGGGTTCGACCGAGGGTGCGCAACACGTCGATGTAGTGATCGATGAGGTCGGTGCCGCTGCGGTCGCGGATACCGGGCCACGCACAGCCCTCGGGGAGGTCGATCCCCCGCTCGTTTGCCATCTTGAGGAAGAGCAGGTAGGTGATCTGCTCGATGTAGTCGCCATAGTCGATGCCGTCGTGGCGCAGGGTGTGGCAGAATCCCCAGAGCTTCTGAACGATGTCGGTCATGGAGTATCCTTCGAGCACGGGATGGCACGGCGGGCACCGCCGTGGCTGCAGGAGTGCGGGAGGGCAGGGACGCCCTCCCCTACGGGGGGCAACGGGAGGGCAGGGTCGCATGCACGGCGGAGACCGCCGTGGCTGCAGGAGGACGGGAGGGCAGGGTCGCCCTCCCCTACGGGGGGCAAGGAGGTCGGGGTCGGCACGGCGTGATAGCTCACGGGAGGGCAGGATGCACGGCGGGCACCGCCGTGGCTACAGGGGGGCGGGAGGGCAGAGTCGCCCTCCCCTACGGGGGGCAACGGGAGGGCAGGGTCGCCCTCCCGTACGGAGGACGAGGGAGGGCGAAGGGGCAGGGTCATGCGGCGATGGCCTCATTAAGGGCATGGATCAGTCTGACCAGCTCTGTCTCGCCGAATGCGCTGCGCGCCGCTCCCCAGCCCCCCGCATCGGCGAGGGCGGGCTGATAGTCGAAGTCCTCCCGGCCAAGGGACAGATTCTCCTGCATCACCGCACGGATGCGAGACAGCCACTTCTCCTGGTCCCGAGTGAACGACAGATCCAAGGTCAACCGCGCGAATGCGCGCTCCACGCGTTCCGCGGCGGTGAGCAACGGGGCCTCCTCATCGGCCGCGTGCTTGACCATGGAGATGATATCCACCAACGCCTTGTGGTAGCGCAGCTCGTGGACCTTCTGGAGGGTCTCCACGCTGAACCGGTAGCGGCTCTGCATGAGCTTCTCCCGCAATTCACCCAGGGCGGCCGCGCTCCAGTCGCGAGGCCGGTCCAGCAGGATGCGCAGGGCTTCGACGTGGGCGGGGTTCTCCCGCACGAACCGTGAGAACGCGACCAGGTAGTCTTCGGGCTTGTACTCCTGCCCCAGGGTGTCACGGATGAGCAGAGTCGACGTTACGGTATCGCCATACTCATCTGCCTTCCAGAACTCCCGCGCCGGGCGCGGATAGTCAATCAGCAGGGCCTGGAACTCGGGATTGCGCAAGAGATCCATGGTGCCCACGAAGTCGTCGATTAGTGCCTGGCTGAGCCCCCGGGCAAAGCGCGCCACGTCGCCCTGTGGGAGCCACGCGGCGAACAGCGTGCGGGCACTGGCAGCCATGCTTCGGTTGATGCGATGGAGCCGTTTGATCAGGCAGGCGGTGTTGTACTCACGATCGCGATTGGCCCAGATGTCCTCGATGACCTCGGCGATGGTGCGGCTGGGCTGGTCGGGAGGGCCGATCGTGATGCCGGTCGCGCCCCTGAAGTAGGCCAGGAGCGTGCCGTCGAAGCAGTCGAACACGGTGAAGTAGGGCTTGTCGGTGAACCTCTCGCCCTTGCGGGTGCCGCGGCCCAGCATCTGCTCGAACAGGATGCGCGACTTCACGGGCCTGAGCAGCACGATGAACTCCAGATCCGGGATGTCGACACCGGTGCTCAAAAGATCGACAGTGACCGCGATGCCCGGCTTGGCCAAATTGCGGAACTCGCGGATGCGCTGCAGGGGACGATCTACACGGCCCGTGATCTTGCACACGAAGTCATCGCCGCGGCCGAACACATCGCGCGCCAGATCGGCAAGAGTGTCGGCGTGGGACATGTGGGGGAGGTCATTCGCCGCGAAGATCAAGGTCTTGGGAAATCGGCCGAACTCACGCTCGTGGGCATCGGCGTAGCGTTTGATCTCCTCGAGGATGAGCCGGTTGGACTGGGGCGCGGTGATCCGTGACTCGATGTCTGACGTGTCGAATACCCGCTCGTCTTCCAGGGTGTCCATGGCGGAGAGGCCGGTCTGGGGATCGACCACCTCCACGTGATCGCCCTCCCGCAGAAAGATCCCGTTCATACGCACATCCGAGTGAATCGTGACGGCATGGTAGTCGACCAGGCGGCCGTCCTGCACGGCCCGTTCGTAGGGATAATCGAACACCTTGTGGACAAAGTATGCCGACGTGTGCGACGCGGGTGTTGCCGTGAGCCCGATCCTGATGGCATCGAAGTGATCCAAAGTGCTACGCCACACGGAGAGCTCCTGGGAGGTGTAGCCTCGGTGGCACTCGTCGGCAATGACCACGTCGAAGGCATGGATCGGGACACAGAGCCGGTCGGCGTCGTCATCGATGGCCTCGTCACCCACGCCGAAGATCGCCTGGCGGCCCAGGATGTTGATAGCCATGCGCTGGATCGTGCACACGTAGACAAAGGCGTGGCCCGGCTGGGGATCGCTCAGGTAGCGGGACGGCATCACCTTGGGATCGAAAGCCTCGCCCTCGCCGAAGTCATCATGCTGGAACCGGCTGCTGTAGACCTCGTAGATGCGGTCGAACTTCAGCCCGACCTCGGGCTCGAACGCGGCGAATGCCCGCACCGCCTGGGCGGCCAGGGCGCGGCGGTCGACCAGGAACAGCACGCGCTTGGCCACGCCTGACTTCATGAGCCGATAGGCCTCACTGACCATGGTCATGGTCTTGCCCGTGCCGGTGGCCATGGCCAGGAGCATGGCCCGCTTCCGGCCGGCGATGGCCGCTTCCATGGCGGCATTGGCCGCCTGCTGATGGGGCCACAGCCGTTGGGTGTCGATGGGAAGAGAGCTGAGCTCGGCGAGGGAGCCCTCGAACTCCCGGCTTGCCATCTCCCGCAGGGCGTTCGGCGTGTGGAACTCGGCGATCCGGCGGGCGCGGTTCATGGGGTGGCGCACATCGTGGAACCAGATTTCGTCACCGCTGGTCGAATACAGGAACGGACACCGAATGCCCTCGAAGTCGAAGGCCGACTGATGGAGGCCCCGGGCGTAGCGCTTTGCCTGGGTCAAGACTTCCTGGGCGCCCACCGTCACCCTCTTGGCCTCCACCACGGCCACGATGCGGCCATCGAGCCAGAGCACGTAGTCGGCGGGACCGTTGGCAGTTGGGTGTTCCTCGGTGCGGAACGGTGCCGCCATGGACCGTACACCCGCGGGAGCCAGCGGCCAGCCGACCCCATCCAGCCGCGGATCGATGCGTCGTTTCCTGGTCAGCCGTTCGGATTCATGCAGTTCAACCAAGGCAGTCGTCCTTGCCGGACATCGCTGGGCACCAGGCCGTGGCGCCCGGGACATTGCCAGAGGGGCAGGCTCCCCCATGGGCCTTTGGGGCTGCCCACGGGCATCCGATTTTGAACTCGCTGTTGGCCATGCTTTCCCTCGGGGTTGACGCGGGAAGCCGGGTGGCATGTGCCGTCACGGTGTGAAGGCCTGAGGGTACTGCAGCGCAAGGGAGAAGTCAAGGCAGATGGTGGTGCGACGGGCCCTGCCGGCGACGCTGCGGGGGCCGCTCTGCACGACCGGCCCGAGAGTACCTCAAGTGGCTGAGAGGATTGCGAACTCAAGATCTACCCCCAGGGCTTGTATGAGATTTCATGGGAAGCCCGTTCTCGGACTGGGGGCCCGGCTCGCCGATTACGACAGCGATAGCGATTTCGAGATCGCTGCGTGGCCTACTGTCACCCTGGAGAAGTCTGAGTGCGCTCCGCGCCTTCAGTGGCCGCACAGAACAGAGATCTCGTCAGACCAGGCTGCTCCGGTCAGACACACGGAGAGGGTCGGCCACCGGCAACGTCAGACCTCGAGGACGTCTCGCGTCGAGAGCCGAGGTCCTGAGCTGGCGGGTGTTCGAAAACCGGCGGATGCCGGAACGGGAGGAGATCCTTGTGTCACAAGACAGAAGAAACCCCTTGACTTTCTCCTGGTACTCTGACCCCGCGAGCATTCCCCCGGTAGTAAGTGTTGAGATCGGCTCTAGCATGAGTGCGTGTACTTCCTCAGGGGCCGCTGGCCTGTGCTCCACTCCGGCAGGAACGATGTAGAACTCACCGTCGGCAAGGGTAACGGCGCCGTCCCTGAGCTGGATCGTCAAGGAGCCCTTGGTAACCAGTAAGAGTTCGTCTTCGCTGGCATGATAGTGCCAAAGAAACTCGCCCTTGAACTTGGCTAGCTTGACATGCTGGCCGTTCAGTCGGTCCGCAATCTTCGGGGACCAATATTCCTTGATGAGAGCGAACTTCTGAGAGAGGTTGACCTTGGACATATTCCTACCTCCAGGAGGGGGACCGCAGCATCCGCCTAACGAGGTTGCGTGTGAGCCGTCGCCTGAAAGCAATGGTTGGGGTCAGATTATGTCGAGCCCGATGTGCTTTGCCATCAGATCGAAATCAGAGTCATGGTGGATGATCCGCAAGCCGTGTTCTGCGCAGAAAGTTCCGATGAGAACGTCGATTGTCTTCCTGACGGTCACCCCCTTGGATCTAAGAAGTCGGTAGTTCGACGCGGATTTCTCCGCCACGCTGAACCCGACCATCTCGAATCGTGGCAACGAGAGAAGAAGCGTTGACACTTCTCTTCTCTCCTTCGGCGACCGGATCCCTTGCATGACCTCACAGTAGATGAGGTCGCCAATACCGACCACATCCTGCTCCAGACACAGATCGACCTTCGTCACAACGTCGGGCTCACCACCGCCAAGGTACTCGATCCAAGCCGAGGTATCGACGATGACCATTTCAGTCCTTCCGCATTTCCTCGAGATCACCCTCCCAGGCAATCTTGCCCTTGAGTGCGCGGAGTTTCTTCTGACTGTTGACCTGAACCAGCAGGCGCAGCCCCGACTCGATCGCCGAACGCTTGGTGCGGCATCCGCTGGTGCGCATGGCACGCAACATCAAATTGTCATCGATCACGACATTCGTTCTCATGATACACCTCCAGGATGTGTAGGCATCATACACATGACCGGAGCCTTCTGTCAAGACCCCAACGGGATGGCGATCAGCGGCGTGGCGTAGTGACGACCGCTGCATCGCCTTGTTCGGCGTCCGCAGGCAGCTAAGGCACTGTACTGTCAAATTTGCTCTTCCAAAATTCAGCTACTGCCTCCTCGGCCCGAAGCAGCTCCCTGTGGAAGCGATCAGGCTCCTCAAAGAATGGGAAATGTGCCGACTCTTCGAACCACACAAGCTCTTTGAGTGGAGCATCGAGTCGATCAAGGTACTGCGCGGCCAGCTGCGATGGTGTGTTGAAATCACTCCGGCCCAGGAAGAAGAAAACAGGCACGTCTACCTTCCGAATCTCCCCATCCAAGGGTTTGGCCACGACATCGTACTTCATCTCCCGGCTGACGAGATCCGCCCCTTTCTTCACGCTCATTACATCGCGGAGCGTGTACTCCGGAGCGGCCAATCCAGTCTTCAGAAGCGGCCAGAAGCTCCGAGAAGCGTAAAGCTCTCCACCTGAGCGAAATAAATCATCATCAGTAATCACGACGGACTCATCGGCAAAACGAGCCTGGAGTGCCGTATCACCAGTCATCTTCGCTGCGTGGTAGAGGAACTCGCGCTGCAACGCATGTACGTCGTCACGAGTTCCAGCGAGTTGCCCCATCCCGATGTAGGCTGCGTAGTACTCCGGGTGACCCTGGACGGCCAAGAGCCCCAGGTAGCTCCCCCATGAATGGCCCAAGATGTAGATCCGCTGCTGGTCAAAACGCGCGCGCAGACTCTGCGTCAGTTCATAAGTGTCCCCGAGTGTTTGGCTCACGCTCAAGTCTGACGCTCGCGACCATGCATCGAAGGACTTTCCAGCTCCCCGCCGATCCCAGTGTACAACTATAAAGTCTCGTTCCAGCTCCCGTTGGAATGCGTGTGCGAGGAACATTGCGGGCATTCCCGGACCCCCGTGCAGGAACAGCAGGACTGGTCTGGTGCGATCGTGACCGCGAATGAGAACCCACTGCTTAACGCCCCCGATCTCCTGCTGCTCAAGGGAGCTGATGCTTCGCGTGGACGCGATCCCCGGTGTGCTGCCCCGTAAGACAACCAAATCGAGAAGCATTCTTCCAACGCCGAGAAGCCCAATGGTGGCAAGGCCGAGCAGGACGGATCGTTGTCCTATCTTCATGGTTGCGAATGGCTCCTGGTTACGGGTAGAGCGTTGCGCCCCGCCGGCCGCATAACACTCATTGCGCACTGCCACTGGGATGCAGTTTCACTCTGTAGCATATGGCATTCACCTCCTCCCCGGCAAGCCAGGGATGCGTGATATGCAGATCCGTATGACACCCACTACCAGCCTCACAGAGCGTCCATCGGGCTTCGCACACCGCGCCCCCCGCGGTTCAGGACATGCGTGTACACCATGGTCGTCCGGACGTCCTTGTGACCAAGGAGCTCCTGCACCATCCGGATATCGTACCCGGACTCGAGAAGATGCGTCGCAAACGAGTGCCGATTATGCCGATGTCGGCATAACCGCCATTATGCCGACTTCAGGATTATGCCGACTTGGCGGAGCACGTGGAGGCGGTGGTGGGGAATGGTGTCTCGACCATGCCTTTG
>JAFGKV010000098.1 GCA_016928395.1 Candidatus Fermentibacterota bacterium | reverse complement strand
CATTCCGGGCAGCTGTGTTGCTCGACGGGCGAGATATCGCAGCGGATATCTGCCCTCCTCGCGCCGTGCTGCCCGGTCGCCCCGACACTCTTGGTGCGTGACCGTACTCATGAACCCGAGTACTAAGCACTCGGATTCACAAGTACGATCGCATTCGACCGCCGTTACATTCCGGGCAGCTGTGTTGCTCGACGGGCGAGATATCGCAGCGGATATCTGCCCTCCTCGCTCGCCCGCTGCCCGGTCGCCCCGACGCTCTGGGTGCGTGACCGTACTCATGAACCCGAGTACCAAGGACAGGATGCGTGGCGACAAAATCATGCAACGGGATAACACGACGTATTATCCATGCAACAACACTGGCGTCAAGCGTACCGGTTGGCTTCGTCACTTGACAGCACCGGGCACGCGGGGTTGCTCCACCCGCACACTTTCATCCTTCCGGACACGGCCTCCCCCGAGTAATATGCCCCGGGTTCCCTCCTCCGAACTCACGCTCGTCGCGCAGCGGCAACGCCTCAAGGATGGCTCATGGCTCATTCAAAGGAAATCCTGGTCGTTGACGATGATCCAGAGGTGACCGCATCCCTGGCTCTCGCCCTCACGCAATCCGGACATGTACCGCATACCGTCGCCAGCCCCGATGAGGCCCTCAAGGCTTTGGCGGCACATCAGTATGACCTCGTCATCCAGGACATGAACTACTCACGGAGTATGACGGGCCAAGAGGGCCTTGAGCTACTTCAGCGCATAAAGGGGCACTGGCCCCACGTTCCTGTGGTGTTGATCACCGCGTGGGGTACCGTCGAACTTGCGGTCAAGGGCATCAGGGCGGGCGCCGTTGACTTCATCACCAAACCGTGGACGCCTCAGCAGATCCGCCATGTCGTGGGCACCGCTCTTGGGATGGCTGACCTGCGCCGGACCGCAGCGCCTCGTGGAGGGATTACCCGCGCCGTCTTGGACCAGGAGCATGACTTCGGCAGCATTATCGGCGACGATCCCGCTTTGCTCCGGGTGCTTGCGGTTGTGGCGAAGGTCGCACGCACCGATGTGCCTGTGCTCATCACGGGAGAGAGCGGAACGGGAAAGGAACTGGTAGCGGAGGCCCTCTGGCTCAACAGCGAGCGGAGAAACAAACCCTTCGTCAAGGTCAATCTCGGCGGGATTCCTCCGACGCTGTTCGAGAGCGAGATCTTCGGGCATGTCCGGGGGGCCTTCACTGATGCGAAGCACGGAAGACTTGGCAGGTTCGAAGCCGCAAATGGCGGCACGCTCTTCCTGGACGAGATCGGCGATATCGATCCCAGTTGCCAAGTGAAACTGCTGCGGGTCCTGCAGGATCGCACCTTCGAGCGAGTCGGGTCAAGCGTGAGCACGTCGGTGGATGTGCGGGTGGTTTCAGCCACCAACAGGGACCTGGGTGCCATGATCGCCGCGGGCGGGTTCAGGGAAGACCTGCTCTTTCGACTCAATCTCATCACGGTTCACATGCCGCCGCTGCGCGAGAGGAAGTGTGATGTCCCGATTCTATCCAGCCGTTTCCTGCTACAGGCCTCAATGCTCTACCGAAAGAAAGAGCTTCGTGTGACGCCGGACGGTATGGAGTGGTTGGCACATCAGAAGTGGCCTGGCAATGTCCGACAGCTCAAGCACGTCATCGAGCGCGCGGTTCTACTCTCGTCGGGGGACGAACTGGACGTCTCAGACTTGGTCGCCGCAGGGCAGGCCGAGGTGGGAATCCCGGCCTCTCCCCCGAGCCTCGCCGGCGACGGTGTGACGCTGCAGGAAATGGAGCGCGCGATGATTCTGCGTGCCCTGGACGAGTGCGGCGGCAACCTGTCCAAGGTGGCTTCGGCCCTAGGACTTAGCAGGGGTGCCCTCTATCGGAGGCTGGAGAAGCACGGGATACAGGCGCCGGAATAAGGAGGGTGGAAGGGTGGAGGAGTGGATGGGTGGATGAATGGATGGATGGGGAAAGAGCCGCCACTGATCTGGCGGTAGCCCTGCACTGGGAATTGCCATCTGACACCCGCTGACCGGAAATCGCGAGCCGGACGAGCGCGCAGAGAGCTGAGATTTGCCCCCGACATGGGTTGAACGTGAACTGCAGGCCCTAGACCATGTCAGTCGGGAGGCAGCATTAGCCGCAGCGGAGACTGAGCCATGAACCGAACGCAGCGTAATCCCTCCACGCCCCGGGTGCTGCTCGTCGGGTACAACGGCGCGAACAACACCGGAGCCGAGGCCCTCCTTCTCAGCGATATCGAGGACGTCCGCGCCGTGTTCGGGCCCGGCGTCTCCATCACCGTGCCGACCATGAACCCGGCGAACCTCCGTAGATACCTCCCTGAGGGCCCCGGGCTATCAATCGTCCCCATGTCTCCCGTGTTCATCAGGCCTGTCAGGCGTCTTGTGGCCGAGCATGATCTTGTCATGCTGGTGGAAGGCAGCACGTATATGGACACCTGGACCACGGCCCTGCTCTGGTGTTTTCTGTGGGCCACATGGTGCGCGACCTCCCGCGGCACCGCCTGCCTTGCGTATGCCGTGGATGCCGGTGAACTCAGCAGGCTGAATCGATGGCTTGTACGGCGCGTTGCGGGTACCACGGACCAGATCATCGTGCGATCAGAGGCCGCAGCCCGGCGGTTGCGTTCGTGGGGCGTAGGCGCTCCCCTCGAGTTCACGGCTGACAATGCATTCAACTTCGCCCCGCGTCCCGCAGACATCGATCTTTTGAATCGTGTGTGGCCCGACCGGCCGCCATGCGTGGTAGGCATAGCCCCCGTGGATTTCACCCTCTGGCCCGTGGTGGCGCGGCTGTGGGGCAGGAAGCAGTACTGTTACCGGTGGCCCTACTACTTCTCCCATTCCAGAGAGCGTACCGATGCGGCACAGGGATTCGCTCAAACCCTAGCGGCCTTTGCCGACTGGGTCATGGAGCATCACGATGCCGGCGTGGCCATGCTCTGCATGGAGCAGTTGGACGAGCCCTTGGCCCAAAGAATCCATGACCTGTTGCGACGCCGCGAGAGGGCGATGGTCTTCTCATCACGGGAGTTTGACGCGTCGCAGATGACCTCTGTTCTGCGCAGTCTCGACTATCTCATCACTTCCCGCTTCCATGCCTCGGTCCTCTCCCTCGAAGCCGCGGTGCCTCAGATTGCGGTGGGGCATGATTTGCGTTTGAGGACGCTGTATACCGATTTTGGTATTGTGGACGAGTTGTTCCTCGATGCCCACGAGGCAGACTTGGAGTTGCTCAAGGAACGGTTCGCCCTACTGCGCAAGAAGGGTGACTTCTTGCGGCGTCGTCTGGCAGAGGGGCATGCGGATCATTCCCGGCGCGCGGCCAAAAACAGGTTCCTGCTGGCGGAGTTTGCCCGGTCTCGAGGATGGAAGGTCGCGTCGGCGTGATCATCGTCACAGGTGCCAGCGGCTTTCTGGGTACCCACATCGTGGCTGAGTTGCTGCAGAAAGAGATGCCCATCCTCGCGCTGGTGCGCGCCGCGCCCGGCCGGGCAGAGGCGAGGCTTGCCCGCGCGTGGTGGGATTGGCCCGAGTTGGCCGCTCTGATCGGGTCACGGATTCAGGCATGCCCCGGCGACATCACCATGCCTGATCTAGGGCTGTCATCTACCGCCCTCAGTCTGGCGCGGAATGCTACCCACGTGGTGCACGCCGCCGCGGATATCCGGCTGGCGGCGCCGCTGGATGAGCTCCTGCGGATGAATCGCGACGGCACGGCGCGGATGCTGGAGTTTGCCACATCCTTGCCCGGGCTCTCTCACTTCGTGCATGTGTCCACCGCCTATGTCGCGGGCATGTGTCCCGGACCCGTCACCGAGGAAAATCTCAGCGACGCGTACGGGTTCAGGAGCCCCTACGAAATGAGCAAGTACGAAGGAGAGCAGCTCGTGCGAACCGCCATGACCCAGATGCCGATCACGGTTGCCAGGCCGGGAATGGTGGTCGGCCACTCCGAGACCGGGGCGGTGAAGACCTTCAACACCCTCTACCTTCCCTTGCGGCTGTTTCTCTCCGGAAGGCTGCCCGTCATTCCTGCCCGTGCATCGCTTCGGCTGCCGATGGTTCCGGTGGATTATGTCGCCCGCTCGGTGGCGTCACTCTTGCTGGATCCTCGGGCCATGGGCGCCACGGTTCACCTGGTATCGCCGACCGACGCGTGCCCCTCCGCTGCAGCGCTCTTGACGACCGTGCAAGGGTGGGCGCGGAAGAATCTCGGCCTCCGCCTGAGAAGGCCCCTTTTCGTGCCCCTCCCTTTGCCGCGCCGCCTGAAGACCTGGCGCATGTCAGATCCGCCCACGGGGAAACTCCGGGCTCTGCTTCCCTATGTGGAGGCGCCGGTGTTTCGGCGGGACACTGCTGACCGTCTGCTTGGGCCCTACCCCCATGACTGGCGTTCACTGGTGCCGCCGATGCTTTCCTTCGCAGTGAACTACGGGTTCCTGCATCGTTCGGAGCGAACGGTCCAGGAACAGGTCATGTTCAGGCTGGGCCGCTCGTTTCGGCCCGTCTCTTTCCACGATGTCGTCGAGGGTCGCGCCCGGACGCGTCGTGGCCCTATGGTCAGACAGGACATTGAGAAGGTGCGGCATTCGCTGTGTGCCATGGGGGTGGGACGGGGTCACACCGTGGCGATCATCGGCCCCAACAGCACCCGATACGTGACCATCGACGTCGCCATCGGTCTGGCGGGCGCGGTCAGCGTGCCGCTCCATCCGGCGACGCCGGCGAATGAACTGCGATCTCTTCTGGGCTCCAGCGAAGTACGGCTCCTGTTCATAGGCTGCCCTGTGATGGAGGGCGGGCTCGAAGGTCTCGGCATTCCCGTAGTATCGTTCACCGATGCACCGCCGCGGGATCAGGCAATCCTGAGTTGGGAGCAGTTCCTGGCGCGGGGCGCACACGGTGATGCCGTGCCCATGGTCTGTCCGCACGATCCTGCGACGCGGCGCCATACATCCGGCACCACGGGAAGCCCCCAGGGTGTTGTGTTCAACCATCGAAATGTGCGGTGGATGGCAGAGTGCCTGGCATCGCTGTTTCCTTGGCACTGGCGCATCAGGCCGGCCCGCTATCTCTCCTTTCTCCCCATGAATCACGTCGTGGAGGGCATTTTGGCCACGTATGCGCCCTACTATCTGCCGGCGCCGGTCGACATCTACTTCCTCGACGATATTCATGAACTGCCGCGGGCGCTGCGGGTGGCGCGGCCTACGGTGTTCTTTTCCGTACCCCGGTTTTACGAGAAGGTATGGGCGGCCTTTTCTTCACGACCGGCGGGGCGGTGGTATTGTGGTCATAGCAGAAGTGTGGCGGCGAAGCTGGCTCGTCCCCTGCTGCGCCGGGCCTTGCTTGGACGGGTGGGTCTCCATCGCTGCCGGTATCTCATCGCGGGATCGGCCGCGTCGGATCACGGACTTCTTTGCGGGTTCCAGGAACTGGGTATCGAGATTCATGACGCCTATCCTGAGTTTCCGGGTTAGCTGATTCTCGATTACCAATAGGGGACGGAAGGCATTGGGCTGCAGGGGGTTTGTGTTTCTGATCGGAGT
>JAFGKV010000097.1 GCA_016928395.1 Candidatus Fermentibacterota bacterium | reverse complement strand
TTGGCTATCGGCTATCAGGCCCGCCCAGCGCTACGAGAAACCGTTGCCGTAGTAGGGGCGACCGTCTCTGGTCGCCCGCAGGGGGGGTTCGGGGTCGGTATCGCTATCGCTATCGATGAGCTGCCCGGGAGGGCAGGGGCGTCCTCCCCTACGGAGCTCTGCGAGGAACCGTTGCCTTGTTGGGGCGGAGCTCTGACTCCGCCCGTCGTAGGGGCGACCGGCCCTGGTCGCCCGCCGGGGGGCCGGCTGTCGGCTCACTCCTCGCTCGGGGTCGGGGTCGGTATCGCTATCGTTGTCGTAGCTCCGAGTACGAGCGCGAAGTTGGGGTGTACTCTCACACGAGTCAGGACTGCTGACTGGGGGAGTGAGGAGATAGGCCGACTGCTGAGAGAGCCGCCTATGTCCCCCTCACGAGGATTCCCGCGTCGTCCTTGCCCTCCTGTTCCGCTTTGAACAGCATAACCAAACTGAAGGCCGCGCCGCCGAAGAGGGCACAGAAGGCCACGATCATGACGATAGCCCCTTGAATGGGGAACCGGTCGAATCGAACGGACACATCCTTGGCGGCAACTTCGACATCACCGTCGAG
The DNA here is from genome assembly GCA_016928395.1 of Candidatus Fermentibacterota bacterium. GTDB lineage: Bacteria > JAFGKV01 > JAFGKV01 > JAFGKV01 > JAFGKV01 > JAFGKV01. The sequence goes on along the minus strand of JAFGKV010000097.1, from coordinate 8,819 downwards.
AACTCGAATCGTACAGATTCCGGCATCCGAGGGAGTCCAGACCGTTGTGCCGGAAGCATCGGTGGGAGGCAGTGAATCCGCTAGTGCCACCATGGAGTTAGGCCGGTAGGTGAGATGAACCACTACCGCATCGAGGGGTGATCCGTCATCGCCGGATACGATGATCTCTGTTGCCTGACCTCTCAGTGGATACTGATCGGTCACATCTATACGGCCCGCCCAGACTGCCGCGCACGATGAGAGCATCCATACGGCAAGAGCGCACCTCATGCTCTCACCCCCTTCCCCTTCTGCGGCGCGCTGAGCAAGAAGGCACCCCCGCTGGTGAACAGGAGCCACGCGAGAAGCACAACTGCCGCCATGGGCCGCCAGCCCGTCACCATGCGCGAGCCGTACATGCCGGTCTTGACCTCGTGGGCGATGCTGGCAACGATCACTGCGAGGACGACGGCCGGCGCCACGAATCGAACCAGAACGTCAAACCACGGCCCCAGCCTGATCCTGGCATTGGCGTTCATCGTCTCGCGCAGTTTCCCGGCCCCGAGAACCCATCCGATGAGAATGCTCTCGGCAAGCCCCATGGCCAAGAGGCCGTAGCCGAAGGCCCAGTGATCGGAGAGATCAAGAAGGGTAAGCCCCAAGGTGCCGTTGTCCTTGAGGGATGCATCGACCACCATGGGGAGAGCGAACAGCAGGGAGAGAACCACCCCCCCCGATCCGACAAACAGGAGCGCCCGAATCCGGGAAATGCGGAACTTGTCGATGACGGAACTCGCCAAAGCCTCCACCAATGACACACTGGAGGAAATGCCAGCGAGGAGAAGCAAGGTGAAGAACATCACCCCAAACGTGGCAACACCGTAAGGGAATCGCGCGATGCCGGAAGGAAGGACGAAGAACGACATGGCCAGCGTGCTGGCCTTGGGTACGATGGAGAGGCTGAAGAGAATCGTGAAGATGGCGACCCCAGCGATGAACTCGAAGCCGCAGTTGAGAAAAGAGACCATCATCGCATTGGAGTTGCAGTCGCTCTTCTTTGGAAGATAGCTGGCGTATGCGGTCATGATGCCAAACCCCAGCGACAGCGAGAAGAAAATCTGGCCGAAGGCGCCCTTCCAGACATCCGGGTTTCGCATGACTCCCCAATTGGGCGTAAAAAGAAGACGAACGCCCTGGGACCCGTTGGGCAGGGTCAACCCACGGACGATGAGGATAAGCATGAACACCCACATCAGGGGCACGCAGACCTTGACCGCCTTCTCAATGGTGAGGGTGCCTTTCCACACGATGATGATGTTGAGAACCCAGGCCAGCACGACGAAGAGCAGCGTGCCGGGAGTTGACAGCATGTTGAAGAAGTAGGCGAAGGGGTTAGGGATCGCACCCTCGGCCATGTTGAATGCAGGCACCGCCAGAGAAGGTTTCCACAGAGGCCCAAAGGCGCCGATGAGCATGCCCACGACCCACCCGAGGATGGCGATATAGTACGTGGTGATGACAGATGCGTTCAGTATCCCCCACCAGCCGACAAACTCGCCTCGTCGTCCCGCGATCAGGTGCAGTGACTCGGGCAGTGCCCTATTGAACCGCAATCCGAGGCCTATCTCCATGGCCATGAACGGCAGCCCGACGAAGAACAGCGCCAGAAGATAGGGAACGTAGAACGCACCTGCGCCATACTTGTACGCATTGGCGCCGAAGAATACGATATTGCCTAGACCGATGGCGGACCCGGATGCGGCCAAAATGAAGCCCAGCTTGGAGCTCCACACGGCGCGCGGCGCTGGATTTTCCTGCACGGAATCCCTCCTGTGGATAGCTGAATGCTGCGGCGACAATAGCGGCGGATATCGATCGAGGTCAAGGATTGCATGAAGATGCTCTTCCTTCTGGGCATCTATGCGTGCTGAACCGGACGATTCGACACTATTCTAATGGTAGAATACCTCCCCAGAAGCGATGGCCCCGTCCGGGCTTTGGGAGAATGCCTGGCCAGGATGGAAGGTAGTGCTTTGTGACTCTGCAACGCTTCAAGGAGATCATCATGCGCATGGACGAACAACTGGCATCGATCTTCCGATGCCCCAAGTGTGGCCACAGCGGGGCAATCGCCCGGAGATTCGCCGGGACCGGCACGGGACTCACCCGACTCCTCGACATCCAGCACAACAAATTCGTCTCCCTCTCGTGTCGAAACTGCGGTTTCACCGAGCTGTACGACCCGACCGTACTGGAAGGCTCCAGCAACCTCGGCACCATCCTGGACGCGTTGTTCGGAAGGTAGGAGCTCGCTGCGCGAGCAGTTGTCAGTTCACAGTCATCAGTCATCAGTAAGGCCTCTGGATGCGAAAGCACCCAGGTTTTTCGAGGTGGAGAGGACGGCCGGCAGGTGGCTATCGGCTGTTAGCTATCAGGCCCGCCCAGCGCTACGAGGAACCGTTGCCGTCGTAGGGGCGACCGTCTCTGGTCGCCCGCGGGAGGGCGGGGGTCGGTATCGCTATCGCCATCGGAGTCGTAGCTTTGAGTACGGGTACGAGCGCGAAGTTGGGGTGTACTCTCACACGAGCCCCGGCCCCGGGCCTTGCCCTGCTCATACATAGGGAGACTTCTGAGCCTCTCACGAAAGCCTGGTGGCGTCGCGGTCGGGACGAAGCCCCAGCATCCAGTGGTGCTGGGCCAAGCCCGACCCTCTAGAGTGACCAGGGGACAGGGTATCTTTCCCGAATGGAGGGACGACCTCTGCGTCGTCCGTAGCGTTTCGCACGAGGCTATTCTGATCAAGTTACAGATTGGTTTCACCGGGCCACTGGCGACTGGAGTCTGAAGTGGCGATCCCTTGCCCTGAAGGAGGGGAGCTCTGACTCCGCCCGCATGGGGAGGTGGGGCCCGGGGACGGTATCGCTATCAATGTCGTGCTCGTACTCGCAATCGGCCATCCGGCCATTCCAGTGTGGGATTATCGAACGGCCACGACCCCGCGGAGCCAAACCGTTCATCATCCCTCGCATAGCTCAGCCATTCGCTCTTGACATCTTATACAAATACAGGTATATTAGTACCATAATGTTTGTTTGATTGGTTTCCCTCTCTTCACGGAGGTAGCCGTGCTGATCGTCAACGCCCGAACCGCTCCGGAGAAGGCGACGCCGCATGGAGTGAGCGTGCGGCCCCTTTTCGAGAGCCCTCACGTGCAGACCGTGCTCATCACCCTGCAACCCGGAGAGTCCCTGAGGCGCCACATCACCCCAGTGGATGCCTGCTTCTATGTGCTGGAGGGCAGGGGCATCGTCGAGATCGGGGACGAGACGCAAGAGTGCGCAGCGGACGATCTCATCCACAGCCCTGCGCGCATTCCCCATCGCTGGCGCAATGAAGGCCCGGACACCGTGCGCATTCTCGTGATCAAGACTCCCCGCCAATCCGAGGTTTCGAGGATTCTGTGAGCTCGCTACGCGATCAGTTCTCAGGGTTTGGGGTTTGGGGTTCAGTGCGGTCTCTGAGTGCGGAGGCACTCAGGTTTCTCGGGGTTGAGAGTGCATCGTGAATCATCTACTCTGGACGAGGATGCAGAGCTATCACACGTCGTTGACCCTGAGCAATGTCAAGGCGGCTTTCCTTTGTCGATCCATCCCTCCATCCTTCCAGTCTTCCAGTCATCCAGTCATTCCATCCTTCCAGTCATCCATCCTTCCATCATTCCATCCTTCCAGTCATCCATCCGTCCATCCATCCCATCATTCCACCATTCCATCATTCCCTTTCCCTTTCCCGAGGAACTCCCATGCCGGTCCGCCAGATTATCCGGATAGATGAAGAGAAGTGCGATGGCTGCGGCCTCTGCGCGACAGCCTGCGCCGAGGGCGCCATCGCCATCATCGACGGCAAGGCCCGTTTGATCAGCGAGACGTATTGCGACGGCCTGGGCGCCTGCCTGGGTGAATGCCCCCAGGGTGCCATCAGCATGGAAGAGAGGGAGGCTGCCCCCTTCGATGAAGAGGCCGCCATCCAGGCCAAAGGCGCAACCGAAGTGACCGGTGAGCCCCTTGCCTGCGGCTGCCCGGGAAGTCAGGTGCAGACCATGGGCCCCTGCGGCTGCCCCAACGAGCCCGGGGATCGCCCCGAGGATCGGCCGTCGAGACTCGGGAACTGGCCGGTGCAGTTGCGATTGGTCCCTGTCAGCGCGCCCTACCTCCGGGGCGCCGATCTGGTCATCGCCGCAGACTGCGTCCCGTGTGCCCATCCGGACTTCCACGAACGCTTCCTTCCGGGCAAGGTCTTGGTCGTCGGCTGCCCGAAGCTGGATGATGCCGCTTACTATCAAGACAAGCTGGCCGACATGTTCCGTCACAACGGCGTCCGCTCCATCGAGGTCGTGTACATGGAGGTTCCCTGCTGCGGCGGGTTGGTACGCCTCGTGCTGGGCGCCATGGCCGACGCGGGAATCGATATCCCGTTGCGGCTGACCCGAATCGGCATCGGCGGCGTTGTTCAGGAGTCGAAGGAGGTCACAGCCCCGAGGCCTGCACCTGCGGTACCGGCAGGCGTCTGACGAGCCGGAGCGCATTGCATGAACCACATCCTCGCCATTTCCGATGCGGCGAGCCTGGAACTGCACGCCACGATGCTTCTGGCCCGCAGCCCCGCAAATGAGCTGGTGAGCACCCATGCTCTGGCCGATGAGCTCGAGGTGTCCGAGGCCCATCTGAGCAAGGTGCTGCATCAGCTACTGCGCGCGGGGCTGCTTTGGGCGCGCCGGGGACCTCGAGGCGGGTTCCGCCTGGGCCGGTCTCCGGAGGACATCACGCTCCTGGATGTCTTCGAGGTTATCGAGGGCCCTCTCCCCACCACGCACTGCCTCCTGGGCCGCCCACGATGCGACGGGCAATCCTGCGTGCTGGGAGGATTGCTCGAAACGATCCAGGAGACTGTTCGCTCGTATCTTTCATCAACGCGCCTGTCTCGTTTCCGAGACGGGCGCCCCTCCTTCACTTCGGGAGCGGCCCTACATCTGCTTCCATCCATGGAGGTCTCACTATGAGCATGTTCTGCTACCAATGTGAGCAAACAGCCCGGGGGACCGGGTGCACAATCTCCGGTGTCTGCGGCAAAGATGCCACCACCGCGCATCTACAGGATCTTCTCATCCACGGACTCAAGGGACTCTCAATGTACGCGCACCGTGCGCGGCATCTGGGTGCCACGGATATGGAGATCGACCGTTTCACAGTGGAAGTGCTCTTCACCACCATCACCAATGTGAACTTCGATCCTGAACGGCTCGAGGGTATGCTGCATCGGCTGGGCATGCTGAAGGAGAGAGCCACCCGAATGTACGAGGATGCGTGCGCCACGAAGGGCCTCGCGCCCGAGTCTCTGGACGGGCCCGCCTCCTGGACGCCGGCATCCACTCAAACCGAGCTAGAGGCCCAGGGTTTGACCAGCGGTATCGAGGCTCGGAAGGCCTCCCGTGGAGAGGTGCTCACCGGTCTGGAGGAACTCATCATCTACGGTCTGAAGGGAATGGCCGCCTACGCCGATCATGCACTGATCCTCAACGAGAGCGATCCGGCGGTCTTTGCCTTCTTCCATGAGGCTCTGGACTTCCTGACCAGGGACAATGACGTGGATGCCTTGGTGGCCAAGTCGTTGGAGGTCGGGAAGGTCAACCTCCGGGTCATGGAGCTTTTGGATACCGCGAACACCGGGGCATACGGGCACCCCGTGCCCACCACGGTCAGGATCACGCCGTTGAGGGGCAAAGCCATTCTCATATCGGGGCATGATCTGAAGGATCTCGAAGAGCTGCTCACACAGACCAAGGGCACCGGCATCAACATCTACACGCACGGCGAAATGCTTCCTGCCCATGGCTATCCCGGCCTTAAAGAGTTCCCGCATCTCGCTGGCAACTACGGGAGCGCCTGGCAGAACCAACAGAAGGAATTCGATGTCTTTCCCGGTGCAATCCTGATGACAACCAACTGCATCCAGAAGCCGAGGGAGGGCTACAAGGGCCGGATCTTCACGTCAGGGTTGGTGGCGTGGCCGGGCGTCGTGCACATTGCCGATCGCAACTTCGCCCCGGTCATTGAGGCGGCATTGGCGGCCCCGGGATTCGCACACGATGAGCCGGAGAAGACCATTATGGTCGGATTCGGTCACAACGCGGTCCTCGGCGTTGCCGACAAAATCGTCGCGGCAGTGAAGAGCGGCGCCATCCGTCACTTCTTCCTGGTCGGCGGGTGCGATGGCGCCAAGCCGGGCCGTGACTACTACACTGAGTTCGTCGAGAAGACGCCTCCCGACACTATCGTCCTAACTTTGGCATGCGGGAAGTACCGGTTCAACACCATGGATCTGGGAACCATCGGCGGCATCCCACGGCTGCTTGATGTGGGCCAGTGCAACGATGCGCACTCGGCAATCCAGATCGCGATGGCGTTGGCGGACGCGTTTGAGACCGATGTGAACCGCCTGCCCCTGTCGCTCATACTCTCATGGTATGAGCAGAAAGCCGTAGTCATCCTGTTGAGTTTGCTCCACCTTGGTATCAGGAACATACGGCTCGGGCCCACGCTGCCTGCCTTCGTCACGCCGCCTGTATTGCAGGTCTTGGTTGATACATTCGCGCTCACTCCCATCGGCACCGCCGAGGAAGATCTGGCGAAGATTCTGGGATAGCTTGTTACGCTCGCGCGGTAAGTGAGGAGTAAGGAGATAGGAGTGAGCAGTGGGCAGCTTGGCGCCCCCGGGGCTCTCGGCTGTCCGCTCTCGGCTATCAGTTGAGCAACTCTCCGCGCGGGCCGCGCGGGCGGGCACAGAGTCCCGCCCCTACGAAGCCGATGGTAGACTATCAACGTAGGGGCGACCGACCCTGGTCGCCCGCTCGCGGAGTTCGGGGTTCAAGCCCCCATCGTCCACGAGGCGAGATACGATGTGCGCGCAGGGAGTGGCTTCACGTCGACATCTTTCTGCGTCCAGCCGCCTTCTATGCCCAACTCTCGCACGCTGAGTTCGAAGTGACACATCGCGATACCCATGTCGATCCGCTGGAGGTCGACCCCGGGGTAGCCATAGCCTGCGGTTCGCTGAAGGAAAAGATGGAAAGCCCGCCTCTCGCGATCCATCACGATCCGCCACGGCTGTCGATTGGAGGCGGAAGGCGCCAGGCGTACCATCTCGAGCACGGTGGCGTATGCGCCGGAGTCGGTTTCCGACAGCGGCGCCTGGAAGCTCCCGGCGAAAAACAGCTCCGACCACGGCTTGCGGTGCTTGGAGCCGGCACCCCATCGGGTCATCGCATCCATGATGCTTCGTCGCCCGGCGGCATAGCCCACGGGTGTCGCTGCCGGAATGAACTCACCCGGCCTCAGGCCCAAAGCCGTGGCAAACTCCCCCCGGCGCAGGGTTCCTCCCAGCCAGCATGTGCCCAGGCCCAGGCTGGTGGCCCGCAGGATCGCCCATTCGAACACGAACCCGAAATCCTCTTCTGCATGCTCCACCCGCTGTATGGCTCCCACCAGGAAGGTTGTGGCGCCACGGATGATGCCGTAGGTGCCCAGCCGGACAGGCTGCCCCGCGGACGATTTTTCTACTAAGGCGAGGCGAACCCGGGAACCGAACGGCGCCAGAGGCGGCTCCCGGAGGGCCTTCTCCAGCGTCTCGCGGACATCCGGCGGGAGAGGCAGGCCATCATACGTACGGTGCGAGATGCGTTGCTTCACCGCTTCCAGCGCAGACCATGAAGACGAATGAGTCACGGGTGCTCCTTTTCTGGAAGTGCATGGCAGGTGCCAAGTACCGTGAAGAACCGCTCTGGTCAACCACAGACCATCCCTTCCAGGGGCATCTCCACTCGGCGGGGGGCAATCCGTAGTCCTGATCCCGTCGAGCGGCATGGGGGAGGGCTTCGCGGCGCGGTTCAAACCAAAAGGTCGCCTCGTCCGTCATATGCGTAGACGCCCCGTCGCGCGCACCGGGAGCACGAATACCCACTGATGAGTCCCGTGTTGGAGGTGAACGACCATGCTCCCAATCCTGTTCCTTCTCTTAACGGCAGTAACCGCACAGGCAGAGCACGCCTGGGACATACCGCGGGTTGACCGTGGCCCCGTGCTTGATGGTCGGCTTGACGAAGAATGCTGGAGTGCCTGCACCCCCCGGGAAGGGTTCACCCAGCGAGACCCCAGCCCCGGCGCTCCATCGTCGGAACAGACAATCCTACGCGCGGTCTATACGGAGGACGCGCTGTACGTGGCGTTCGAATGCCACGACAGCCAAGCCGGCCGTATGGTTTCACGGCTGCGACGACGTGATGCCTCGGTATGGAAGGATGACAACGTAGATCTCTGGATCGACCCCACTGGCAGCGGCATGGAGCTGTACTACTTCTCCACCAATCCCCGCGGGGTGAAGTATGACGCCCTGAACGGCCCCCGCGGGCAGAACAGCAACCAGCGGTGGGATGCCCATTGGGACGTGGCGACCGCCGTCACCGAGTGGGGGTGGTGCGCGGAGTTCGAGGTTCCGTTCTCCAACCTCAAGTTTGACTTCGACCCGTCCAAACCGTGGCTCTTCAATGCGGGGCGCGTCATCCGCCGAAGCGGTGAAGAGACCTATGCCACGTCAGTGCCATACGAGCACAACATGTTCTATGCCGAGGACGCTCTACATTTGTGCGGCATCAGGGATATCGCCCGCGAGGTAGGTCTGAAGGTATCCCCGTACAGCAAGGGCGACTACCGTCGCTTCCCCCGGGCTTCTGCCTCGGATGATCTGCAGAAGGGAATCGGCATGGATGTCGACCTTGACATCGGCCG
>JAFGKV010000011.1 GCA_016928395.1 Candidatus Fermentibacterota bacterium | reverse complement strand
CCTTTCCCCATCATATCGTTCTTGCTCTCGGCAAACTCCACCTTGCCGTTGTCGCCGTCTGCCCAGGCTTTGACCTTCATGTTCCCCATGTCGCCAGAACCCTTGCCTTGGGTCGAGGTGACCGCCTCATAGTACAGCCCTGCCGAGGCAGAGACTGCCAGGACCCCGACGATGAGCCCCAGGCTGAGTATCGATCTGATCAAGGTTTCCTCCTTGTTAGGACACCGAACTCCGGTGACACGCCGCCGTGATTGTGTACGTCGACGATGCGCGTCACAAGAAACACCGTAGCAGCCCATTCAATGAATGCAACCGCCATGCCACTCAAGGGCAAGACTGGCCGCCACCGGCGAACGTGTTGCGGCCCCGACGCCGGTGCCGGTCATGCAGGCGTGCCTCCATTGCAGGATGGATGACTTCTCCAGGAATACTGTCCTTTAGAGTGGACAATGGGTGTGAACAGCTTGCAGCACGCCCCGCATGCTGACTCTGCGGCGCTTGCCAATGCGCGCTGGTCGCAGGACGCGCAAGATACGAGACTTGACACACGGCCTCAATGCACGCATTGAAAAACACTATCACCCGGGGGAGGAGTTCCGTGATGGTGGGGTGGCAGAGAAAGGGCAGTGACATGCAGCTTTGGATAGCCATCATTCTCACCTGTGTTCTGAGCGTACCTGCCGCGGCTGCGAGAAAAGCGAAAGCCGGCGATACGGCCACTCCGCAGGCTGAGCTGCGCATTGAGGGGTCATTCGTTCAGAAGGCGGGCAATACCGACAAGATTGACTATACCTATGGAGGGTCGCTCAAGCTGTCGTGGATGGATCACGTCGTGACGGCCGGGGTGCGGGGAGATGTTTCGGAAAGAAAGAACCAGGCAAAGGATGTCGATAGCTTCAGGGCCGACATCATGGAGAGCTGGCGCCTTACGCCCACAATTCAGCCCTATGCTAAGCTTACCTACTACCGGAACCCGGTCTGGGGGTTCCGCCATCAGGCGCGCGTAGGGTTCGGATTGGTGCAAGGCTGGTGGGATACGACATCTGGTCACGTGTTTACGACGCGGGCGGGCTATCAGTTCAGGGCGAACGAGTTCACGGCTCTGTGGGGCCAATCGGAAGGCCCCAAACCTGAGGAGCGGCAGCATTGCCTGCTCTTAGGGGCTCGTACGCAACTCCCCCTGATGAAGAACATCACCCTATCCCTGACGGGCGACTATGAGCCCGTTCTATTGGGAGGCGACAACTACTACGCGGATCTGGAGGGATCGTTGAGCTTCACGGTCAACCAGCGGGTCAGCATTGTCACGGGTCATAGCGTCATTTACCAGCGGGTCCCGATTCCAGGCAAGGCCCGGTCCAACACCGAGTCTGCAGTTCGATTCTCCGTTCGTCTTTGAGTCAGGAGAGCAGTCAGCTGTCGGCTGTCGGCAATCGGCAGTCAGCAATCGGCGATCGGCAGTCCGGCCTGACCCGTGAACCCTTGTTTGAGAGAACGTGCAAAGCTCGTGCTCGACTGCCCCGGCTCGTCGATTACAACTACAATATCGATGCCGCCCCCGAGCCGCCGGCGGGCGACGGGGGCGCATTGACGGAGTAGGATTGCCTTCAGGCCCGGCTGAACCCTGAACCCTGTAGGCTGCCGAAGTAGTGAGACCTACTCCGTCCGATCCAGGATCTCCTCCAGGTGGTCGACTTCCTCACTGTCGGCCACGAGATCCTTGGCCTGTCGGTAGCCTTCCCAGACCTCCGTCACGAACTTCTGGCCGGCCTGCCGCGTGGCAGCTCCCGAATCGCTGCGCTTCTTGCGCATGAGCCTCAGGTACGACCGGTAGGGATCCTCTGACGTGTAGGTTGTAAGAGTATACCGCGCCACAAATGCGCCGCAGGTGGCACACTCGACGAATACCTCGGTATCGCATCCAGGCTTGACCATTACATAGTTCAGCATAGCGACGCTCTCGCACTTCATGCAGTGTTCGCGCTTTGAGCTGCCGCAAAGTGACATGGCATTCCTCCTTCAGGATGTGACGGCAAGCCCCGGGAAAACGAGAAACAGCAACGCTTGCCAGGCTACAGTGACGATCACAGCCACAATGGATACCAGAGCGCCGAGCCGGAACATGTCTTTTGACTGGATCATCTCCGAGCCGTATGCGATGGCGTTGGGCGGCGTGCTGATGGGCAGGGCCATGCCGTACGAGGTACAGATGGCAACGGTGATCATCATCATCATCGGCGATTGGCCCGAGAGCGACACCGCAATGGGAAGCACTATGGTGGCGGCGGCTGTGTTGCTCATGAATGTCGCGATGAGGGCGATGAAGAAGGAGAACAAAGCAATGACTCCGAATTTGGGAAATCCGGAAGGCACCGCGTACTGCACGATGGTATCGGCCAGCCCGGTCTCCTTGATGCCTGCACCCAGCGCGAGGCCACCCCCGATGAGGAGAAGGATATCCCATGCGATGAGCCGGAGATCCTCCTTGGAGAAGAGCCCCGCAACGGAGAAGACGAGCATGGGGACCAGCGCCACCACGGCGGAGGGGATGTGGTGGAGTGCGTCGGTCAGCCAGAGCAGCACGGTGGCAAAGAAGGTCGTATACACAATGCCGCGGTTGGCGGTTGGATGCTCCCGAGAGACCTTCAAAGAGAACTCTGTAACCGTGGTCTTAAACATGGCCCAGGTGAGTCCGAAGGTAATGAGAAGGACCACCACCATGAGTGGAAACCCCGCGATCATCCAGGTAAAGAACGAGACCGTGTACCCCCGCTCTGCCAAAAGACCCAAAGCGATGGCATTGGGTGGGGTGCCGATGGGGGTCGCGATGCCGCCGATATTGGCCGCGAAGGGGATGCCGAGCATCAGGGCCTTGGCGAGATTGGATCCAGGCCGCAGTCCCCGCACCGCCGGCAGCACGGTGGCCACCATGATGGCGGTCGTGGCCGTATTGGACATCCACATCGACATGACGGCCGTTATGCCCATGATCCCCAGGAGCACGACCTGCGGCTTGTTGCCCAACCGGGCCAGGATGAAATCGCAGAACTCTTCATCGAGGTAGTTGCGGGAAAAGACGCGGGCCAGCACGAACCCCCCGAACATCAGCACAATCACGGTATTGGCAAACGGGTTGAAGAAGAGCGATGCCGGCAGGGGTTGTGCGCCGAACAACGTGGCGCCCTGCCCGAGAAGAAGGGCGCACAGGAATGCCGAGAGCACCGCGGTCACAAAGATCGGAATGATCTCGGTTATCCAGAGAAACACGGTCAAGATGAAGATCGATGCCATGATACGTTGCCGTGGCGGCAGCGAACCCAGCATTAGATAGGCCAGAACGGCCAAGAGAATCCCCGTGATACCTAACAGAACTCGCCTCAGACTCCAGCCTTTCATTCCCGCTCCTTCACCAGTCAGGACACCGGGCGGTCGGCATCCATCGATGGTGCCGCCGCCCTCTGGGGGTTGTCAAAGCCTCTCTGGCATTATGGCGTCAGTAGGCGGAGACTGTCAATCCCGGAGAGATTGCGGCGCCGGGTCAGAGCAGGACGTTGGACGCGCGAGGATCGAGAACCGAAGTGGAACCCATGGATGACACAGACGGAAGATCGGGGAGCGCGAGCACTGACCCCGTGAGTCCCCGATCGAGGCAGCATTCTGATGCACACGTCTCACCGGAGCGGCAAGACCGCTGCACGATAAGGCCGGCCGACCACAGGACTACGCAAGGACCGTGGCAGCGTCCGCTCTGTGGGGTTGCCAGAAGGCCACCCATAGCAGCTTCTTGTGGGGGTGTTCCATGCGTTCTGGCCGTACCCCTCGACTGCTCAAGGTGCGGCGGACTACCGCCCGCGCGGACTACCGCCCGCAAGGAATTGCCAAGATGATCTGCGTGTTGCTGGCTGTGATACTCGTCGGATCGGCAGGCATGAGCCGAGGGGATACGCTGGGCACCATCATGCCCGTAGGAGACTCTATCACCGACGGCGATCATTCCTACAACCTTCTCGGCTTCCGGGACGACCTGGAGTCGCTCCTCGGTGACTTTGGCATCGCCTTCAGCTATGTTGGAGATACAGACGGCCAGGCCGGCGATCCTCGATACCCCGGTCATATGCAGCAGGGGGCAATGATTGAGCAGTTCTACCCATCTGCGTTCGGGAATGGCTGGGGCAACGGTGAGTTCGATATCGGCCCCGCGCTGCAAGACCTTCATCCTGATGTGCTGCTGATCCACCTGGGGACGAACAACGTGGCCTCCCCCGGCCAAACACCCCTGGGGCCCTATTCCTATGACGGTGGACTGACTCTGAACCGTAGCTATGCCGGGTACGTCGCCGAACTCATCCAGTACATCACCATCCAGTATACCGGCCACCCGGCTGAGACCCCGCTGATCGTCCTCTGTCAGATTATTCCGATCTTGGGCAAGATCCCGGAGGTCATGGGGTTCAACGAGTACCTGGAAGAAATGGTGTTGGATATGGCCAGCGGGCAGGTCACCGGCCAGCCGGTGCACCTCGTGCTGAGCGACCAGTTCGGGCCATTCATCGAGAACCCACTTCTGTTCACGGGCATACCCGGCGATCCCATGCACGATGCGCTTCATCCCAATGATACCGGCTACGGCCTCATGGCCCATTCTTATCTTGACGCATTGCTTGATGCGACCCCTCCCGCTGCCGTCACCAACCTCACCGTCTGGGGCCAGGGTCCCCACAGCGTGAGGGTCTGGTGGACGGTCACTGGTGACGACTATTGGAGCGGGACCGCATCTCACGTCACGTTTCGCGTATGGGACGAGCCCATCACCGACGATGTTCAGTTTGCCTCTGCATGGGAGCTCATGCGCCCGATGGCCGCCGGCCCCCCGGGCACCGTGCAGCAGCTCACTGCAGGCGGCCTGCCCGGCGGCATGACCTACTGGCTCGCCCTGACGGTGACGGATGACGCGGGGAATATCTCCGGCGTCTCCAACTCGCCATGGGTGGCACTCGCAGCGCACGATAGCCTGACAGATGCGTTCGATGACGACCCCTCCTTGGGTGCCTGGGAACTTGGCGACAGCTACCACGTGCAGAGCGGGCAGTTGCGTCCCGTCGGTCTGTTCCCGACATGGTTGCCGCCGGCGGTCTTCGTCGGTGAACTCGAGCCTTGGGGGGCGGAACTCACGCTTCCGTCTGACGCGCCCGCCTCGGAGACCGCTCGAGTCGGGCTCGTCACGTTGGCGGAGCCCTCCCAGAACACCGATGGATTCGTCGTGCGTTGTTCCGGTGCGACCCTGGAGCTCTGCCGGCTCGAGAGCGGGGTCCTGGGCGCGGTGGTGGATACGGCGGTCTCGCGATTTGGCGCCTTGGCGCCGGGGGCACGACTGGGCGCCTTCCCCTTCGTGTTCGAGGGGGCCCTGCTGGTTCGGGCCCTAAGGGATGGCATGCCTGATAGGATCCTGTCCACCGGCATGGCTGCGCAGTCTCTGCCCTTACCGCGATGCGCCGGCATCATCATGCAGGGCGCCTTGGGCTGGGGCGTCGACAGCTTCCGGCTGGAAGGCCCCGATTTGTGGGAACACCCGGCGCCATTCCATCTCATCTCCCCCGATTCCGGCGCCGTGACGAGTGTGCCTCCATGGCTCCTATGGCAGTCGGCTCGAGATGGGGATCCGTGGGATCGGGTGACCTATGAAGTTCTCTGGTCGCACGACCCTGGCTTCCCTGAGGAACTGACGTACAGGATTCCCTGCGGGACGGATACCACCGTGATCTTCCCTGCCGACGACTATGCAATCGGCCTGACCTACTACTGGCGGGTTCGCGCGGAGGACAGCACAGGGTTGGAGTCATTCTCCATCGAAGACGAATGGTCGTTCCGCAGCGCCGCCATGGCCGGCATCAATCCTTCTCAGATCCGCATCGGCCGGCCTGCGCCGAACCCCTCGGCGGGCACCATCAGGGTGGCGTACGAGATCCCCGAACCTTCCCTCATTCACCTCGAGCTGTACGATCTCGGAGGCCGATGCGTGGCGCGCTACCGCGGCAGTGCGGGTCGGGGTGAAGCCGAGATCTGCTGGACAATCCCGCGCGAGGTAGCCCCCGGCGCGTACGTGCTCACGGTCCTTCTCGGCCCGGCGAAGGAGCGCTTCCCCGTGTCGATCCGCAGGTAGGACAGCGAGGGAGTCATCACGGATGGATTGGGACGAGACTCTCCCGCCCGCACGGCCCTTAACCCCGGGTTGGCGAGATAATGCCTGAACCCCGGATTCTGAACGCCCACGCCCGAAGGGCGATGAGGGGAGCGGTAGTGCTGCGGCGGGTTCTGTCGGGTGTTGCGATCCTGTTGGGATCGCTGACGGTCGCCTTGGTGATGGGAGAGGTCACGATCCGGATTGTCCAGTGGCGAGTCGGCCTCTCGGAGGAGTACCGCTGGGCCGCCGCATCGCGGTGGCGCGCCATCCACCGCCTTGCCGACAACCGGGATCTCCTCTACGATCTCCTTCCCCACTCCACCGCCACCATCGACTATGGGCCACGGGGAAAGGTCACGTATCGCATTTCGAGCCAGGGAGTCCGCGGCCCCGAGCGCGTCGTGCCGAAACCTGAGGGTACGCGCCGGGTGCTCATCTTGGGCGACTCGGTGACGTTTGGGTACTATGTTCCGGAGGATTCGACGTTCGCTTCGAGGGCGGAAGAGATCCTACGGCGTGACGATCCCTCCATCGAGGTCATCAACGGCGGGGTGGGCGGCTACAACACTCACAACCAGATGGCGTGGCTCATCGATCACGGTCTCGCGTTCGAGCCTGACGCGGTGGTGCTGGCCTTCTGCCCGAACGATGTCGACAACCCTCACTTCCATTTCTCCTGGCATACGCTGGACAAGCTCGGACCGCTGCCGGAGGCTCTGTTTCCAGATCCCGCCATGGCGGAGGAAGAGCCGCCTCAGCCCGGCGGCCCGTGGTTCTCCATGACACGGCATTCCCGTCTCGTCTCCTTTGTTGATGCACGACTGGCGGTTCTGCGCATGGGTCTTGCCGTCTCCGCCGCACACAGAGGCCCAGAGGCGGAGCTTCGAGCCTTGCGGAGCGTGCCATTCGGTGACTGCCTCCTCTCCCTGTGCGACAGGGACTCGCCACGGAGGGAATGGCTGGCTCGCCGGGTCGCACTGCTGGACTCATTGGCGACATCGCATGGTTTCCGTTGGATGATGCTCTACCTGCCGCTCAGCTATCAGACGGCGGAAGGTCCCGGCTTGTGCGCCCGCGACGCCGTTGCGGCCATGGCCTCGGAACTTGATGTCGTGTTCGCTGATCCCTTGCGCCTTCATCCTCCCGGGGAGCGCCTGTTCTACGATCCCACCCATCTGACCCCGGCCGGTCATCGTTGGGTGGCGGAGACTCTGGCGGCCGGTATGGATAGTGTGACCATCGGGTCAGAGGAGGGCGGCCTACATGCCGAGCTCTGATCCCCGCACGGGGCAGCAGTGTGACCCATCGCGACGGGCGGAGTACGCGACTCGGGTGCGGACTGTGACAAGGGGAAGTCACCGTACTATCTCGCCCGCGCACCACCTCAGCCGTGCAGGCTACTCGTACGACCGAACACGGACCCATCTCCTTCGCACGGAACTCGTCACGGCGCCATCCCCTTCCGGGGAGATTGATTCTCGCGCATCAGGCACCCTGCTCCAGTGGAGTGGCCGAAAGCGCGAAGAGATTGCCTCCTTGGCTTACGGCGCTTCGTGCCCTCGCCTGGCAAGAGCTGCTTCCCCGAGGAATCCACCGCATGGCGGACACAGGTGTCTCCCTCCCAGATGCGGGACGCCGATGAACGACCATCCGAGACTGCGCGGGCCGCGACGGTGGCCGGTGGGTTTCCAGTGACAAACCACAGCACAGGCACATCAAGTCGCCATCACGATTTGTTCTACCGTGGAAGCGTCCTGGTTCTGTACACCGCCGTCATTGTGGCAAGGGCTCGCGTCGGGATCCTATCCGCACCGCTCAAGCTCGCGGCTTTGGCGGTTTTCGCGGCAGTGCTTGGAGTCACTAGCGCGGCGGTGCGACAGTTTCTTCGCCAGCACACGGGCGGCTTGATGGTTATCCGATACTTGCCCCTCTTCCTCCCACTTGCCCTTGCGCTGTGGGATGAGCGTTTCAGTCTTCTTCCGCCTTTGCCCATGGCGTTGATCACCCTCGTGATCGTTGCCGTGGATTCGGCCATCGTTACGCCCGGTCTTGCACCGTGGTGTATCGCACTGGCGTCACCCTTTCTGCTCCTGGTCTCTCTGGACGGGATTCAGTCTATGGGAACGCCCGACACCGTGGTTTCCCTGAACCCAGAACCCTTTCTTGCTCGCGACGACGCGTTGGGTCACCGACCAGTGGCTGGGTATGCGGGCCGCGCTTCCATGTGGAAGGGCTCTCGGCAGGGATATGACGTGGCGGTGACCGCCGACGAGTTCTCTCGCCGCGTGACTGTGGATCGTACACCCGGGCCACGCCTGCGTCATGCCGCCTTCATGGGATGTTCCTTTGTGTTCGGCCAGGGTGTTGACGATGGAGAGACCCTTCCGTCTCATTTCGCATCTGAGACTCGCTCCTTTCGGGTCTACAATTACGGGCTCGGAGGATGGGGCCCGCAGCACATGTATGCCCTGCTGGAATCAGGTGCCCTCGCCGATGAGATCTCTGAACACTCAGGCGTCATGCTCTACGGGCTCCACGCCTTCCACGTGGACCGCGCCATCGGTTCGTATATCTTCCTGAAGTGGGGCCGGTTTGCCCCCTGCTATATTCTGAAGGAGGCCGGGCTCGCCCGCGCCGGTTCCTTCGCCGAGGCCAGGCCAGCGTCGGTGAGACTCGTTGACCTCGTGCAGTCATCGCGGACGCTGGATCGGTTGATGACGCGCCTGGACCTGGCGTTCTCTTACAAGGAAGTTCTGTACTACCGGCGTGGCGTCGAGCTCACCGTCGCGATTCTGAGCGAGAGTGCGAGGGAGTACCACCGCCAGTTTGATGGGGAGTTCATCGTGTTCTTGTGGCCGAATCGTGATCCGCGCAGCAGGGCTCTGGTGCGGGAGCTGACGGCAAGGGGAATCAGGGTCATCATTCTTGCCGATCATGGTCTGAACCCTCCCGACGACGATATGGTCGTAGCCTTGGATGGGCATCCCAACGGCAGTTACTATGCCCGAGTGGCCCGCATTCTCGCCGATCTTCTCGATGTCCGCCAGGAGCCGAACCAGTAGGATGCTTCCACAGCTTTCCTCGATTCTCCGGGGGCGTGGGAACTCCGGACCACCCAGCCGGTCAGAGCCACGGGCACCGCACGCACGGCCGTGTACTTTCGTGTGGCTGACCGGGATGCTCTATGTCTCGATTCTTGCGGGAATCACCTTGCACTCTCATCCCTACCCGCTTCACGGTGACACAGTGTGGCACGTTGGCATGGCGAGGTCTCTTTCGTTTACCGACCCTGGCCTGTTCTCTCATGGGCAGTGGCCGGGGGGCTATCCCGCCATCCTCAGATTCGCCGTGCTTCACTTGGGCGCACAGCCCGTGAAGGTCGGCAGGGTACTCTCCTGGGTGTCGGCGATGTGCGCAGTATGGGCTGTAGGGCGCCTTGCAGTACTCGCGGGGGCGGGGACTGTGGGATGCCTCGTGGCAATGGCGGTGCTTCTGGCGAATCCCGTGTTTCTCGAGATGGGTGTCACGGAAGGAACGGAAATGCCCGCCGCCGCGCTGATGCTACTGAGTTTGATCCCCCTCGCGGCATCGGCGCGCACCGGCACGGTGACTTCCCGGGCGGCTTTTCGGAGTGGCGTGCTCCTCGGTGCGGCGTACATGTTCAGATACACCGCCATGGTGTTTATGCCCATTGGCGTGGTGTTCGTCGCCGCGGGGAGTGCACGGCGTTGGGTCGCCACTCTCCTGTTCTTGTGCGGATTTGTCATCATGACATTTCCTCAGCTTCTTCAGTCAACGCTGGCTCACGGCAATCCTTTCTTCAACCAGCTGGCCTTCAATACATGGCTCGGGCTCAATGTCGGTGAGAAGTCACCCACCAACTGGAGCCTGGCCCCTCCTGACGCCAGTCTCTTTGGCATTGTCGTTTCGGATCCCATCCGGTTTGCCCGGCATTGGGCCGGAGAAGTCTGGGGCTTTCTCGTGTCGGGAACAGGCTGGCCCCGCGCATTCAATGCCCTGGTAGTCGCCTCCTCTGTGATGGTGCTGGCATGCAGGCGGATATCCCTGGCATTGAGGCTTCTGCTGCTCGCAGCGGCCTATGGCCCGGTATTCGCGACAGCATTGGCATTCTTCATTCCTCGGCATGGCCTTGTTCCCGTCCTTGGTCTTTCCGTTGTCACGGGATCAGGCCTCGCCTTGATGCTTGCCGGCAATTCGCTTTCCTCACGCAACGCCATTCGACGAACGATCACGGCCGCAGGATCACTGGCTCTGATCTGCCTTCTGGCCCATGGGGCGCGCAGCTTTGCAGGGCGCACCACCCTTGAGTTCTACGCTCGTCTGGACGGCCTCGCCAAGGATCTTGGGATTCAACGAGAGCGGGCAATGACCAACATTGGCCTTCTGGTCGACCTCGAGAATCCATGGCTGACGCAGTACGACGACCTAGGCCCCCCGTGGGTCGCTCTATCGGTCGAAGACCTGCTCACGCGGGGCAGACGGAAGGCTGATCCCGCGTTCGTGATCATCGACCACCATGCCTTCTGGGGAGACTACGGCAGTGTCGTTTTGGAAACGGCGGCCGGAGGCTCTGACCTTATCCCCGTTTATGTTCAGGATTCACTCGGTGTCTACATGGCACGGCCCGGCGGAACCGGGGATGCAGCAGTCGACAGCATGGAGTTGGCACCTGGTGTCCTGCTCCTGGGGCACACCTGGGTCTGGCGGGGCGAGAGGTTGGTGGTGTATCTGTACTGGTCGGCAACAAAACCGTTGGCAGATCGGTGCACGGTGGACGTTCGGCTGGTCGATGCTGATGGCAGGAAGGTAGCGGCCCATGAAGGAGAACCCGAACTTGGCACCTATCCCACGACGTGCTGGGAAGTGGGGAAGGTGGTGGCGGATGCCCATATCCTGGAAGTACCGGCATGGGTGGATAGGGGAGAAGTGGAGGTGTGCCTAGTGAACATGGCTGACTCATCGCGCCAGCGTTGCAGTCTATGGCCTGTGTGGCGTGGCGGCAGGACAGCGTTGCCGTGAGCAGGTCATATCATCTGCCGCAACGCAGTGGTGAGAGGATTCGGAGTACACGCTATCTGATACCCTGACTGCGGGTTTCTGACCTGGCGGGGGGCCTTGCGAAATCGACTCCCGTGGGTTCAGCAGCTCTTCTGCATGGCTCTCTGGCCAAGGTTCCCTCGAGATCGTGTCGCGGGGCCGGACTCGACAGTGTCCTGCATGAGAAAGGCACAGTGCGTTGGGAGGACTGCCCCTCCGCCCAGCGAATCCCAGGGACACGATCCTGGCCTATGGCACGGATCGGCGATGCTGATCAAGCTCACCTGTATGGTGCTTCAGGAGGTACTCAAAGACGTTCAGCGCCATGGCCCGATTGCCTTCGAGGTTGGGATGCGGATCATTCCGGGCGCGAGTGTGTTGATGGTGGCTGGCGATGAAGCCGATGTCGCGCGCCTCTGAAAAACGACGGATCAACTCAGAGTATCCAAGAAAGGCCTGCAAGTGCTGGTCACCCGGCGCGATTATATGCCAATACCGCCGCCACAGGTACAGCCCCAGCTCCTGATCGGAGATGACCGCCAGATCGGCACCCAGGCTGTCGGCAACGGCCTTCCCTTTCTCCAGAAGGGCGAAATAGAGGCGCCACTCGAAGCAGCTCGAATCCGGAGGAGTTAGCCAGTAGCTGTCCTTTGCCCCGCGTGGAAACCAGTGATCCTCCAGGATCCTGAAGATCGTGTCTCTTTGCGAAGTCACACCCGCGCTCCAGAGTAACTCATCAAGGCCATTCGCCGACAGAGTGTTCCCTTCCAGTGACCTCAAGAGACGACTGAACTCACCGAGGCGACCCTGCAGCACGACATTCAGGTGTTCGATCTTTGTACTGTCGACGGAATAGCTGTAGACGATGGAAGCCGGCGCCTCAGGAGCAAGCTGCCACGTCCAGGCTGTAGGCCCCAATGATCGGAGCGCGTACCGCAGATAGACGCCATAGCATCGTTTTAAGATTTCAGACGTGGTGATGAGCCGCCGGAGTCTATCCTTCAGGCTTGATTCCTTGAAGGTCCAGTCAGGATTGGCATGTCGCACTAGATGCCCATCATCACTCAGATCGTAGTAGAAAGGCTTTAGGGCCTTGTTCTCATGCCACTGGCGATAGGTGTTGTCAAGCAGGTCATTGTCGCAGAACTGAAGCACGATCAGGTCAGGCTGGTATCGTGCGCCCTCCAGTCGTAGAGCTTCGACCTCCTGGTCGGTGCCCCACTGGCCATAGGCGATATTGAGCACTTCCACGTCGTATCCGGCCGAGGTCAGCGTATCCTCCAAGATTCTCGTGTAGGTGTGCGTCGCGGGCACCAGTGGGCCGAATGTGTGTGAGTCACCGAGGGCCAGAATGCGGTAGGCCCCAGATGGATTCTCAAAGACTCGATCCCTGTCTCTCCATCCGTGGTTGTTCGCATACGCTTTGTAGATCTCCCCGGTGTCTGGATCCCGCGTTCTGATCAGTTCATAGGGATGGAATCCCCATCCATACAGATCGGCATTGTCAGCATAAAGGTGGCCTATGGTCACGAGGCTGTAGGGGAGGAATTCCCTGAGTAGGATCTCCACGGCGGCGATCCCGATCCCGAGAATGCCGATTCCCACGAGGGCGGCCATGAATCGGAACCGTCGGCGTGGCCGAGCGGCGTCAGCTTCGACTACAGACATCGGCGTGGGGGCAAGAGGAGAAACGCGTCCTCGGGCCGGCTGTATCGACCCCGGATGTGGAAGTGATGCCGCGCAGCGAGGTCACACCCGCAGGAGGAGCAGCCTTCGGCGGCGAGAGGGCCGTGGCCAGCGCACGGGCGATGATCCCGTTGTACTCTCCTGAAGGGTGGGGATCGAACGGCACAAGTTGCTCCACCCTCGGAAGCATGACGCCCCATTCGGCTAGATCGATCACATCCACGCCGCGTGCGGTCAGTGAGTCTGACAGGCTGGGGGCAACAACGCGGACGTCGGGCCAGAGATATGCGAAGAAGCCACCGTCAGACTGTTGGAGATACGCATCCTTGCTGGCAGTCACGATGTCGAGGAACGGGCCCCACTGTCTCGGGTGAAACGCCACCGTCCTGTCTACTGCTTTGGCAAGGTAGTCCAGACTGCGGGAACTGCGCAGCAGGTTGAACAGACTCAGCGTGCCGGGTCTGGAAGAAGCAAACGTGCCATCGCGGACGATGCCGCCGTCTCTTCGCACGAACCGGGGGAACCCACTGGCCCACGCGAGGGTGGCATACGAGCCGCGTGCCCGATTGATGTGATCCGGGATCACCTCGCACAGGAGCAGGCCGCCCCGCTGGGGAACCTCCGCGCGAAGCCGGCCCGATCGAAGCATGACGAGCATCTGCTGTGGGCCATACCCCGAGAAACCGTAATTGTAGACGCAGTTTTCGTTCCGGAGTGCTTGGAACAGGCTTGGTAGCGTCTCGTCATCGTTCAGATACTCCCCGAATACGCTGGAACCACCTGTGAAAATGACATGACGGCTGCACGCACTCCCTGGGTATCCAGTCACGCGGCGCCGGGCATGCTCATCGAACTGGTAGACAACCTCATAGAGCCGAGTGTCTTCTCGGTGGCATGTGATTCGGACCGAAAGGTCGGGCTTTGGCGCATATCCGAGGTCTGTATCAACGCGAACAAAGTCAGGGGGCTGTTTCTCGTAGACGACCTCGGGCTGTGAGGTTCCCCAGGCAAGATCGATGACCCGGATCATGAGGAGGATCGTCGCGCCGGAAAGCATCAGGCCAGCCCACCAGCAGCGCACGTGCCGGGCATCAATCACTGCTACGAGAGCCACTGCCACGAGGAGATCCATGCGCGGCACGATGCTGTAGAACTGGCGGAATACGACGATACCGATGAGCGGGAACCACGGCACGTACCATGCCCAGGCAAAGGGCCCCTGGAAGATCCGCCTCCGGTGACGATACACGGCGACCACCACGGTCAGGGCAATACCGTAGAGCACGACCGCCATCGTCTTCTCTCCACCATGCAGGCCCACGGTCGAGATCCTGGCGGCGACTATGGTTCCCGCGAGAAGCATGGTGCCTATGTGATAAGGCAGATCACGCATGACGAAACGGGCGATGTTCATCTACTACCTCAAAGCCACGCTCGATGTATGGTCAGTATGGTCAATCCATTCCGATGGCATCGAGCAGAATCGGAGAGGGACCCGCTGCGGCCAAGTCCCACGAGTACCAACCAGCCTCCAGGGTTCCCCATGGAAGCGGCACCCGTTGGTGAGCCTGAGACAAAGGACCTGCGGTCTTCTCTCTTGCCATCGGGCAGTGCAGCCGTGTGGGAAGAGGGGACGAACCCCACGCCTTCCTTCGCCGGGTCTGCACACTATGGCTCCCACAGCGGAGCTGTTCCCGTGTGTGCGATGCGCCTCCGCCGTAGCATAGGAGCCTTCCGGATGTCGGTCAAGGACGTTCGATCCGCCGGTCATCACCACGGCATCTCCTCTGTATCGTTGGAGCGCGGAAGCTCGCGCGGCGTGTGCGGGCGGGCATCTGGAATGGTCGGCGTCGCTCGAGTGCGCCACGCCCCATGCACAGGCGAGCCAGGGAAGTGCCTCAGGAATGAACTGCTTCTCGGCTCTCGATCCTCGGGCTTTCTGCAGGGCGACGGGAGGGATTCCGACAGGGAGTGAGCTTTCTCTGTGTTCATAGCTTGCCGGTCGGGCTGGTTCATGCCTCATTGGCAGGGTTTGACAGTAAGGAGGATCCCGTATGGATGAGGTTGCTACTCAGTTTCAGGAGCAAATCACCTCAGGCCGACGATCGGCGCTCAGCGTATACCGAGACGTTGTGTACGGCAGGCAATCGCTGGCCGGTCTGGCGGTGTTCGAGGCGCTGACCGGCATGCTCGGGCCCATGCCGGGTGCGGCGGGCCTGGCGTTGCGGCGAATCGTGTACCGGCGCCTGCTGGGGAGCCTGGGCCGGGGCAGTACTATTGGCCAAGGCGTCATCATCCGGCATCCGCACAAGATACACATCGGCAGCAGTGTGGTGATCGACGACGGCGTCGTATTGGATGCCAAGGGGGGCCCAGAGACAGGCATCACCATCGGCGATGGCGTCGTGCTCTCCCGGGGGACGATTCTGAGCTGCAAGGGGAGCACAATCACCCTCGGCGAGAAGGTCAATATGAGCATCGGGTGCCTCGTGCATGCGGCAGGTCCCGTTCGTCTCGGTCGTTACTGCATGCTGGCTGCGCGCTGCTACCTCGTTGGGGTCGGCAATCACGGAATGGATCGTACCGATATCCCCATGATGGCCCAGCATGTTGCGTCGCAAGGCATCACACTGGATGATGACGTGTGGTTGGGCGCCCACGTCGTGATACTGGACGGCGTCACCATCGGGCAGGGCAGCGTCGTGGGAGCCTGTTCCATGTTGGCCAAGGATCTTCCCCCCTGCAGCGTTGCGGTGGGTGCTCCCGCTCGGATCGTGCGTACGAGGAAGTAGTTGAGAAAGAAGATGAGCCTGCTCCTTCGCGCCGGGTTGAGCATAGCCCTGCTGGCGGTGCTCCTGATGCGGGCCGACCTGGCCGGTATCGGAGAATCCCTCCGCGACGTGCGATGGGGCTGGGCGATCGCCGGGGCCTCCCTGCACATCACTGGGGTGCTCCTGACGGCCTGGCGCTGGGGCATTCTTCTCCGCGCCCAATCCTTGCCCGTGCCAATCCCGTATCTGGCCCGATCATTCCTCATCGCCTCGTTTTTCAACTACTTCCTCCCGACCAATGTGGGCGGCGACGTGTATCGAGCCTACGATACCGGCAGATTCACGCGCCAGCCCGAGAAGGCGCTGGGCATCCTGTTGGTGGAGCGGGTCAGCGGCCTGTTTGCCCTGCTGCTTCTTGCCGTGGCGGCGACTCCCTGGGCGGTGAGGATGTTCGGCTCGCCCGCTCTGGCCGTCGCGCCGCTGCTCTTGGCGGGCAGTTTCATGCTTGGCGCCCTGCTGTTGTTCTGGAACCGGTTCACCCGTCGTGCGGGCCGGCTCTTTGACCTGCCACTACTGGCCCGAATCAAGGCGCGGGTGCGCCTGGTACACGAAGCTATAGTGGCGTACCGGCACCAGCGGGCGGCCTTTGTGGCGGCCTTTGGTGTCGGCCTCCTGCTGCAACTCAATGTCGTCGTGCACCACTACTTCCTGGCCCAGGCTCTGGACCTGGGCGTGACCTTTGGTACCTTCCTGTTTCTCGTCCCCCTCGTGAGTGTGCTGCTGCTAGTGCCGGCCAGCATCAACGGCATCGGAGTTCGCGAGAATGCCTTTGTCGTGCTCTTGGCGCGGGTTGGCGTCTCCCGGGAGAGCGCAGTGGCGTTCTGTGCCCTTCTCTTTGCCGCCATGCTGCTGTTCGGCGTGGCGGGAGGGATCACGCATGCCCTGGCCGGGCGCAAGGAGGCGACCGCCTGAGGTGAACAGGAATCTGTCCCTGGCAGCTATCGTTGGGGCTGCGGCGGTGGTACGGTTTGTCGGTCTCGGCTACTCGGTGCCGTTTCATTTCCACATCGACGAGCAACTTATGCTTGTCTCAACTGCTTCGTTGGTGGGGAGCCCCCAGACCGCGGTCCGGGACAAGTACTTCTTCAACTACGGCTCCGTGCCCAGGCTGATCGCCGGCGTGCCGCTGACCGCGGCCAAGGTCGCGGGGAAACTCGACCTCAACAAGCCCCGCCAGGTCGAAGCCTACTACCTGTTGGCGCGGTCTATCTCCGCGCTCGCCGGGACCGTCACCGTGTTACTGGTCGGAGTCATGGCGCTGGCGGCGATTCCCTCTTCGTGGGCGTTGGCGGCGCCGACGCTCCTGGCATTCTCTCCCCTCCATCTTCGGGATTCACACTTCTTCACGCCGGATCCTATGCTGACCATGTTCATCGTCGCCTCGGTGGCGGGCGCGCTCTGGGTCATGCGCGAGCGCAGCGTACGGGCGGCCGCCGTCATGGGACTGTGCGCGGGCCTGGCCATGGCTACCAAGGTCAATGCGGTGTTCGCTCTCGGATCGATACCCGTGGCGCTGGTGTATGCCCGCCGCCGAGCCTGTGTCGTAGCCGCCTCCGCTGCAGCGTTAGGCGCATTCCTGGCGGGGAACTGGCCCATGCTCCTGGCCCCTATTGAGTACCTGCGGGGCATGGAGCTCCTGGCAGCATGGGCCTCAGGCCGGGCCGTCCGACAGACGGATTTGCAGTTCGTGGGTACGGCCCCCTGGCTGTACTGGCTGGGCAATCTCCTGCGCTTCGGCGCGGGGCCGGTGTTCTGGGTGTTAGGCATGGCGGGTCTTGTGTTCGTGTCGTGTCGCGCCCGTGGTGAGCGGCTTCTGGTTGCGGCTACGGGTCTTCCTTACCTCGTGATCATGGGCGCCAGCTTTCAGAAGTTCATGCGCTTCTCCTTGCCGCTGCATCCAGTCATGGCCCTTACCGCGGCGATGCTGGTCGCGGCCCTGGTGTCCGGCTCTCGCGTCCTGAGGGCGGCTGTGGTCGTCCTTCTGACGGCCCACATTCTGGTGGGGATCGCCTATGCGGGGGTGTTCATCCGGGAGGATCCCCGGATACGAGCCGGCCGGGAGCTGGGCACTGCGCTACCACCCGGCACGGCTGTTCTGCTGGAGACGACCCACTCGAATCCCCCCCTGATCGAAGACGACTACCGGAAGGGCCTTTTCGGCAGCTACCTGCCCACGCTGGGGCAGCCGCGGGTGCGGCGTTCAGGCCGCTTTGAGCTGCTGTACCTTGATCCATACCGCTACCTGTACGAGATCGCGGATAGGCCGGAAGAGCAATGGGCCTGCATTACGGCCGCGATGGACAGTGCCGACGTGATCATTATCGGCGACCGTTACCGGGACCAGTATACCCGCCTGCCCGTGCGATTCCCCGCGTTGACGCGGTTCTACCGTGAACTGGACGGGGGTCTTCTGGGATTCGAGCTCGTACGGGTCTACCGCAATCCGGCCCGGATCGGTTCCTTCGTCATCGACGATGCCCGGTCTGAGCTGACCTTCCGGCTTTTCGACCGCCCGCTCCTGAAGGTGTACGCGCGGGAGAACTCCATGGCCTGGAGGGCCTTGTGCACAAGCCCTGGGTAATCGTTTTCCTCCTGGCGGCGGCGACGGCTATCCGCACCATCGGTCTTGACCGCATTCCGCCGGGCTTATGGAGCGACGAGGCCAATCATGGGTTGGAGGCGGAGGCCATCCTGGAAGGCGGCCCCCGGCCTGTGTTCTTCCCCGGCAACTGCGGCCAGGAGCCGCTGTACAAGTATCTCGCGGTCGCGACGGGTGCCGTGCTGGGGCATGGGGTCGCGGCCCTGCGCCTACCCTCGGCCCTGGCGGGATCGCTGCTGGTTCTGCTGACCTGGTGCTGGGTCCGCCGTACTAGAAGCCGGGAGGAGGCGCTGTGGGCGACGCTGCTGGTCGCGGTCGGTGTCTGGCCCCTGCACTTCAGCCGGATCGCATTCCGGGCCAATTTGGGGCCGACGCTGGGGCTGGCGGCATTGCTGGCCGTCGACAGCTATGCCCGCAGGCCATGCGCATGGCGGGGAGTCGTTGCTGGGCTATCTGCCGCTGCCCTGTGGTACACCTACCCCGCCTTTCGTCTGTTCCCGGTGCTTCCGGCGCTGTGGCTGCTCATGCACACTCGTGGCCGCGCGGGGCTTCGGCGCTGGGTCTCCCCGGCCGCGGCGTTCGTCGTTGGGCTCCTTCCGCTGCTATGGGCGTGGACCCGCGTTCCCGAGCTGGTCACGGCCCGCACCTCCATGGCCTCGCTGTGGAGCGAGACGCCCGACCCGGTGGCCGGGTTTCTCCGCAATGTGGTCGCTCACGCGGCCATGTTCACCATAGCCGGAGACCGCAATCCACGGCACAACCTATCGGGTGAGCCCCAGCTTGATGTCCTCACCGGATTCCTCTTCGTGGCGGGTATCGCGGTGGCGCTGGCGCGGCGCGACAAGGCGGATCGGCTTCTGCTGGCGTGGCTGGCAATCCAGCTGATGCCGGGGGTGCTTTCCGTCGAGCGGCAGGCACCCCATTGCCTCAGAACCCTGGGCGTGCTCCCCGTGCCGTATCTCCTTGCAGCGGGCGGGTTCGTCCAGGTTCGACGGTTTCTCGGTTCCCGGTGGACGCCGGTGCTGTCCCTGGTGGTGGCGGTCGCGGTATCGACGGTCAACCTCGGCCGGTACTTCGTCCTGTGGCCTCGCAGCCTCGACCGGTTACACCACGCGGAGGAAGCACTCTATGGGTTCCACCGATCCGAGTATGCGCTGGGTCGCTGGCTCAAGGAGGCCTCCCCGGGCACACCTATCTTCCTCTCGCCGCAACTCTACCTGCACTGGACCACTGAGTACATGGCGCAGGGCGCGCAGTACGGTATCGTTACCGATGATTCGGACCTCGCGCCCGGCGACGTGATCGCCCTGCAGCTTCATCCGCGCAATGCATGGTGGATGCGCGATGACTTCCGGAAGAACTTCTTCGCGATCTGGAGGGATCTGGGGCGGGTTTCGCCGGAGGAGATCTGGCGGGCCATCACATACGCATATCCGGAATGCACGGCAGCTTATGAACTGTCGGACTCCCTGCTCCTGGAGCGGCTATCAGAGAGAGTCGCCCTGCGCGAGCTGGCCCCTCTAGACGGGGTGAGCCGCTTCCAGGTGGTGCGCCACACCAGGGAGGATGTCCTGCCGTGGGACTCGGGGCGCTGGCGGCGCATTCCACCCGGGTGTTTTGCTGTGGAAATCACGGCAGTGCCCCCGGGAAGCGCCGGGCTAGCTCTGGTGGCCCGGGAAGAGACCTCCAGCAGGCGCTGGGCCCTGGATCACCGGGACGCGATGCCTGGCGAGGGGGCGATCCTTCGCGGCTGTCTCCTGTTCCCCGCCTGTGTGCGGCTGGAGGCGGGCGACGAGCCCCTCAGCGTCGCCGCACGCTGGCGGTACTCGGGGCCGCCCGATGTCGAGCCCTACCTGCGCCACACCCTCTGGGGCAAGGCCCGCACGACATGGGCGCGGTTCAGATCGTGGTCAGGGCTGTAGTCGCGCCGACAGAGCTCGTCTCGCTCTCGATCCATCACTCTCGCGCCAACCTCACTCCACCAGTGGGATCTTCTGCCAGCCGGTGCTCTCGGTGAACTCGCGGGCGGCGAAGCACCAGATGATGACACGTTTCGCGGAGAGGTAGCCGGGG
>JAFGKV010000096.1 GCA_016928395.1 Candidatus Fermentibacterota bacterium | reverse complement strand
CCGTTGATCGAGATCACCTGGCATCGCGACGTGCAGAACGGCACTTCGGATATCCGGTACACGAACGTCGAAGTCGGGAACCCTGAGAATGGCGGGTATATCTTCTGGGGTATTACGACGGGCGAGCCCTACGCCGCGTTCTATGATGTGTACAACAAGGGAGCAGACAACCATACCGATGCTGAGTGGGATCCGGTGAACCTGGACGGCCGCGTTCGTGATCCCAATCACTTCGGAGACAACCTCTGGCATTGCTGGGATTCCGACCTCAACGACATAGTGTGCCCGTGAACATCTCGGGGGCGAGAGCAGGGTATGGAACACTGAAGGGATGAATGAACAGGGGGACAAGCGGCCGATTGGATGCATGGAGATGCGACTCCGATGGCGATCGCGATGCCGACCCCGCCCCGGCGGGCGACCAGAGACGGTCGCCTCTACGACGGCAACGGTTTCTCGTAGCGCTGGGCGGGCCTGATAGCTGAGAGCCGATAGCTGACAGCGGCCGTACTCTCCACCTCGAAAGACCTGGGTGCAGTTGCATCCAGAGGCCTCACCGACGTCTGAGGCGCTCTTCTCGCTCCCATGGTCTCCGGGGTAGTCCAGGACCCTCGGTTCCGCGACCGGGATTCACCTTCTTTCGCAGGTCCGGCAGCACCCACCTCAAGGCTCGACGATAGATGCCGTATCCGCTGCGCGGGAGCGATTCGGACCGGATGGATGGCTTGCGCTGCGGAGGAATTCTGGCTATGTTCTTCCCAGAATGAGATACGATGTGATCATCGCAAGAAGCGCCGAGCGGGAGTTCCGGGGCCTTGATGCGTGCCGGCGTTCAGCTCTGAAGCGCGTCATGCACGACCATCTCGAGCTTGAGCCGACCCGCGAGAGCAAGAGCCGGATCAAGCGTCTGCGGTCCCTCCGCCGCCCCCAGTATCGCCTGCGGGTGGATGATATGCGCGTGTTCTATGACGTGAACCCCGCACTTCGCCGGGTCGAAGTTCTCGGGTTTGTCAGGAAGGCCAGCGTCGAAGCGTGGCTTGAGCGGCACGGAGTGCCAGAATGAAGACTTGCACGATAACCGAAGCAAAAAACGACATCTGCCGCATCATCCGGGAGGCAGAGACCGAGAGGGTGCTTATCACTCGTCACGGGAGGCCGGCGGCCGTCGTCATCGCGTTTCGCGACGAAGATGACTGGTTCGATTATCGACTGGAGTGCGACGAGCGGTTCCTCGCCAAGATCGCCGAGGCCCGTCAGGAAATCCGCGATGGCCAGTTCATTTCGCTGGCCAATCTGCCGGACTGAGGGCTGGCAGCGAAGGTTAGGGGCGAGGAGAAGGGGGCGGGGAGGTAAGGCCGCGGCACCGACTTGTCGCGGAGATCCGCCCGCGCATCGGTCAACTCGCACGCGGCCCCGCATCCGGGGTCACCCGGTACTCTGACCTGCCGATTCTCCTCCTTCCATCACTCGGGCTCACGCCAGGCGACTCCCGGCGAAGATTGAAAATGACCCCTGAGGACCGTCATAGTTCATCTCGCCCGGCGGAGAGAGTCAAGGATGGTCGGGGCCTGAGCCACGCGCAGTCTGCCGGCGTGCCGCTTGACCCCCGTATCGAAGTCTCTTACTTGCGCAGCCTGCTGCACATCAATGCCGACTTGGCAGTGTGCTCGATGCGGCCGCACGGGCCGTGCGCGCCGAGGTTGAGCCATTTCGGATGCGTCTCCATGTCAGAGAGACAACTGCCCCGGATCCAACGCAGGCCGGATCAGGGCGGGCCAACCGTCTCGTCGGATTCTTCCAAGGACGGCACCGAACCGCCGTGCGTACTCAATCAAGGCGAGCCGGGGCCACGACTCACCGACGAAGGGTCGAGGAATTCGGTCTATCAGGAATGCGTCGCAGCGAGCCTTGTCGCCCTTAGGGGCCTAAGGCAAGGGTCCTGCTGTGCACGTCTGTGCACGCGTGACCCGCGCATGACTCACACGAGACTTGCAGCGAAGACTGATTCGTGGGCACAAAGGATTGCTCTGATCATACGTGGTTGGAGCAGAGGAGTTAGTGGGATATGAAGATCGCGTACACAGGCCTAAGCCTGCCCGAAGGGAAAAGGAAGTATAACGACGAGACGTTCGCAGATCTCGTTGACAAGTTTCGACCGGCGAAGGTGTCCCCGTTTTACTTCGAGCTACGTCCGGACGCATACACATCATCAGATGTCATCGCGATACTGCACGAACAGCTTCTCGACCTGCTCATTCTTGACATGGAGAAGATCGAAGGGCGCCTCTCCCGGACAGAGGATGAGGCTGAACGAGCGGTCCTATCACGATGCATGGCGCAGCTCGAGGATTTGAAGCCCATCTGTGACTTGCCCTTGGATGAAGACGAGCGGGCCATTGTCAAGGCGCTTGGGCCGCTCAGCTTTACGCCGACCGTGGTCTCCAGCGACCGGGCACCGGATGCAGACGAACTGTGCCACGAGGCATTGGACAAGGCGGGCATGATGTTCTTCTATACGGTCGGCAAACAGGAGGTTCATGCATGGTTGGTGCGTAAAGGCGCGGACGCCGTCACGTGTGCCGACAGGATCCACTCGGATCTGGCCCGGGGGTTCATCAAGGCCGAACTCGTCAGTTGTGCGGACATGATGACCGCCCACAACATGCAGGATGCGCGCTCCAAGGGCCTCGCCAAGCTTGTTGACCGAGACTACATCGTTCCGGAGAACAGCATTCTGGACATCCGCTTCAACGTGTGATCCTGTCTGCTCTCCATTCGCGGGCTGGTGCGCGGCCGGGTTCGCACACCACGCCGAGTTGAATTGCACGTGTTCGCGTTCGCGGAAGCCAGCCGCACATGCCGAAGAT
This sequence comes from Candidatus Fermentibacterota bacterium, assembly GCA_016928395.1. Lineage (GTDB taxonomy): Bacteria > JAFGKV01 > JAFGKV01 > JAFGKV01 > JAFGKV01 > JAFGKV01. Next base: position 66,259 of record JAFGKV010000096.1, on the reverse strand, counting down.
CGAGACCGAGGAACTGCCCCGCGGCGGCGCAGAGTTGACCCTGAACGGACTCGAGGGACGGGCGATCCTGCCTCACTGCTCCGCACTCCGCATTCTGATGTCTTTTCATCTCTGCGCCTCTGTGTCCTTGCGGGATCATGCCCTTCCCCATTCCGCTTCGCTCTATCGCGACTGAAGTCGCTCCGCGTTCCGCGTTCCGCGCTCCGCGTTTCGCGTCACCCCTCCAGCGCTTCCCGCACCTTCCGCGCCAACTCCTCCAGCGTGAACGGCTTCTGCATGAACTGCACGCCGTCCTCGAGCAGGCCAAAGGGTGCGATCACATCCGCCGTGTACCCCGACATGTAGAGACATCTCAGCTCAGGCCTCGTCTCTGCGATCCGTGCCGCCAAGTCTCTTCCCGTCATCTCAGGCATCACCACGTCGGTGATGAGCAGATGGATCTCACCGGTGTGGTGCGAGGCCAGCCCCGCTGCCTCGCTGGGGGTCCCTGCCGTCAGTACCACGTAGCCAAGGCTCTCCAGCATTCTTCTCGCCAGGCGCAAGATCGAGAGTTCGTCCTCCACGACGAGCACAGTCTCGCCTCGCCCTTTCGGCACTTCCTTCGCCTTCTCCTTCCAGGCATCCACCGCCTCGCCCTCGTGTCGCGGCAGGTAGATCCGAAAGATCGTGCCTTCGCCTGGCTCGCTCCGAACGCTAACGAATCCCTTGTTTTGCGTGACGATCCCATGCACCGTGGCCAGACCCAATCCAGTTCCCTCACCTACTCCCTTGGTCGTAAAGAACGGCTCAAAGAGGTGCTCCAGGACGGCCGGTTCCATCCCGCAGCCGTTGTCGCTCACCGCCAGCACCACATACTCCCCTGGCACGCATCCGGCATGTTCAGAGCAGGAGATCTCATCGAACTGGGCGGTTCCCGTTTCGATCGTCACTTTGCCGACCCCCTCGATCGCATCCCGGGCGTTCACGCACAGGTTCGCAAGGATCTGATCGATCTGCGCCGGGTCAACCTTGACCTGCCACAGGTTCTTGCCCGGCAGCCAGGCCAGGTCGATGCTCTCCCCGATGAGCCGCCGCAGCATCTTGAGAGTGCTTTCCACCGCCGCGTTCACGTCCAGTACCTCCGGGGCGATGGTCTGCTTGCGGGCGAAGGCGAGCAGTTGACGTGTCAGGTCCGCCGACCGCTGGGCAGCTTTGCGGATCTCTTCCAGATCGCCGTACAGCAAGTCGCCGGGATCCACCCGTTTCTGCGCAAAGGTCGTGTACCCGAATATGACCTGGAGTTGATTGTTGAAATCATGGGCGACACCCCCGGCCAGGCGCCCCACGAATTCCATTTTCTGCGCCTGCTGAAGCTGCGCCTGCAGCTTCGCTCGCTCTTCCTCCGCCTTCTTCCGCTCGGTGATGTCTTGGTTGACGCCGTAGGTCTTCACGGTGCGCCCTTGGGGGTCCTTGACGATGAAGAAACGTACCGTGATGTAACCGACTTCTCCGTCGGCACGAAGACTGCGGTGTTCAATCTGGCGGCTGTAGTCCGGATCGGCAGACTCGATGGCCGCGCGAACCTCTTGTGCCACAATGGCTGCGTCGTCGGGATGACAGAACCGTCGAGCGTAGTCCGCCGAGGACATCTGGTAGCCACCCACCTCCGAGGCGGCGGTGCGGAAGACTCGGTAGAAGTTGTCGTTGAACGTGAAGAGGTCGCGGCCCACGTCGTACTCCCAGTGACCGGCGCGTGCTATTTGCAGTGCGTTAGAAAGCTGAGCCTCGCTCGCACGCAACGCCTCCTCCGCCTGCTTGCGCGCGGTGATGTCCTGGAAGGTGCCGCGGACCTCAACCGTCGTTTCCCCTTCACGGAGAGCCCTCGCCTGGGCACGGCACCACTTGATGTTCCCCTTGGCGGTGCGGAGTTGGGCCTCGAAATCCAGGGGTTTGTCGTCTTCGATCAACGCCCGCATCGCCTCGGCGATCATGGGCCGGTATTCCGGGAGGTAGTAGTCCACGTGCTCGTCCGGGCCCGGGATGGGCTGGCCGGGCTCGATCTCAACGATGTCGTACGTGCCTCGCGTCCAGGCGGCCTTGCGGGTGATCAGATCCATCTTCCACCCGCCGATCTTCGCAATGCGCCCGACTTCATTCAGGAGATCCTCGCTCTGGCGCAAGGCCTTCTCCGCCTGCCTTCGCTCAGTGATGTCACGGACATTGCACTGGATCACCCTCTGGTTGTCGACACGGTACACATTGCTGACGAACTCGACATCGATCTCCCGCCCGTCACGGGTCGCAAGCGGGAGATCCTCATGACGGACGTATCCCTTGTCCTGCAATTCGGCGAACGAAGCCTTGGAGGCTACAATGTTTCGGAACAGGCCGATCTCCCAGAGGTGCCTACCAAGGAACTCGTTGCGCGAACACCCCACCAACTCCACCAGGAACGGATTGACGTCAACGATCATTCCCGTGTCCGCATCGAGGATCAGGATGCCGTCCTTGGCGGCTTCGAACAGGCGACGGTACCGCGTTTCGGACGCCTCCAGATCGTGCTCCATATGCCTGTGGTCCGCAAGGCTCAGCTCCAATTCGCGGTTAGTCTGCTCCAGTTGCTGCATCTTCGCTTCCAGCTTCCTGATCAGCGTCGCGTTGTACTGCTTCAAGTACCCGGCTTCATCGCCCGGAGGCGCCTCGATCCGCTCGCGGGTCGCCCCGGAGGCAGGATGCTGAACCTGCTGGATGACTTCCTGAATCGTCTGTATGAAGACCTCCGGCTCCACCGGTTTGACGATGAACCGCGCAGCCCCAAGGCCGAGTGCGAACTCACGGTCCCGCCCGTCCGTGTAGGTGGCAGTGTAGAAGATGAAGGGGACTGACCGCAGACGCTCGTCTTGGTTCCACTTCCGACAGAGGGCGAACCCGTCCATCACCGGCATCAAGATGTCGCTGATGATGAGGTCCGGCGGATTCTGCCGGCCCTTGGCCAGCGCCTCCGCGCCATTGGGGGCGGCCACGACTTCATACCCATTACCGCCCAGAAGCACTTGGAGTTGATAGAGGTTCTGCTCATTGTCGTCCACGATGAGGATGGTCATGGTTCAGTCCCTCCACTCGTCGGTCGGGTCTTCAGATGCTCTTCGATCTGGCTCCTGAACGTATCGGGGTCAATGGGTTTCTCGATGTAACCGTTGCATCCAGCCTCCAGCGTTCGCTCCCGGTCGCCCACCATCGCGTGGGAGGTGACTGCCACAATGGGCACGTCCTTCAGAGTCGGGTTCTGTCTCAAGGCTCGCGCCACTGCGTAGCCGTCCATCTGGGGCAATTGGATATCGAGAATAACAAGGTCGGGCACGATCCGGCCGGCCAGTTCGATTCCCTCAGGTCCGGTTCGGGCCGGGATCACATCGAAACCATTCTGTTCCAGAAGGAACGTAGCAAGGTAGAGGTTCTGCTCATTGTCTTCGATGAGGAGAATAGTGTGTTTCATGGTCCCCTCTCTGGGTGGATCGGCAGCGTGAAACGGAACGTGCTGCCCTTGCCCCATTCGCTCTCAACGTGAACCTCCCCGCCTAACCGCTCGATCAGGCGCTTGCAGATGGTCAACCCCAGCCCAGTCCCTTCGTGTTGGCGCGTCAGGCCGGTGTCAAGCTGGCGGAACGGCTCGAACAGCTTGTCGAGATCCTCCGCCTTGATGCCGATGCCCGTATCCGCAACGGCGATGCGGACTGCGTCCGGTAGAGTCTCCACAGTGAGCGTGACGTGGCCTTGCTCGGTGAACTTGATCGCGTTGCTCAACAGGTTCAGGAGGATCTGTTCGACGCGACGGCGATCGCTGGTGACCCGGCTCACCTCGGGCGCGATCCGAACGATCAACTGCAGACCCTTCCTATCGGCGAGGGGGGTGACGGTTCGCACGACCTTGTGAATGGACTCCGGCAGGTCAAACGGCGCGCTTGCGACTTCGATCTGACCGGCCTCGATCTTCGAGATGTCTAGCACGTCGTTTATGAGGGCCAACAGGTGTCGCCCGCTGTCTTTGACCATGTGGAGCTGCTTGCTCTGCTCGGCGTTCAACGGCCCCGCCAAGCCCTGCAACAAGAGGCCGGTGAACCCGATGATTGAGTTGAGCGGCGTGCGCAATTCATGCGACATGGTCGCCAGAAAGGCGGACTTCACGCGGTCGGCGGATTCAGCGCGCTCCTTGGCGGCCGCCAGTTCGGCTGTGCGCGACGCGACGAGTTCCTCGAGGTGCAACCGATGCCGCTCCAGCTCGGCTTCGATGCGTTTGCGCTCCGTGATGTCGCGAATGATGGTCAGCAGGCAGGCTTCCCCGTCCACCTCAATGCCCTCTCCGGACACGAGGCCGTCGAGCACCGTTCCGGATGTGGTGACGAAAGCCGCCTCCATGTCCCGGACGCGACCCTCGGCCCGCACGGCCGAGATGTACCGCTCCCGATCGCCAGCGTTGGCCCAAAGGCCCAAATCGACCGCGGACCGCTGTCGTACCCCTTCGCGCGTGTGTCCGGTGTACCGGAGGAAGACCTCGTTGACGTCCAGCAGCACACCGTCGGAGACCCGGCTGATCACGATCGCGTCGGGTGTGGCGTGGAAGGCCTTCATAAACTTCTGCTCGGAGACGCGTAGCGCGTCCTCGGCCTGTTTGCGTTCGGTGATATCGGTGATGACCGCGATCCGGGCCATCCGCCCCTGATAGGGGATGTCGTGCGAGCTGGCCACTACCGTGATGAGCGCACCATCCTTGCGACGGTGGTGCCACTCGCCGACGTCAGCGTAGCCGCTGAGGCGGGGGACCAAGGCTACGATTTGGTCCCGCTCCGCCTCGGGGAAGAGATCCGGGAGGTGAAGGAACAGGGCTTCCCGCTCGGCGTAGCCGTAGTGGCGCAGGAAGGCTTCGTTCATGGCCAGTATCTGCAGCGACTCGCGCTCGTAGATCAGCATCGGCGCCGGGTTGCGTTCGAAGAGGTGCCGGTAGCGCTGCTCGCTCTCCTGGAGCAAGGTTTTGGATTGTCTCAGGGTGCCGACCATCTCGTTGAAGGAGTCCGCCAGATCGCCGATTTCGTCCCGGGAGCGAATCTCAACCCGTCGGTCCAGATCCGCGGTGCGGCCGATAGCGTCGGTCTCCCTGGTGAGCCTCTTGAGGGGGTGGATGACGAAGAGATGGAGGCCGGAGAGGGTGAGGATGCTCAGCAGCACCAGGCCGGCGGAGAGGCTGAGAACCGTCCAGAGAATGGGGCCACGGATCTGTCGCTCGATGTCAGCCACGGGGACGAGGACGGACAGCCTCCAATCCTGTTCAGTGACGCTCTGGCAGAAAAGGAGCGTCTTCTGTCCCCGGATGTTCAGGGATGCGACTCCCGCGTCGCGTCTCCTCAGTACGGATGCGAGCGCCGGGGAATATTGCTCGATCTTCTTCCCCTGCAGCCCGTGTGCCTGGCTGGCAAGGACCACGCCATTCTGGTCCACCAGGAAGACCGTCCCGGCGGGGCGGATCTTGAAGCTGTGCATATAGTCCGTCAGGTTGACAAGCGTGACGTCAATGCCCACCACCCCGAACACCGTCCCACTTTCGTCCACCAAGGCCTTGACTACGCCGATGTTGACGTCTCGGGTGGTTAGCGAGGGGTAGGCGTCGGTCTTCATCACTTCCCCAGGTGTGGCCTTGGCCAGGATGTACCAGGGCCGTTCCCGGGGGTCGTAGCGGGTAGGACGTTCTCGAGGGTGGGAACGGACGAAGGCTCCGCTCTCTCTCCCCATGTAGACCGAGTTCACGTACCGGTGCGTGAGCCGGTGGGTGTTGAAGATCTGGATGATCTTCCTCTCCTGCTCGGTGTAGTTGTACTCGAAGCCGTCCTCGTCGGCGTGCAGGAAGCTGGTGAATCGACTGTCATCCCTCGAACGGACCAACTCATTGTCCGCCAAGGCACTGACGTTGCCTTCCACCTCGGTGAAGAAGCTCTTCAAGGAGAAGCCGAAGTCCCGCGCTTGCTGGGAGATGCTCTCCTGGACCAGCGTCAGCCGCTCATGCCGGAGCCTTGTGTAGATGATCCCACCAAAGGCGAGGACGATGAAGGCCGCTGTCGAGCTCAAAAGGACGAGCAGCTTCGTCTTGAGTCTCATCCGGCTCCTCATTTCCCCATCGATGCCGACACCGGCAGTCGGCCTGTCACCGACAGAACGCTTCCCTTTGTCCGCTTCCGCAAAGCCATTGGCCTTTCGGCGTCAATGGTCCCGCTCCTAGGCGAGGCTCATGTCGAATCCGATTTCGCTGGTGGGTTCCCGCGCACCACTTCTCAGCACATACCCCCAGTACAGACAGCATCCAGCCCTGCGCGTAGTGGCGGAGCGGGAAATCATTCAGCCTCGCACTCCGCACTCCTTGTCACCCCTCCAGCGCCTCGCGCACCTTCCGCGCCAAGTCCTCCAGCGTGAACGGCTTCTGCATGAACCGCACACCGTCCTCAAGCACGCCAAAGGGCGCGATCACATCCGCCGTGTACCCCGACATGTACAGACATCTCAGCCCCGGCCTCGTCCCCATGATCCGTTCCGCCAGATCCTTCCCCGTCATCTGGGGCATCACCACGTCGGTCATGAGCAGATGGATCTCGCCAGTATGTTCCTCGGCCAGTCGTGTGGCGTCGCCAGGGGTCCCTGCCGTCAGAACGACGTAACCGAGACCCTCTAACATTCTCCTCGCCAGACGCAGGATCGAGACCTCGTCTTCCACCACCAGCACCGTCTCGCCTTGGCCCCTCGGCGTTTCCTCCACGGGCTCCTTCAACACATCCACCGCCTCGCCCTCGTGCCGGGGCAGATAGATCCAAAACGTCGTGCCTTCCCCCGGTTCGCTCTGAACGCTGATGAATCCCTTGTTCTGCGTCACGATGCCATGCACCATGGCCAGCCCCAACCCGGTTCCCTCTCCTGCCCCTTTGGTCGTGAAGAACGGCTCGAACACCCTATCGAGGGTCTCTTTGTCCATCCCGCGCCCATCGTCACTTACTCCCAGCATCACATACTCGCCGGGGACACATCCCACATGTCCCGCGCTGGTGACCTCGTCGAACCTGGCGGTCCGCGTCTCGATGGTGATCTTTCCTACGCCGCCTATCGCATCCCGCGCGTTCACGCACAGGTTTGCCAGGATCTGATCGATCTGCGCCGGGTCCACCTTGATCGGCCACAGGTTCTTGCCCGGCAGCCACGCCAGGTCGATGGCCTCCCCGATGAGCCGCCGCAGCATCTTGAGGATGCTCTCAATCGTCACGTTCAGGTCCAGCACCTCTGGGGCGATGGTCTGTTTCCGGGCAAAGGCCAGCAGTTGGCGCGTCAGGTCGGCGGAACGCTGGGCGGCCTTGCGGATCTCCTCAAGGTCGGCATACAGGGGCTCGTGTGGGTCCACGTGCTTTTGCGCAAAGGTCGTGTATCCGAAGATCACCTGCAGTTGATTGTTGAAATCATGGGCCACCCCGCCGGCAAGCCGCCCCACGGATTCCATCTTCTGCGCCTGAAGGAGTTGCGCCTGGAGCCGGTCACGCTCTTCCTCCGCACGCTTGCGATTGGTGATGTCGCGGGCCATCCCCAGCTCGCCGATGACCCGCCCATCTTCCACAAGCGGGCAACTGGTGAATTCGGCGACCACGTAACCGCCCGTCTTCAGCCGAATCCGCATTTCGTAGGGCGGTGGAAACTCGCCGCGGAGTGAGCATTCAAACGACTGCACGGCTCCCGGCAGGTCATCCGGGTGAACAAGTCCCACGAAGGGCCTCCCCAACCACTCTTCGCACGACCAGCCCGTGATCTTCTCGAAGGCCTGGTTCAGCGACGATATGGTGCCATCCGGAGCTATCGTGTAGATCGCATCAGGCGCCAGCTCCACGAGAGACCGGTACCTCCCCTCGCTCTCCCGTAGCGCCGCCTCCACCCGCGTGCGCTCGGTGAAGTCACGGATCACTCCGACGAGAAACCGTCTTCCGGCCGGATCGATGTAGCGGGTCTTGCGCGTGACGATCGTGCGCACCTCTCCGCTGGACAAGTTGCTCAGAGATTCCTCGTTCACATTCTCGTTGCCGGTGTCGAGAACACCGGCGTCCATCTTCCGGAAGACCGCGACCTGGTCCTCGGGGAACATATCGTCGCCATCCTCGCCAAGGAGGGCCTCTCTCGGGCGGCCGACGATCGCGCACAGCGCGTCATTGACGAGCACAAAACGCCGCTGGTCATCTTTGACGAAGACCGGATCCGCAATCGCGTTGATGATCCTGTCGAGGAATTCTCTCGCCGACTGCCGTTCCTCCTCCGCCCGCTTGCGCTCTGTGACATCCGTGAGGAAGTTCAATGTGGCCGGTCTGCCTTGCCATTCAATCAAGGCGGCACTGATTTCCACCCACTTGATACTGCCATCACGGGTAGCCAGCCTGAAGGCATACCGGGACTGTACTGGTTCTCCTGCGATCCGGCGCCGGTAGTTGGCAACCACCATGCTCCGATCATCAGGGTGGATGAATTCGGTGAATGGTCGATCAATGAGTTCCTGCTCCGAATGCCCTTCCAACAGGCCCAGCGTCACGGGATTGACGAACTTGAGCAGGCCGTCTTGCGCGACAACGATCGATTCTTGAGCGGTGTCGACCAGCAGGTGGTACCTTTGCTCGCTCTCCCGCAGCGTTGCCTCCGCCTTCTTCCGCTCCGTGATGTCACTCATCACGACGCGGCGCACGGGCGCGCCATCGGAGTCCTTTGCCGCGGTGGCCGCCACATGTGCCCAGAAAGGGCCGGCGTTGGCACGCAGCATCCTGAATTCACACGCCTGCGGCGCACCGGTCTCAAAGAGCTGTTTGCGATGCAGGTAGTAGATGTCCTGGTCCTCGGGGTAGACAAAGCTGGTCAACGCCCGGTTGACCAGCGCGCTCCGGGCCACGCCCAGCAGGGCGGCGGCGGCGAGATTGACTTCCAGGATCAGCCCCTTCTCGCTAAGGGTGCAATAGCCGACAGGGGCTAGATCGTACAGGTCGAAGTATCGCGCCCGCGACGCTTCCAGTTCCGCCTGCGCCCGGCGCAGTTCCTCGTTCTGTAGCTCCAGCTCGATCTGGTGCACGTCTAGTTCGTGGAGAACCTTCCGTACTTCTTCGGTCGACAGGGTCTCAATGCTCTTCAGCGAATGGGCGGCTTTTCTCCGGGCGATCTCCTCGGCCTCCCGGCGCAGTTCGGCGGCGTCGCCAGGCGGGTTATCCCTGCGAGCCATCGCGGGCCTCCTTCGTGTGGGCATTCGTTGATCCGATCGACCGTTCCGTTGTCGCGATCGCATACACTTGCCCGGTCTCATTCACCAATGCCGTGGCGGTCATCCAGACCTCCACGACGGCACCGTCCCTAGTGAGCCGTTCTGTGCGAAACGGCTTTAGAACCTGAGCCTGGCTGAGCTGATGTGCCTTGACCAACGCTTGGTCTCGAAGCCCTTTCGGGATCCGTTCGCGGGCATTCATCGCCAACGCCTCGGCTTCACTCCAGCCATACATCCTCACCGCTCCCGGATTCCAGGCGATGATGCGGCCGTCCAGGTCGTGCACGGTGATCGCATCGTGCGCATCGCGCACGACAACCGCCAGGCGGAGCAGTTCGTTCGCCTTCCGCAGCGCCTCCCGGATCTTCCAGGTCTCGGTGATGTCGACAAACGTGATCACGGCGCCCTCAATCGCGTTGTCCAGCGTGCGGTAGGGCAGGATGCGCATCGCGTACCACACTCCTGCACGGGTCTGCACCTCCAGCTCTTTGGGAGTCAGAGTATCCAGCACGGCCTGCGCGTCCATCGCCAGGCGATCGTAGCCCACCAAGTTGGAGACGATGTGGCCCACGGGCCTGCCCACGTCGCTCACCCTCAGCTTAACAATCTCAATGGCGCGGGGGGTGAAGCGCAGGATGCGCAGGTCCAGGTCCACGAAGACGGTGGCAATGCCGGTGCCTGCCAGCAGGTTGTTCATGTCGTTGTTGGCCCGCGACAGATCGGCCACCTTGGTCTGCAGTTCGGCGTTGATCGTGGCCAGTTCCTCGTTCACCGACTGCAATTCCTCTTTGGATGTTTCCAGCTCCTCGTTGGTGGATTGCAATTCCTCGTTCACCGACTGCATCTCCACAGTGAATGATTTGAGTTCTTCGTTGGAGGTCTCCAGTTCCTCGATGGTAGCATCGAGGTATTCCTCCTTGGACCGTAGTTCCTGTTTGAGCGCCGCGATGCGCGCGTTGGCGTCCGGTGTGTCGGATGCGTCTGACTTGTCCGACTTGTCCGACCGCGTCTCCTGCAGGACGACCAGGAACAGGGGCGTCTCAATCGCCGCGCCGGGTTTGCCTTGCGCAGGTGCGGCCAGGCTCGGGGCCACCGGGCGCACGGTCAGGTTGACCGTGGAAACGTCGCCATTCGTCTTGACGCGCAGGCCCGGGCAGCGAATGACTTCTCTTGTCCTCACGGCCTTGCGGAGGGCCACGGTCAGTTCGCGCCGCAACCCTTCGCGGGCCATCTTCAGGATGTTGTTGGTTCCAGCCTCGCCTGGGGCCGGCTCCAAGTACTGCCCGGTGCGGCCGTGGAGGTAGAGGATGTCCCCGTGGTAGTTGACCAGTACGCCGGCCAGCCCGCCCTGCAGTAGCAGCGCCTGTTCGGTCAGCTCGCGCAGCGGCAGCTTCGGAGCGTTCGCGGCCTTTTCGACGGCTCGCGGGAGCGCCACATCTATCGCCGTCATGGCCGGGAGAAACCGCCTCATCGCCGTGTGCTTTGTGCCGTGAGTCTCCTCTTTGCGCTCATATAGCTTCGATTTCCGGTCTAACGCGGTAAACAGATCGCCAAACTCGTCCGCGGTTTCGGAAGTGCCCAGAAAGAGATAACCGCCCGGCTTCAGCGCATAGTGAAACATGGGTATGAGGTTCCTCCGCAGGTCCCCGCCCATGTAGATCAGGAGATTGCGGCAACTGATGAGGTCGAGTTTCGCAAAGGGTGCGTTCTCGATCGCATCTTGCTCGGAAAAGACCAGCATGTCGCGGATGCCCCGGTGAATTCGGTACGCGCTACCGTCGGGCTCGGCCGTGAAGAAGCGCATCAGCCGCTCCGGCGAGAGGTCTGCGGCAATGCTGGCCGGATAGAGGCCGGCCCGGGCCGCGACAATAGCCTGGCTGCTGATGTCGGTGGCGAAGATCTGCACTTTGAAACTCTGTTTCATCGCCTCCTGACGTTCGGCGAGCAGGATTGCGATGGAATAGGCCTCCTCGCCGGTGGAACATCCTGGCGACCAGACGCGGATCACGGAGCTCGCGGGCCTGCCGGCGAAAAGCTTTGGGATGACCTGTTCCTCGAGTGCCCGGAAGGCCTCCGAATCGCGGAAGAAACTGGTCACGCCGATCAACAGGTCCCGGAAGAGTGCGTCAAGCTCCTCAGGCGCATGCTGCAGATGCTTGACATACCCGTCCATCGTTTCGATCTGGTGGACGGCCATGCGCCGCTCGATGCGGCGGTTGATCATGCTCGACTTGTACCGGGAAAAGTCGTGGCCGGTGTGGGCGCGCAGCAGGATGAAGATCTTCTTCAGGTCGTTCTCGACCGCGGACGCCGTGGCTGTGGAGGGCCGGGGCGGCGTGCCGAACGCATGAGTTACGTAGGCGATGAGCTGGGCGGGCATCTCGGCCGGAGGCAGCTCATAGTCCACCAGGCCGGTGGCAATGGCGCTGCGCGGCATGCCATCGTACTCAGTGGATGCGGGGTTCTGCGCCATAACCATGCCACCCTCGCCCTTGATCGCACGCACGCCCAGGGTGCCGTCACTTCCCGTGCCCGAAAGTACGATGCCGATGGCCCGCTCGTGCTGGTCTTGGGCCAGGGAGCGAAAAAAGTAGTCGATCGTCAGGCGCTGCCCACGCGGGGCGGACGGTTCCATCAATTGGAGCGTGCCGTTCAGAAACGCCATGTCGCTGCCTGGAGGGATGACGTACGCGCAGTTGGGCTGGACCACCATCCCGTCCTCGACTTGGAAGACCTGCATGCGGGTATGGCGCCGGATCAGATCAGTGAGGATGCTCTCATGGTCCGGGGCCAGGTGCTGCACCAGCACAAAGGCCATGCCGGGGTCGGTGTCGGCGGGCATGCCGGAGAAGAAGGCTTCGAAGGCCGCCAGGCCCCCGGCCGAGGCGCCGATGCCGACGATGGGAAAATGCGCCTGCCGCGTAGGGACCGGGCCCGGTTCAGCCTGATCGGTCTCCGCCGAGACTGGGGGCGATTTGGCTGGCGTGGCGGGCGTCGCCTTGGTCTTCCGGTTCTGAGTGTTCCCTTTCTTCCCGGTCATGACGTTCCTCCCCTCATACTCGCAGAACAGCGATGGCGTGCAGAGCCTTCCGAACGCGGAGCGCGGAACGGAAGACATACGCTCTATCCCGCAGAGACGCAGAGACGCAGAGAGCTACTCTGCAAGGCCATTCACGCATCGCGTGATACCCTCTTTCATCAGCGCCTCGCCGAAGTTGAGAAGATACCCGAGTCTGCATCCCGTCAACCGCAGATAGGTCTGGACCTGTCTTGCATGCGCGGCCGTCACCCGCTCGACCGACTTGAGTTCCACGATCACTCGTCTTTCAACAATGAGGTCAGCCCTGAACCCCTCGTCGAACGTGATTCCCTTGTACTCGATTGCGATAGGTTGCTGCCGTTCAACAGACAAGCCACGGTCCCGCAGTTCACGCGCCAGGACTACCTCGTAGACCGTCTCGAGTAGTCCTGGTCCCAAGCCTCGATGAACCGCGATCGCCGACTCGACGATGATCGTCCCGATCTCGTTCTCATTCATCATCTCTGCGCCTCTGCGTCTCTGCGGGATCCATTGTTCCGAGCTCCGCGCTCATCATCATCCCACCAGCGCTTCGCGCACCTTCCGCGCCAACTCCTCCAGTGTGAACGGCTTCTGTAGAAACCGCACACCCGCATCTACTACACCCCGGTGTGCAATCACATCCGCCGTGTAGCCCGACATGTACAGGCATCTCAAACCCGGCTTCATCCCGCCGATCCGCCTCGCCAGCTCACGCCCGTTCATCTCGGGCATCACGACGTCTGTGATCAAGAGGTCGATCTCTCCCGCACGTTCCGCCTGCCGTATGGCATCCCACGGCGTCCCCGCCGTCACCACACGGTACCCAAGACCCTCCAGCATCCGCGCCCCCATCCGCAGGATCGCCCCGTCGTCCTCCACCAACAGCACTGTCTCTCCCCCGCCTCGACGCACCCCCGATCCCTTCTCCTGCTCCTCCTCCTGCACTCCCTCTCCCTGCGACGGCAGATAGATCGTGATCACCGTACCTGCTCCCGGCTCGCTGTATGCGTCGATGAATCCCTCGTTCTGCTTCACGATGCCGTACACCGTCGACAGCCCGAGCCCCGTTCCCTCTCCCACGCCCTTCGTCGTGAAGAACGGCTCGAACACCCTCCCGAGGGTCTCCTTGTCCATCCCGCACCCGTCGTCACTCACGGAAAGTTGCACGTACGACCCCGGAACAAAGCCAGCGCGATCCGCGCAACATGCCTCGTCGACCGTGACGTTCTTCGTCTCGATGGCGACCTCGCCCACCCCTCTGATCGCATCCCGCGCGTTCACGCACAGGTTCGCCAGAACCTGGTCCACCTGCGATGGATCCATCTTCACGCTCCACAGCCCGGCTCCTGGCTTCCACGAAAGCGCGATGTCTTCGCCGATCAGCCGACGCAGCATCTTCAGTGTCCCCTCGACCGTTGCGTTCAGGTCCAGCACCTTGGGTGTCACGATCTGTTTGCGGGCGAAGGCCAACAACTGCCGCGTGAGGGCAGCCGACCGCTGAGCGGCCGTGCGGATCTCCTCAAGATCGGCGAGCAGCGGATCCACCGAGGCAACCTGCCCCAACGCCATGTCCGTATGCCCGAGAATGACTTGGATCATGTTGTTGAAGTCATGCGCCACCCCGCCCGCCAGCAGTCCGACAGCCTCCATCTTCTGCGCATGCAGCAATTGCCCTTGAAGCTTCTCGCGTTCCTCTTCCGCCCGCCGGCGGGCGGTGATGTCGCGGATCACACCCTGGATGATACTCCGCCCCCCCCGTTGATAGGTGGTGAGCACCACCTCGGCCGGGAACGCCTCTCCGTCGGCCCGTTGATGCAGCCATTCGAAGCGCACGAATCCGTCCTTCTCAAGGACCTCCCTCAGCCTCTCGCGCGATGCCGTGACGGATTCGCGCCCGTCAGGTTGGAAGGGAGGAGAGAAATCGGCGGGGCGCCGCGCAATAAATCGGGCCTTGCTCTCGACGCGAAACATCTCCAGCGCCCTCTGGTTGCAGTCGAGGAACTTCCCGTCTTCAGTGACGATGGTGACTGCATCATGCAACCCTTCGAACGCTGCCCGGAAACGCCCCTCGCTCTCCCGCAGCTCCTCCTCGGCCAGTCTGCGCTGGGTAACATCGGTGACCAGGCCGATCGAGCCGACGACCGCCCCATCCGGGCCGTACACCGGCGAACCACAGATGGACACCCAGATCTCCCTTCCGTCTTCAGTGGTCATTCTCGTTTCGTAGGTGTCGCTGACCCCTCGCTGCCGCAGGCGGGTCTTCGCCCTGATCGACTCCCGCTCGTCCTCCGGCGCGAAGACCTCGTAGCCGACCTTTCCGATCAGCTCTTCGGGATCCCTCCCAATCATCTGGCAGAACCGGGCGTTGACATACTGAATCCGATCGTCGTTGTCTCCCGCGATGAGGCCCTCGGCCATGCCCTCCACCAGCGTGCGATACCGCTCCTCGCTCCGTCGCAACGCGTCCATGACCTGCGTGCGCTCGGTAGTCTCGGCTAGGATGTGAACGATGCCGGTGATCTCGCCATCCTCGCTCAGAATGGGGTCCACCAGGACCTCGAAGCTGCGGCCGTTGACCTGCATCTCCATGGTCTCGCGCCGCTTGCTGTGCAGCGTCCGGTCGAAGGGACAGCCTTCTGCCGGTCGGCCGTCGGTGTGGACTAGACTATAGCATTTCCGGCCGATGATCTCAGAGAGGGGCCTCTCCAGATACTCGGCGAAGGCCCTGTTGCATTGGAGGATGTTCTGCTCGGTGTCCATCAGGGCCATGCAGTCCCCAATGGCGTCGAAGGTGGTGTTCCACTTCTGAGCCGATTCCCGCAGCGCCCGTTCGGCCAGCTTGCGTGTGGTGATGTCGCGGATGAGCGCCAGCACGGAGTTGGCCCCACTGGTTGTCATTCGAGCTTCAAACCAGTGCGCATGGCCTTCCAGGGTGAGCGAGTATTCATAGACCTGCAGTTGTCCGCTATCGAGCGCTTCCCGCACCCTTTTCTCGGTGAGGTGTGCCAAGTCCGGCGGCAAGATCTCCGCTATTCGTCTGCCGATGACTTGGTGAGGTGGGAGCAGCAATAGCTCCGGGCTATTGGCCCGACAGTCAATGAAGCGTCCGTCGGCGGATATTCGGAAGAGCAGATCAGGCAATGCCGCCACAATGGAGCGATTTCGTTCCTCGCTCTCCCGCAGCGCCTCTTCCGCCTTCCTGCGCGCCTGGTTCATTATTGCCAGCGCGACCTGGTCTGCGAGCTGACACGCGAATGCGATCTCATCCGGCTCCCAGCGGTGGGTCCTCTCCACGTGCTCAAAGCAGAGGGTTCCGAGAATCCGCCCTGCACTCCGGATGACCGCATCCAGCATTGATGTGATACGCAGTGGCTTCAGGTATCCCGCCACATACCCGGCCGTCCGTGGGTCAGTCAACGGGTCATCGGCATCCACGTACTTCGCCGCGCTCAGGGCGTCGAACTCATTCTGGTATTCATGCCGTTGCAGCACCGCGCCCGCGGAATGACGCCCCGCGGAGTCCTCATAGAGGTCCACGCAGCGCAATTCGTTTCCGTCGTCGTCACACAGCCACACTCCTACGCGCTCGACGCCAAGTGCCTTGGCGGCGAGCTCAGTAAGTTGAAGGGCGAGTTCAGGCACATCCCCCGCAGCGAGGTGGGGAGACGTGGCAACCGCAGCGACCACTGCCTGCTGTTGCTGGCTGCGCTCCAGAGACGCCCTCAGCGCCGCCTCCGCGCGCTTAGTCCGCAGGAAGCCGTGCACCCGTGCTACAAGCTCCCGATTGGAGACCGGGCGGGCGATGTAGTCATCGGCCCCGCCCTCCAGCCCTTCGGCCTGGCTTGTCGAGTCGGTGCGAAGGCATGACATGAGTACCACGATGATGTCGGTCAAGGACGAATCGGCCTTGATCCGGCGACTGACTTCGAGGCCGCTCATATCGGGCAAGACCACGTCCACCAGCACCAGGTCCGGCGAACAGGTCTTCACCTTCTCCAACGCCTCGGCGGCGCTTCTGGCCTCATGCACGGTGTGTCCGGCCGAGGCAAGCACCGCAGAGGTTGCCCGCAGCAGCGCGGGATCATCGTCAACGACCAAGATCGCGGCGTTCTTGCTCACATCTGTTCCTCCACAGCCGTCACCCGAGCCACGGGGACGCGCGGTCCGGCCACCTGCTCCCGCGCCATCGACGCCAAGGGCTTATGTCGCCCCTCTGGGGTGGTAGGCAGCGGGTTCGCCAGTCTAACCTTCGTGAGGACGAATGCCTTCGCTTTCTCCCTCAGTTCATCCTGCTCATTTCTCACTCCTCGTTCCGCGCTCCGCACTCCGAGATCTGCATTCTCCGCGCCTCTGCGTCTCTGCGGGAAATCATGGCGCTCCGAGCTCTCGGTCTCTGCGGGAGTTCATGCCATTCCGCGCTCCTCGTTCCGCGCTCCTCGCTCCGCGTTCCGCGCTCCGCGTTCCGCGCTCCTCGCTCCGCGTTCCGCGTTCCTCGCTCCTCGCTCCGCGTTCCTCGCTCCGCATTCCGCGCTCCGCATTCCGCGCTCCGCGTTCCTTGTCACCCCTCCAGCGCCTCACGCATCTTCAGCGCCAGCTCGTCAAGGGTGAAGGGCTTCTGGAGGAACCGCACCGATCCGTCCAGAACGCCACGTCGGGCCAGCACGTCGGCGGTGTACCCCGACATGAACACGCATCCTATGCCCGGCTTCATCCTCTCGACGCGCGTCGCCAACTCACGCCCGGTCATTTCAGGCATGACCAGATCGGTGAGCAGCAGATCAATCCGTCCGTCGTGGGCCTCGGCCAACCGGAGGGCGACATTAGGGTGTTCCGCGCTGAGCACCCGATACCCCAATCCCTCCAGCATCCGCACCCCCATGCGCAGGATTGCCGCGTCGTCCTCCACCACGAGCACCGTCTCTCCCGCCGCGACCCCCCGCCTGGGTTTGGGCAGTTCGGTGTGAGTTCCGGCAGCGTCACCGCCCTGGTGAGGCAGGAAGATGGAGAAGGTCGTCCCTCTGTCCGGCTCGCTGTACACACGCACGAAGCCGCCATTCTGCTCCACGATCCCGTACACCGTCGCCAATCCCAGCCCTGTTCCCTCCCCAACGCCCTTGGTGGTGAAGAAGGGCTCGAACAGGCGATCGCGAACCTCGGGCGCTATACCGCGACCGGTGTCACTCACCGACAGCTTCACATGGCTTCCCGGCCGCGCCCCTGGATGTGTCTCGCAGAACTCTGCATCCAACGTCACCCAATCCGTCTCGATCACGATGTCTCCGATCCCCTGTATCGCGTCTCGGGCATTGACGCAGAGATTGGCGAGGATCTGGTCCACCTGTGATGGATCGATCTTGACGGTGGCTCGCCGCGCCGTGGGCTTCCAGGTCAGCCTGATATCCTCACCGATCAAGCGCTCGAGCATTTTCAGCATAGCTCCGATGGTCTCGTTCAGATCCAGCAGCTTCGGTTGGACTATCTGCTTGCGGGCAAACGCTAACAACTGCCCGGTCAGGTCGGCGGTCCTTCTGGCGGCGCGGCGGATCTCCTCAAGGTCGACGCGGAGGGGGTCGGTTTCCGCGAGCTGCCCCAGCGCCATCTCAACATGCCCCAAGATAACCTGCAGCATGTTGTTGAAATCATGGGCGACCCCCCCCGCGAGCCTCCCCACGGCCTCCATCTTCTGAGCCTGCAGAAGTTGTGCCTGAAGCCGGTCACGCTCACCCTCAGCCTTCTTCAGATCGGTGATATCCCGGTAGACGCCATACACGCCGAGCTGGTCGGCGCCCAGCCTGATCGGATTCCCCAGGACAGAGACATTGATCCTTGTGCCGCCCTTGGATTGACGAATCGTCTCGAACAAGACATGGGTCCCCGCTGCCACGTCGGCAGTTGCCTTGGCCCCCTCATCTTTGAGGTCAGCGGGGACGATGAGGTCGTTGATCCTGCGACCGATGGCCTCGTCAGGCGTGTACTCGAAGAGTCGCGTGAACTCTCGATTCACCCGCTGCACCACGTCGTGGTTGTCGAGCACGACGATCGCTTCGGGCGCCCCTTCAAATAGCTCGCTGAGGTAGGTTGCCCGGACGCGAAGCTCCTCCTCCGCCCGTTTCCGTTCCGTGATGTCCAGGGCGGCAAAAGCGACCCCCCGTTCCAGGTTCGCTCGGTCGAGGGTTGCGCTGCTGAGCAGGATGTGCAGAGTGGCCCTATCCTTTCGCACGAACCGTGTCTCGATGACCCCGATCCCGCTCTGGGCGATCTGCGCGTACTTCTCCCTACCGACCCTGTCGAACTCCTCGTCGCTCGGGTACACGGTGCGCGCTGGTTGCATGACAAGCTCTTCCCGTGAATAGCCCATCATCTCGCAGAACCAGTCGTTGACCTCCGTGAATACCTGGTTCGCCACGATACCCATGCCCACCGGCGTTCCGCGGAAGATGGCCTGGAGTCTCTCCTGTCCTTCGCGGATCCTCCGGTTCGCCCGGTGAAGACCCAAAGCAAAGAGAAAAGCGCCGGCGGCGAGCACCACAGAGAGCATCGTGAACGCGACGCTCCACAGGATCCGCCTCGTCCACCCTCCGGCGTCGATGTCCATACCCACGAGGGCGACAACGCGGCCTGTGGATGAATCAACGGCCGGCACCAGCCCGCTGATCCACGGTCCCCACCGGTCGGTGACCGGTCCTTCCGTGGCCGCGAGCCCGGTGTCGAACGCCCTGAGGAGGAGCGCCGTGGCTTCCTCATAGACCTGGCCTGGAGGGGATTCATCAGGAGAGCCGGGAGGTTCCGAATCGGCCAGGAAGACCACGGCGCCGTCGGCCCGGCGCCCCATGAGGTAGAGGAAACGGCACGCGGGAGTGGCCTGGCGGATCCGGGCCAGTTGCTCCTTCAGCCGGGAGTAGTCCGTGGATGCCGTATCAGCGGGAGTGCCGGTCAGCGCCGAGATCTCGCCGACATGGAGTGCCGCGGCAATGCTTTGGGCGTGATCCAGGAGATCGGCGCGCATCCGGGCATCGGTTCGATGGATCACAAGGCCGATGGCGCCGGCGCACAGGACCACGGCGAGAACGCCCGCGCCGGCGGAAGGTCGCGATAGGTGAACCGGAAAGGCATGGCGAATCAGCTTTGGCGGGCGATGGCGGGAAGAAGGAATTCGGTGCGTCATTCTGGCATGATGGGGCCGCAGTGCCGCAACGTCAACGGTTTATCCCGCCCGCGCCTCGCATCAGGCTCGACGTTGCCCGGCAGGGGAAAGTGGATGACATGCCGCGTTCCCCTGCCGCCTTCGCGGGAGATCGTGCCCCCCAACTGGTGCGTGGCCCACAGGTGCACCAGCCGCAGCCCGGTGGAACCCGGCGATGAGCACTCCGAATGCTCGGCGATGCCGATGCCATTGTCTTCGACAGCCAGGCAACAGCGATCGCCCTCGATGCCGAGCGCGATCCCGATGCGCGGCCTGGTCTGAAAGGAGGGCGGGAACGCATACTTGAGGCTGTTGGTCACCAGCTCGTTCACGATCAGGCCGCAGGGAATCGCCGCCGCTACCTCCAGAAAGACATCGCCGACGTTCACTTCCTGGTCGATGTCTCCCCTGGGGCTGAGAGCGAGGATCACCTGCCTGACCAGTACCTCGAGATAGTGGCCCATGTGCACATGGGAGAGGTCCTCGCTCTGGTAGATCTGCTCGTACACCAGCGCCATGGCCCGGGCCTGCTCCTGCAGGCCCCGGAGCAGCGCCTCGGTTGCCGTGTCGGTGATCTGGTCAAGCCTGGTGTCGATGAGGTAGATGATGGCCTGGAGGTTGTTCTTGACTCGGTGATGCACCTCGCGGAGGAGGACCTCCTTCTCCTCCAGGGCGGCGCGGACCTGCTCCTCCGCACGGCGGCGTTCGGTGATGTCGCTGATGGCACCGATGTACCCGGAGCTCTCACCCTGGGCGTCGACTTCCGGCGTCGCGATCCCCCAGACCCATACAACCGTGCCGTCGGGGCGGATGAAGCGATACTCTGCCCGGGACCGTACACCCTCGCGGGCCTTGGTGTGCCATCCCGCGGCCAGACGCGCCCGGTCATCCGGATGCACCGCGCGGAGCCACCCATCACCCAGGGCCTCTGTCTCGCGGAGCCCCGATATCTCCGACCAGCGGCGATTGACATAGGTCGTGGCGCCGTCGGCGTCGGTGCGGAAGATACCGATGGGAGCGGTGGCGGCCAGGGTGGCGAAGCGCCGCTCGCTCTCCCGAAGGGCCTCTTGGGCCCGGCGGCGCTCCACGATCTTCCAGATCGAATCCATGAGCAGGGTGAGCTGGCGGACGTCGCCCTGGTCATACTCGGCCGTCTTGTTCGCGACGCCGACGACCGCGACAATCCGTTCCTCGACGCGCACCGGGATGGTCATGAATCTCTTCACGGGCGCGTGACCCTCGGGAAAGCCCTTCTTGAGGGGATGCGGCGCCGCGAAATCGTTGATGACGATCGGCATTTCCTGCCTGACCGCTTCCCCCCAGGCACCGGTCTTGTCCAACGCGTACACGGCCTGGGGTTCGATCACCGTGCACTCCTTCATCACATCCTTCGACCAGGTGTTGAGGGTGAAGCGGCGTGTGGCCTCGTCATAGTAGTAGATGTACCCGATGGTGCTGGCGGTGAGTGCGACCGCCTGCTCCAGTGCGTGGTCCAGGAGCTCCTGTTCGCTCTGAGCCTCGTAATTCACGATGCGCAACAACCCCTCCAACCTCGCTTCATTCTTGCCGCGCGCATCCTCGGCACGGGTTCGCTCGGCCAGTTCTCGCACGAGATCCTCTCGAAGCCGAGCATTCTGCAAGGCCACCGCGGCAACGTTCGCCATCCCGGCCAGGAGAACGATGTCGTCCTGTGTATAGGCGTCCAACCGGCGGCTCTGCACCTGCATGACTCCCACCGTTTTCCCGCCCACCTTCATCGGCAGGTACACCGCGGAGCGGGTGGTATCCTCCTTGTCTCTCTCCGAGGGCAGTTCCTCGTGGACCGCACCGTCATCCTCGACGGTGTAGCGGAACCGGCTATCCCTGAGCGCCTGCTGATGGTCTGGGGTGTAGAGTGGCTCTCCGGAGTGTAGTACCCTGCTCTGGGTGCCCTTGCCCCGTTCTCCCAGGGGGATGGCGGGGAACTGGGAGACATCGTACTCCTGATCGGCCGCGGCATAACTGGCCTGGATCAGCCCCGACTTCTCGTCGAAGGAGGAAATGATGAGACACCACACGTCGACCAGGTCGCCGATGTGGCGGTGAATGGTGCGATATACCTCATCCAGGCTGAGGGTCTCTCCCAGGGCAAGGGCGAGCCGGTTCATGGCGGTCTGGTGGGCCAGCAGACGTGCGGCCTTCTCGCGGCTGACGCGAAGCGACTCCTCGGCCAGCCACCTCTCCGTAATATCGCGCACCACGACCACGAACCGATCTGCGGCGCCGATGCGCGTGAACCGGATGCTGACCTCGACCCAGAACAACGAGCCGTTCTTTCGCTTCGCCAGCCACGGGAAGACCTGGGGCCCGCCCTCCCGGGCCCGGCGGAGCCACTCCAGCGCCTCATTCTGAGAGTACGGAGGCTCGCCCTGGCTCAGGTCTCCGAGGGGGATTCGGAGGACTTCCTCTCGGGCATACCCGTACATCTCGCACGTGCGCTGATTGACATCGATGATCTGGCCGGTAGCCGCGTCATCCACGAACACGGCGTCATTCACCGAGTCCAGGACGGCCCGCAGATACTCTTCTCCCGCGCGCACCTGCCCATCGGCCGGCACTGACGCCATCGAGCCTTCATCGTTGCCTCCGTGGATTCCCTCTGCGACCAGGCCCATGTCACCCCTCGCTGAATCGGACCGTCACGGTGGTCCCCGCGTTGTCTACGATCTCAATGGTGCCCCCCAACTGGTGGGTGGCCCACAACCCCACCATGCGGAGCCCCGAGCGTGTTATCGCGTCACCGCCCCGCGGCATGCCCGCTCCATCGTCGGCCACCGTCAGCAGGCAGGCCTCCCCCTCCTTCGCCAGGGAGACGTGGATGGTTCCCCTCCTCCCCGGCGACGGCGGAAACGCGTGCTTCAGCGCATTGGTCACCAACTCGTTGACGATGAGCCCGCACGGCATGGCCTGTTCCACATCGAGCACGACCGGATCCGCGTCGACCTCCACGATAATGTCCCGCTCACCACGCAAGGCCGGCACCAGGCTCTGGGTCAGTGACGAGAGATAGGGACCCATCTCCACGTGGGCCACGCTGTCGCTCTGGTAGAGCTGCTCATACACCAGCGACATAGCGCGCGCCTGCTCTTCCAGCTCGAGCAGCACAAGACTCAGGCGCTCATCACCAATCCGTTCGCGTTTCATCTGCATGAGCGCCATCATCGCCATGAGATTGTTCTTAACCCGATGATGCACCTCGCGCAGCAGAACATCCTTTTCAGCGAGTGCCTTGTGGAGCGCCCCCTCGACCCGTTTGCGCTCCGTGATATCCTGGAAGGCGCCTTCGACCTTCACGATGGCTCCCGTGCCATCGCGAATGGCGTGGCCAATGGTCCGAACCCAGACGCGGGACCCTCCGGCCGCAATGATCTCGAACTCCTCGTCGTAGGGCGTCCCCTCTCGGGCGCACGCGCCGAACACCTGCGCGATCCGCTCCCGGCATATGGGAGCGTAGAAGCCCAATCCCTGCTCCACGGTGGGAGAGTATCCCGGAGGCATCTCGTGGATGGCGGCCACCTGGTCCGACCATGTCACCCTGTTCTCGGCCAGGTTCACGCTCCAGGCGCCGAACCGCGCCATTCGTCCCGCGGTGTCCAGCAGGACCGTGCTCTGACGGAGTGCCTCCTCGGCACGCTTCTGGTCCTCTACCACGCTGAGCAGCGCCCTGCGCGACTGCTCGGCCGTTTCGAGAAGTCGCTGCGTCTCGACGGCGGCCTCCTTCATTGCCTCCTCCGCCAGGGTGCGCTCGGTAATATCCCTGTCGGCGCCGCGGTACCCAAGGAGCTTCCCCTGCTGATCCACCACCGGCACGCCGTTGGTCTCCAGCACTACGCGACGGCCGTCTTTGTGCACGTTGGTGTTGACCAGGGCGATGAACCTCACGCGCCGCGCCATTGTGTCGAGTGCCGCGCGCTTCTTGGCCTGCTGTTCTTCGGGCGCGAATAGGTCGTAGAAATGCTTTTTCCCCACGATTTCCTCGGGCGCGTAGCCCAGAATTCGCTCCACCGCAGGACTTGCGTACGTGTACAACCCCTCTGCGTCAACTTCCCAGATCCAGTCGGCGACGCTATTCGCGATCTGCCCGATGCGCTCCTCGCTCTTCACCAGCGCCCGTCGGGATTCCGCCACCCGGGTCACCAGGTGGTTGACGTCATCGGCGATGGCGGACAACTCATCGGATCCGGCCAGGGTGACGCGCCCCGAAAAATCCTCCGCGGTGGAGATGCGCCGGATGCCTCTGCTGAGCGACGCCAGTCTCCCGATGATCTGCCATCTCAGCGTGACCGCGATGACGAAGGTGAGACAGGAGGCAGCCGCCAGCAACGTGCCCGCGAAGACCGCGGAGGTACGGGTTCCCTGCGCAGAGATGTCTCGCGGCATCCGGACTTCGACCACCAGTGCCGGCGTTTCGCTCAGATCCCGCACAAGACCGTATCCGGCGATGACCGTTGGGCTGATCACCCGGATCACGGGCGGATCCACGCCCCAGGCTGCGGTGACCCCATCCGGCACGGTGGGCCCGGCGAGATCATCAACGCGGAAGACGTTAACCTCCACCTGGAGCGCCTCTGCCAGTTCACCAATGGCGTCGGCATCAAGGAATCGCCCCATGACCAGCGTGCCCCGGGCAGGGCCTTCCCGCTGGCTCGTGAGGATCCGATGGGCGGCGACCAGCATGGGCCCTTCAGCCAGAACCACGATCCCCGAGATGCGGTCCCGATCGGGATCGAAGGTGGTCAACACCCCGCCAGCTTCCGCGAGCCGGCGCAGCTTGTCGGGGAGTGGCACAAAACCGGTGTCTTCGGGACTCAGCATCTGGCCCCAGGCCAGCCCGCACGACTCGTCGACGATCATCAGCGCATGGATCCTGAGCGTTGAGAGCGCCAGGGGGGTAAGGTTTCCTTCTGCGTAGGCGGGGTTCTGATCTTGCACGAACTGGTAGGTGTCATCCCACATTGCCCAGTCCGCGGCAGTCACCCCCAACGCGTCGGCCCCTCGGTCGATGGCCGCACGCGCGTGATCGACATCGGCGCGGGCATGCCGCTCTTCGAGACGGGAGAATCCGCTGCGGACAATGCGGTCCGATACCGCCAGGGCAACCAGGAAGAACGCAACCGTGGCTCCTCCCATTATCACGGTCAACTTCGTGCTGAGCTTCATCCCCACCACCTTCCTTCCGGAACCGGCCTGAAGACACGATCCTCCCCGGTCATCAGCCACGCCGCGAGGAGTCGGCGCGGGGCCACTGATCTTCCTCCGCGCTGGAGTACCGTGGCGGCTGTCCCGCAGCGGCCAGCAGTTCGTTTATTTCTCGCTTGAGTTCGAGAATCCGGGTTTCGCGGCCCAGCGTTGCCGTGTGCCATCGGCGCAGTTCGTCAAGCCGGCTCGCCATCGCAGCGGAGGCCTCTACCCGCGCGGTGATGTCGTCGAAGACGACGCAGAACCGCGCAGTGCTGTCCCACGGGCGGTAGACGTGGCAGTGGTAGTGTTTGGCCGTGGGCGCGTGATACATCTCGAAGGTCATCGCCACGCCGGTCACGGCCACCGCGCCGTAGTTCTCGATCCATGACTCTTCGGTCTCAGGCCATACCTCGTGCACGGTCTTGCCGTACACCTCGTTTCGCTTCACGCCGGTTATGCGTTCATAGGCATCGTTGATGTACCGGAAACGGTAGCTGACGAAGCGGCCGTCGGCGTCGAAGACCGAGTCACACACGACGAAGGCGTTCATCATGCTCTTCAGGAGCCATGCCTGTTCGTCCAGCGCGCTCCGGAGCTCGTCTTCCAGCCTCTTTCGCTCGGTGATATCGGAGAACACGGTCGAGAACATTCCCTTGCGGGGGCACGACACGACTATGTCGAGATGCTTGCCGATGGCGGGCACGAAGGCCTCGAACCGAGCCGGCGTTCCCGTCTCGGCAACCCCCGTAAAGACATCCAACGACCAGACCTGGGGTGAGTCGTAGAGCTCTGAGGCCAGGGCTCCGATGGCCCGCCCGCGGCTGATGCCGGTGACGCGCTCGAAGGCGGGGTTGACATCCACCAGGCGGTAGTCCACGGGGATACCCTCCCGGTAGATCACCTCATCCAGGCATGATGCCGAGGCCATGTGCTCGAAGAGGGCCCGGTACCGCACCTCGCTCTCCCGGAGATCCGCCTCCATCCGGGTTCGTTCCTCCAGCTCGTGCTCCAGCATGCGGTTGGCATGCTCCAGTTGCTCCATCTTCGTTTCCAGCTTGCGGATGAGGGCCTCGTTGTACTGCTGGAGATAGGCCGCCTCATCCACGGTAGGGCCCGGGCTCGCCAACGCGGCACGGCCCGCCACGACATGTCGCAGGGCCTCCCGGATGATCTCCATGAAGGCCTCAGGCTCCTGGGGCTTCACGATGAACCGGGAGGCCCCAAGGCCGAGGGCGAACTCCCGGTCCCTGCTGTCGGTGTAGGTGGCGGTGTAGAAGATGAACGGGATCTTCCCCAAACGCTCGTCCCGAAGCCACTCCCGGCAGAGAGCGAACCCGTCCATCACGGGCATGAGTATGTCGGAGATGACAAGGTCCGGCGGCGTCTGCCGGGCCGTCTCCAGAGCTTCGGCGCCGTGCCGCGCTTCCAGCACGTCGTAGCCGTTACCCTGCAGCATGGCCCGCAGCAGGTAGCGGTTCTCCTCCCTGTCATCCACGATCAGGATACGCTCCGTTGTCATGAGCTCTCCTCTCGCACGGGGGGAAGGTGCCCCCGGATCTCGGCGACAAAGGTCGCGGGATTGATGGGCTTCTCGATGTACCCGGTGCAGCCGGCTGCCAGAGTCTTCTCCCGGTCGCCGGGCATGGCGTACGACGTCACGGCTACGATGGGAATGCGCAGCAGGTCTGGATTTTGCCTGAGCGTGCGGGCGACATCGTAGCCATCCATCTGCGGAAGCTGAATATCCAGGATGATGAGGTCGGGGCGGACTTCGGCCGCCCGGGCGATCCCCTCGGGGCCGTTGCGCGCCTGGAGCACGGTGAAGCCGTGGTGCTCCAGAAGAAAGGTCGCCAGATAGCGGTTCTGCTCATTGTCTTCGATGAGAAGTATGGTTCCTTTCATGCCATCCCCCCTGCATGGATGGGCAGCGCGAACGTGAACACGCTCCCCCTCTCCCACGCGCTTTCGACGGTGATGTCGCCGCCCATGAGGTCGACCAGGCGCGTGCAGATAGCTAAACCCAGCCCGGTTCCCTCGTGCTGTCTCGACAATCCCGTGTCGATCTGCCGGAAGGGCCGGAACAGGGTAGAGAGGTCTTGTGGCTTGATGCCGATACCCGTATCCGCGACGGCGATACGCACCCAGCCTTCCCTCACCCCGGCGGTGACCGTGACCGCGCCTTGTTCCGTGAACTTGACGGCATTATTCATGAGATTCATGAGCACCTGTTCCACCCGGCGGGGGTCGCCCTCCACGAGGCCGATCTCCGGCGCGCAGTCGAGGCGCACGGCAAGCCCCTTCTTCTCGGCCAGGGGCCGCATGATGCCAGCGACCTTGGCGAGGGAGGCACGCAGATCGAATGATTCCCGCACAACCTCCATTTGCCCGGCCTCAATCTTCGAGATGTCCAGCACATCATTGATGAGGGCGAGGAGATGCCGCGCACTGCCGCGCACCATCTCCAGTTGGGTGCGCTGCTCGGTGGTCAGCGGCCCCGGCAACTCCTGGAGGAGAATGCCGGTGAAACCGATGATGGAGTTCAGCGGGGTCCGCAATTCGTGGGACATGGTCGCCAAGAACGCCGACTTGAGACGGTCGGCCGCCTGGGCCTGATCCCTGGCCACCGCCAGTTCAGTATTGGCCTGGGTCAACTCCGCGGTACGCTCTGCTACTCGGCCCTCCAGGTTTTCTGCCCTCCGGCGCACTTCGGTATACAGCCGCGCGTTTTCCTGGCTGCTCCTTCTGAGCTCCGCTGTCCTGA
This sequence comes from Candidatus Fermentibacterota bacterium, assembly GCA_016928395.1. Classification (GTDB taxonomy): domain Bacteria; phylum JAFGKV01; class JAFGKV01; order JAFGKV01; family JAFGKV01; genus JAFGKV01. The sequence continues at coordinate 38,742 of JAFGKV010000096.1, read as the reverse complement.
CCGCGATCTGGCGCTTGAGCGTGACGGTCCACAGGCCGACGACGAGCAGCACCCCAATGGTGCCGATCACGGCCCCTTTCATCCACCCGGGGACGCGGGCGGGCACCGCCTCCGACGTCCACCGCTTCAACGACCGGAAGTAGACCGAGTGAGGATCCCGCTTGAACCGCGCCAGGTGCCTGTCAATGGCATCACGCACCATTGGGTCTCCCGACTTGGGCGCCGCGAAGAACAACCTGGTCGGGCTGAAGATGATGGCAGTATCCTCGAGCTGATGCTCACGCAGATGCGTCGCACCGTAGAAACGATTGGCGATAACCGCATCCGCCTCGCCCCTCGCGACTGCCGCGAACGCATCCTCGTAGGTGGAAAACGGCATCAGAGATATCATGATGTCGAATTCGACGAGCATCCTCGCGAAGGCATCCTGTTGGATCGAGCGCTCCAGCACCGAAATCTTCCCGCCGGCACAATCGACTATGGATTTGATCCCACTGCCCCGCCGCGCATACACCTGGAACCAGTCCGACAAGACCGGCTCATGATGGAACGCATAGGTCTCCTCGCGGGCGGCGCTGTAGGCTACATCCGGCATCAGGTCGATCTCTCCCGCGAGCAGTCGGTCCAACCCCTCGACCCAGGTGCCCGGCACGTACTCCAGCGACCACCCCTCTTCCTCGGCAATAGCCTCGATCAGGTCAACAAACATGCCCTCGGCCCCCCCGTCCTCAGCCACCGCCACCTTGGGGCTGTTCTGATACACCCCGACCCGCACGGTGCGTTCTGCCCACGCCTCAGACATCATCATCACTCCGACGAGCAGGCACATCCGCGGAATCCGGCTGGGTCTCCCGCCACTCATGATTCCGCCGCCACGCGTTCTGCCTCGAATCGCACCGTGACCCGCAGGCCCGCCCCTCCGATGCTCTCGATGCTCCCTCCCAACTGATGGGTCGCCCAAAGCCGCACCAGTTGGAGCCCCGAATCGTGCTCTCCGCCCAATGTGAACCCCTCCGGAGGCCCCACGCCGTCATCTGAGACCGACAGCACCACCCCGTCTCCGACCCGCTCCATGGCGACCTGGATGCCGCCGAAAGGCCGCACCTCGGGCGGGAACGCGTGCTTCAACGCATTGGAGACCAGTTCGTTCACGATGAGCCCGCACGGCATGGCCTGGGTGACGGGCAATCTGACGGATGGCGCGTGCACGGTGACCGCCAGGTCGCGGTCGCCGCGGAACGCCTCGACCAAGCCCCGACAGATCGCCTCCAGATACGGCTCCATGTCCACCTGGGTTACATCGGAAGACTGGTAAAGCCGCTCGTACACCAGCGCCATGGCCCGGGCCTGCTCCTGCAGTTCCTCCAGGGAGCGCACGACGCTTTCATCGCTGATCTTGGCGATGCGAAGCCCCACCAAGGCGATGATGCCTTGCAAGGCATTCTTGACCCGATGGTGCACCTCCCGAAGCAGCACGTCCTTCTCCGCGACCGCGGCGCGCAACGCCTCCGCGGTCTGCATCCGCTCGGTGATATCGCGAAAGCTCCAGACCCTCCCCGCGACCTCGTCACCGACCCGCTGGGGTTGTGAGTAGCGCTCAAACACCCGGCCGTCCTTGAAACGAACCTCGTCCGTCGATACCGCCTCGGGCATGCCGTACAGTGCATGCACCTTGTCTAGGAAGGCGCCCGGATCCTCCAGTTGGTCGAGCACAAACCGCAGCAGTGCTTCATCATCTCCCTTCGCCGCCAGCGGCTTTGGAATCCGCCACAACTCCAGGAAGCGCCGGTTGAAACCGGCAATCTTGCCGGCGCGGTCTACCACGAGGATGCCGTCGGCAGTGGATTCCAGCGTCGCCTCAATCAGGGAGTGCGAGTGACGCAGCGCGTCTTCTCCCCGCTTCCGCTCGGTGATGTCTACCGCCGCCAGGGCGACCCCGAACTCGGGATGCCGAGGATCCAGGGCCGCGGCACGAAGCGCCATGTCTCGCAGGCCGCCGTCTCGCCGCCGGAACTTCGCCTCGACCGTGCCGATGGCCCCTCGGTTGATGGGTTCGTACAGGTCACGACCAACTCGCTCGTACTCTTTGTCGTGGGGGTACAGCCTGGCCGTGCTCTGACCGATGAGTTCCTCGCGGGCATAGCCACAGAGCTCACAGAAGCGGTCATTGACCTCGACGATAATGCGGTTCACGGCCACGCCCACGCCGATGGGCGATCCCCGGAAGATGCTTGCGACTTTCTGCGCATTGGCGCGGGCGTGCTGGGTGATCCTACGCAAGCGGATCACCGCCAGGGAGAGACCGGCTGTCAGCAGTGCCAGCAGTGCCGGCACTGCAGCGCTGGCCGCCACCATCCCGCGCCATCCGCTGGCCGCGATGTCCATGCCGAAGACCACCACATTGCCGTTATCCCTCGCCAGGGGCACGAAGGCGCTGATCCAGGTTCCCCACCGGTCACTAAACGGACCCACCACCGTCTCACGCATCGTGGTGAAGACGCGATGCAACTGGGGCGAGGCCTCGTCATACGTCTGGCCGGGAGGCGACTCGTCGGCCGAACCGAAAGGCTCGGAATCCACGAGGAAGAAGACCGACCCGTCGGCCCGGCGGCCCATGAGATAGAGAAACCTGCATCGTGGATCGGCGATCCTCATTCCGGCAAGTTGCGCTTTGATCCGCAGGTAGTCGGGCGATGTCAGGTCATCATCGGTACCGGTCAATGCGGCAAGGCGCTCAAAGGACAGGGCATAGGCCGCCAGCCTCGCTTGCCGCACCAGCGCCAAGCGGAGTTCGCGGTCGGCCCGGCGGGTCACCAGGAACACGGCCGCGGTTGACAGTGCAAGGCCGATGATGAGAATCAAGGCTCCCAAGCCCGTGACACGAGGAAGGCGCACGGCAGGACTGGGAGCCCCGGCCGGCCTTCTCATGCCTGAGGCTCCGCACAGCAGACGGTGATGACGGCCCCATCCTCTCTACCGATGTCGATGCGCCCGCCCAGTTGATGGGTGGCCCACAGATGCACCATGCGCAGCCCGAAGGAGCCGGTGTCCGCGGCCACGGAGGCCTGCGATCCGCCCCCGTCATCGCGCCCGCTGAGCCCGGGCCCGGCCAGCAGCATCGCATCGTTCAGTTGGTCGTCGCGCCAGGCGGCGATCCGGTTCTCCTTGAGTCTTGCGATGGCCTTCAGCGAGGTCTCGGCTTCATCTCTCAGCCGCGAACCCTGGGCGCGGTGGAGCCACACCTCCCCCCCTCGCACGCACAGCATGAGCGCCGGCAGCACCAGGGCCTGTGGGCGCGCCGGCTTCGGCATGAGTTCCATCACGAGGTCCCTCGGGCGGAATCCAAGGCGGCCCGCACGGCCAGCAATAGCTCATTGGGGGTGAAGGGCTTGCGAAGGAGGGCCAGCCCCTGCTCTTGGACTAACCGCGTCTGGCTCACGTCGTCGCTGTAGCCCGAGGAGAAGACCACGGGCAGGCCGGGCCGGTGGGCGCGGACGTGCTGGAGTACCGCGACCCCGCCCGCTCGGGGCATGACCACATCCAAGAGAGCCAGGTCTACGCCCCCTCCGTGGTCGTCAAAGACCTTCATGGCTTCCTCTCCGTTGGCCGCCTGAAGTACCCGATAGCCCGCCGACGACAGAATGCGAGCATTCAGGGCCCTGATGGCCCCCTCGTCTTCCGCCATCAGGATGACCTCGGTACCACCCGCAGGCTTCGGCACCTCGATCCGCGCCTCCTCTTGGGACGCCGGTTCCGCCGCTTCGGGCAGGTAGATAGCCACCGATGTACCGCGCCCCGGCTCGCTCTCGATCTCGCAGAACCCCTCGTGTTGCTTCACGATGCCGTGCACCATGGCCAAGCCCAAACCGCTGCCCGTGCCCTCCGCCTTGGTCGTGAAGAACGGCTCGAACACATGGGCCTTTACTTCCTCGCTCATGCCGCTGCCGGTGTCACTCACCCTGAGTACGGCGTATGTGCCTGCCGTGGCCTCGGGATGGGCCGCCACATGATCGCGCTCCAGATGGATGATGTCGGTCCCGATGTCCAGCTGGCCTCCCCCCGGCATGGCGTCCCTGGCGTTCAGCGCGAGATTGAGGAGGACTTGCTCGATCTGCCCGGCATCGATTCGCACGGTGGGAGTGCTCGGCCGAGCGTGGAGGTTGAGCACGATGTGTTCACCAAGCGCCCGCTGCATCATCTTGAGCATGCCCGCCACGACGTCACTGAGATTCTGAACCCGAAGGTCCAGCACCTGCCGGCGGCCGAAAGCCAGGAGCTGGCGGGTTAAGGCCGCCGCCCTTTCGGTGGCGCGTTCGATTTCCTTGAGGTCGTCGTACGACTCGTGGGCAGGATTGAGGGACCTCATCGCCAGCGAGAGGTAGCCGACGATGGTCTGGAGCACATTGTTGAAATCGTGGGCGACCCCTCCGGCCAGTTGACCGAAGGCCTCCAGCTTCTGGGCTCGCCGCAGCTGCGTTTCCAGCACCGTGCGCTCGGTGATATCGCTGATCAGGCCCTGGATCCCAGTGATCCTGCCGTCTTCCACCACTGGCCTGCTGGACGAGCGCACCCAGCGTACGGCGCCGCTCTTGGTGATCATCCGGTATTCGCTGGGACTGAGCTCGCCCCGCAGGAGGTCCTGGAAGGCCGCTCGCACAGGGCTTAGGTCATCGGCGTGGATGAAGTCCTGATAGGGACGGCCGACCATCTCGGCGGGCGCATACCCCAGGATGGCAGTCGCCGCCGGGCTGACGAAGGCAATCCGGCTGTCTGCATCCAATGAGATGATGACCTCGTTGAGGTTCTCCACCAGTTCGCGGTAGCGTTCTTCGCTGGCCTGCAGCTGCAGCTCCGCTGCCAGTCGGGCCTCCTGGTCGGCGAGGCCCTTCACGGCGAAGGCGAGATCGTCCGCCAGTTCCTCCAGGAGATCCATCTCTCCCGGCCCGAAGGCATCCTGCCGGTCGCCGTACACGCACAGCGCCCCGTACGTCTTCTCCTCATACCGCATGGGGATGGAGGCGATGGCGCACACCCCCTGGGCCGCGGCCGCCCGGCCCCACGCCGACTCCGTCTGAACCGCCTCGCTACAGTCGCAGACCTCCATCTTCCCCTGGCGGATCGACCTCATGCAGGGGGTCTGCATCAGGTCATCGGCACTCATCCTCAGCAGCGCGGCAGCGAGCTCCGGGGCCCCCTCCCCCACCACCACGGTGGGCGAGCCGCCCTCTGACACGAGGTTCACCACAACCAGGACATACCCTCTGGTGTGCTCCAGAATCCGGCATGCACCCGCCATCATGCGGAAACGATCGCGCTCGCGGGTGATAAGCTTGTTCACATCCCGCACGGCCCTGAGCACGTCGGAAAGATGCTTCAGTTTCCGGTCGGTCGCATGCTTGTACAAGGCCATCTCGATACTCGCATGCAGCTCCTTGTCGCGCACGGGCTTGGCCAAGTAGCCGTAGGGCTCCGTGCGCTTGGCCTTTTGGATCAACGGCTCATCCGCATAGGCCGTCAGATAGATGATCGGCAGCCCGTAGCCCGCGCGGATCTCCTCCGCGGCGCGGATCCCATCCATCTCACCCCGGAGGCGTACATCCATCAGCACCACATCCGGCCTGTCCGCCCCCGCGGCAGCCACGGCGTCCTCGCCGGTGGCGACGAGGCGCGTCACCTCGTATCCCATCTGGGCCAGCACCCGCTCAAGGTGGGCCGCGACGATTGCGTCATCCTCGACGACCAGAATTCGTGCACTAGTCATGGCGTGCCCTCCGCTTCCGACCAAACCGTATGGTGAATGCAGTGCCCTCAGAGACGGAGACGTCGATGATGCCTCCCAATTGGTGCGTCGCCCAGAGATTGACCAGATGCAGCCCCATGGACTCGGCCCGTCGCCAGTCAAACCCGGGCGGCAACCCTATTCCGTTGTCGGTGACCCGAAGCTCCCACTCGTCGCCGGAAGATGCCAGGGAGACCGTGACGGCCCCGGCCTCGCCGGTACCTCCGGCAAAGGCATGCTTCAGTGCGTTGGTGACTAGCTCGTTCACGATGAGGCCGCAGGGCATCGCCTCCTCCAAATCCATGGAGACGCCATCTACTCGAACAGAGACGACGACCAGGCCTCCGGCGCCGAAAGCCTGAAGCACATTCTCGGCCAGCGTGTCGAGGAAGGGCTGCATCTCGACCTCCGCCAGGTTCTCCGACCTGTACAGATGCTCATGGACCAACGCCATGGTGCGGACTTGTTCCTGCAGCTCCCGGAGGGAGCGCCGGACGCCGGCATCCGCCACTTGGGCTCGGCTGATGTCGATGAGCGCGGTGACTGCCTGGAGGTTGTTCTTGACCCGGTGGTGGATTTCCCGCAGGAGGGCCTCCTTCTCCACCAGAGCCGCGGCGATGCGGCGTTCCGCCTGCTTGCGCTCGGTGATGTCTTGATTGACGCCATAGGTCTTCACGGTTCGTCCCTGGGAGTCCTTGACGATGAAGAAACGCACGGTGATGTGGCCGACCTCACCGTCGGCATGAAGGATACGGTGTTCGATTTGGCAGCTGTAGGCGGGGTCGGGTGTGGCGATTGCCGCCTGAACTTCCTTGGCCACCAGGCCTGCATCGTCCGGATGGCAGAACCTGCGAGCGTACTCGGCCGATGACATTCGGTACCCGCCCACTTCAGCCGCCGTCGTACGGAAGATTCGGTAGAAGTTATCGTTGAATGTGAACGTGTCGGTGCCCACGTCATACTCCCAGTGGCCTGCACGGGCCATCTGCAGAGCGTGGGAGAACTGGGCTCGGCTGGTGCGCAACGCGTCCTCCGCCTGTTTGCGCTCGGTGATGTCGTGCGCCATGCCGCGGACGACGGGAACGGCGACGTCCTCGGTCCTCAGGGTGTTGTGGTATTCCCACAGGCGCCGCTCCCCCGTGGCGGTCTGAATGAGCAACTGCCCTTTGGCAACGCCGCGCTTTTGAATCCTGGCGAGATACGCCCCGATTCCTCCACGCGTTTCGGGCGCCAGGAAGTCGCGGATATTCATGTGCAGAATGGTATCGAGGCCATAGCCCAGCACCTTCGCTGCCCAGGGATTCGCGGAGAGGATACGCCCTTCGAGATCGTGGGTGCAGATCAGCTCCTGGCTGTTCTCTACCAGATCCCGATAGCGGTCCTCGCTCTCCAGCAACGCTTCCTGCACGCGCTGCCGTTCCACGGAGAACCGTAGCACGCGGTGAAGCAATCCCGCGGGGATCTGACCCTTGATTAGATAATCCTGAGCGCCGGCCCGCACCGCCGCCATGCCGGATTCGGCGTCGTCGTGGCCGGTCAGAACCACGATGGGAAGCCGAGGCGCCGCCGTACCCACCGTGCGAAGGGTGTCGAGCCCCTGGCTGTCCGGAAGACCGAGATCAAGAAGGACGAGATCGAGGCCACCGCGTCCAAGGCGGTCCACCGCCGCAGACACTTGTTCGACGGTCTCGATCTCGATGTCCGCCGACTCCCTAAGCATCTCGCGGATGAGACGCGCATCGCCGGCATTGTCTTCGACCAGCAGCAGGCGAATCAGTTCCGAGTCAACGCGATGCCTCCTCGACCCGGGAACACCCCCCGCGGACATCAGCACGCCCCACCGGGGGGCAACGTCACGATGGTCAGCCAGAAATTCTCGATGGATCGCATGACCTTGAGGAACTCATCCATCTGGATCGGCTTGGTGATGTAGCAATTGGCGTGGTGATTGTAGGTCGCCAGGATATCTTCTTCGCCCTTGGAGATTGTGAGGATCACGACCGGGATCCGGCGCAGGTCTTCGTCACTCTTGATCTCCTTCAGGACTTCGCGCCCGTCCTTCTTCGGCATGTTCAGGTCTAAGAGCACGATGTCGGGCCGCGGCGACGCGGCGTACTTGCCCGTGCGGCGGAGGAACTCCATGGCCTCCACCCCGTCATAGGTCACATGGAGGTGATTGCGGACTTTGCCCTCCTTCAGGGCCTCAATGGCAAGGCGGACGTCGCCCGGATTGTCATCGACCAGCAGGATCTCGATAGGCCGGCCGAGGGCCGGCTCGTTCTTGGACCCAGACTTCACACATTCCCTCCTGTAGCGATAGGAATACTGAAGTGGAACGTGGCGCCTGTGCCTGCCTCGGATTCCACCCAGATCCTCCCCTTGTGGCGTTCCACGATACGTTTGCAGATGGCCAGACCTATGCCGGTTCCCGGGTACTCCTGGCCGTGAAGGCGTTGAAACACGATGAAGATGCGCTCATTGAGCTCCGGCGCCACCCCCAGGCCGTTGTCCCGTGCAGAGAAGACGCATTCGTCGTCCTGGCGGCGAGACGTGATATGGATACGCGGGGGCTCACTGCTTCTGAACTTTATGGCATTACTGATCAGATTCTGGAACACCTGCACGATCTGCGTCTGGTCGGCCGTGATGCGCGGCAGGGGGTCGTGGGTCACAACCGCGCCGCTGTCCGCGATCTGCACCTGCAGATTCTGCAGGGCCTGATCCAGCGCCTCCTCGGCGTCGACCTCCTCAAGGGGCATCCCCCGGCTTCCCACACGGGAGTACTCAAGAAGGTCACGGATCATCGTCTGCAGGCGGTTGGCGCCATCAACGGCAAAGGCCATGAACTCCAGGCCATCGGCATCCAGCCTGTCCTTGTACCGGCCCTCGATGAGCTGCAGGTAGCTGGCGATCATTCGTAGCGGCTCTTGAAGGTCGTGTGACGCAACGTATGCGAAACGCTGGAGTTCGGCGTTGGCCCTCGCCAGCTCCTGATTCAGAGATCGTAGATTCTCTTCCTGCCGCTGGCGCTGCAGCCGCGCGCTCAGAACCGGGGCCACGTAGGTGGCGACGGTCTGCAAAGCGGCGATATCCGCTGCCGTGTAGTCCACCGCCTTGTTCGCCACCTGGAAAAGACCGATGACGTCGCCACGAAACAGGATTGGCAGGGAAATGTGTCTCGTGAGTGTGACATGCCCAGCGGGGGTTCTGGTAGAGACCTCGTTGGAGTAGTTCGGCATCTTCTCCCGGATCGCCCTGGGCCAACTGCTGTCTCCCCAGGTGGAGCGCGGGAACGTGATGGTCTTCTCGGGAACCTGACACTTGTCCCAGATGAGCCGGGTCATGGTCGGCACGACCAGCGCGCCTGCCTCGTCTATGTACCCGAAGACGCCGAACGGGCTCTGCATGGCCTCAAGCACGACCTGCAAGACCTCGTAGAACATCTCGTCATCGGGGATCGTGAGGAAGATGTCGGCGATCCGTTTCTGGATGAGGAGCTGCTGCTCCGCCCGCGAACGCTCGGTGATATCCCGCGCGGAGGAGAGCGCGCCGATAACGTTCTCCTTGGCGTCTTTGAGCACGCGGCCCCACCACGCGAGCAGGCGCCTCTCCCCATCTCGGCGCCGCTGCCAGCTCTCCGCGTAGATCACGCCTTCCTGGCCCTTGAAGAGCGGCGCGACCGTCTCGTAGGTATCCTGCTCCCCGTCGAAGTAGGAAGCGGCTTCCGTGCCGACCACATCCTCCCCAAAGAACTCAATGCCCGCACGGTTCGCCCAGGTGTACCTCTTGTTCACGTCGACTTCCATGATGATGTCAGGTACCGCGGCCAGCAGGGCCTGCTGACGCGCGGACAACGCCCGCAGCGCCGACTCGGTCTCATAGAGTGTGCGGTAGTGGCCTTTCTCGTTCCGCTGCCAGACCACGAGGATGACCGCGCCCACGGCCGCAGCCAATCCCGCCAGGAAGGCGAGGATCATCACTGAGCGAAACCGCCATTCGGAGAACGCTTCGTCGGCATCCTCCTTTGCCACCATGAGCCATGGGGAATCGGGAATAGCGGAGACGTGCGAGACAACCGAAACCTCGCGGTAGTCACGGCCGTACACGACCCCCCGCCGACCCAGCGCCGCCATCACTGCGGGGACGTCGGTTCGATCTATCGGGATGCGCAGCGTGAGCGCCGTGCCCGCCTGGTGGCGGAGGTCGTTCAGGAAGAGCACCTCGTCACCGTCTCGCCGGATGAGCAGGGTCTCCGCGGTCTTGCTCGGCCTGGGCCAGCTTTCGACAAGGGGGTAAAGGAAGGCTCGCGCCTCACTCATCAACACCAGCGCGCCGGCAGGCTCGCCGCCCGCAGCGTCTGAGAAGACGGGTGCGACGACGCTGATATGCGGCGACGGGTCGAGGTCGCCCGCGTGCAGGTCGACGAGAACGGGCCTCCGCTCGCGCAGGGAGGTTTCCAACGCCGAGAGCATCTCCGGATGGCCGTCGCCTGCGGCGCCGGCCAGACTCAGGCAGACATGCCCGTTCGCATCCACCAGCAGGATGTCCGCGTAGTCATGGCCTTTCTGGACGCGACGAAAGACGCGGAGAAGCTGGTCGCCGGTTTCGTCGCCAGGATCGGCCCAGTAGCGCGCCGTGGCCACGACTAGCGTGGCGTTCTCCGCGATCAGGCCGGCATCCTCCAGTTGGTCGCGGCGCCAGGCAACGATCTGCTCCGCCTTGAGCCCGGCGATGGTAGCCAGCTCCTCCTCGACCTTGCGGCGCATGGCCTGGTCTTGGGCGCGGTAAAACCACAGGCCTCCCACGGCGAAGACCAGCAACGCGAGCGGTAGCACCACCGTGGCCCACGTGGGGAGTCGGGCATGGGGGCGTGTCATGATGCCTGGCGCCTCCTCGTTCAGAGGGTCCCTCGCCGGCGCGTCGGCCCGGATGGCCGGCGCGCGCCGTCGCCATGGGAAACGAAGGCTGCTTTCGAGACCCTGGAGTATACGTCTGCCTCAAGAGGCGGGCAACCTTCGCCGTGGGGCAGGATACGCCGGGGGACTGTCGAAACTCCTGGCTCCTCCTCGGGGGGCATGAGAGAATCGGGACACTATTCTAATATTAGAATAGTGTCGTGCAGGGTCCGATGCTGCCCAGGCCGCCGGAGAACCTCGGGATCCTGGGGGCCTCCAAGGATCTGGCGTCGCCGCCGCCTGGCAGTATCTTTGGTACCCGGACTAAACAGACACTGTGCACTGCCCGCTGACGGGCCCGATGGGGCATGGCCGTCACGTCCACCGTGCGATCGGGGCTTCCTTGTACGCTGAGTACGCTGACGCGTCGCGGAACCATTGGAACACTGAACGAGGCCCCCGATTGCGTCGGAACGGAACCGGCAATCGGCGGGCGATCCGCCCACGATTGCCGCCCCGGCTGTCATGGCGCAACACAACCGGTGGGGAGCAATGCCGATGGAACTGGCTTCCGTCTCCTTGGTAGCCGATGGGATGGGCCAGGGCTCACGCCCAGAGTGCCCTAGTGAGGCATGCACGTCAGGTGGCGGGGTCTCCCATGATTGTTGACTTCCTCTCTCACCAAACGGACTTCCTGCTTTTGCTCTCAGGGCTGGCATTTGCATGCCTCGGCGTCATCGGACGGTCGCTGGCGCGAACGGATAGTCACCTCCCATGGAAGTGGTGCGCACTCTTCGGGTTCTCTCAGGCGCTCCACGAATGGCTTGGCCTCTTGACGCCCAGTCTCGAACCCTCCCCCGTGTCGGCGGTTGTTGGACCACTTCTGAATGCAGTGTCGTTTCTGTGCCTGGCGGAGTTCGCCCGGTCGGGGATCGCCTCCGTCGTGAAGCGCGGCCCGGGCTTCTGGGTTCATCTTGTCCTGCTGGCTTTGGCATGCGGCAGCGTCGGCATGGGGGCCGCCGACCCTGACGCCGCGATTCGCTACTCCCTCGGCGCAGTGTCCACGCTGGCCGCTGCATGGCTGCTGTGGCGTGCGCCCGTCCTGGGGCTGCCCCACGAGGCGCGGGGCAGCGGCATCGCGGCGGTGGCGATGGCGGGGCTTGGCCTCGCCGCGGTGGCGGGACCGCCCATGGCTGTCCCGCTCCCGGACGCGGGCACCCTCGCGGGAATCTCGATCCAACTCGCGCGGGCGGTCTTCGCGCTTGCGATCGCTGGGGCGCTCTGCCGGCGGTACCGGCTGCTCCGCAGGCTCGCGTTTGGCGACCGGGCCGCCCGCGCCGCCGGACGCATCAGCCGCGTGGCCGTGGGCGGCCTCGTCATCACCCTCGGTCTTGGGTGGATCCTCGCGCAGGAGTCGGGACGGGCGGCGGACCACGGCCAGCGCCGGGTGATCCTGACCGTGACCCGAACGGCCGCCGCCGCCATAGACGCTGACTCGATCCTGCGGTTGGCCGGTACCGAAGCCGACCTCGTCAGTCCCGACTACGGGAGGCTGAAGCGGCAGCTCGTCGCCGTGAGGAGGGCCTTCCCGGACTGCCGGTTCGCCTACCTGATGGGGATGCGTGACCGCCAGGTGATCTTCCTTGCCGATTCGGAGCCCGAGAGTTCGGAGGACTACTCTCCCCCCGGCCAAACATACGAGGAAGCCAGCGCCGAGTTGGTAGAGGTCTTCCGAACCGGTGAGGAGTTCGTCGAAGGGCCTGCCACCGACCGGTGGGGCACGTGGGTAAGCGGGCTCGTGCCCATCGTCCAGAACCGTTCGGGCCGGGTTGTGGGGGTGCTCGGACAGGATGTAGATGCATCCCGCTGGGCGCAGGTGATCGCCATGAGTCGCATGGGCCCGCTTCTCATCACGCTTCTGGTCGCCGCACTGATTCTGGTCTTCTTCGCGGTCCAGCAGCGCTCCCAGGAGACCTCGACTGTGATCGGGGATTCGGAGAGACGGTACCGAGGGCTCGTGGAAGGCTCCCCGAACTGCGTGGTGCTGCTCGATCCGACCGGCCGCTTTCTTATGGTCAACCGTAACGGGGCCGCAGCCCTTGGGTGGGCGACGGACGACATCCTCGGCCAAGCCTTTCCAAAGCTGTGGCCTGAACCAACCCGCGAGGTGATAGAGGCAGAGCTCACGCGCGCCGCGCGGGGCGAGCAGGTTTCCTTCGAGTCGGCCTATCTGCGGCCCGATGGTCGCGACATGACGTGGCACGCCGCATTGAACCCGATTGTGGATGCCGATGGCGTAGTCAGGCGGCTGGTCGGCATCCTCACGGACATCACTGAGCGCAGGAGGGCGGAGATTCGGCTCCGCATGGCGAATCGCGAGCTGGAAGTGACCAATGAGAGACTTGAACGGGCCAGCGATCGCGCCAACGAACTGGCGGTGATGGCGGAGGAGGCCAGCAAGGCCAAGAGCGCGTTCCTTGCCAACATGAGCCACGAAATCCGCACTCCCATGAACGGCGTGATCGGCATGGCAGGCGTGTTGCTCGACACTCCACTCTCTCCCGAGCAGCGAGAGTACGCGGAGATCGTACGATCCAGCGGCGAAAGCCTGCTTGCCATCATCAATGACGTTCTTGACTTCTCCAAGATCGAAGCCGGGCGGATGGACCTGGAAGTACTGGACTTCGATATCCATGCGGTCCTGGACGAGACTGCGGCCCTCTTGGCGGTCGATGCGCACGGGAAGGGAATAGAACTCATCAGCATGGTGGAGCCCGATGTGCCGCGCATAGTGCGGGGAGACGCGGGGCGGCTCCGGCAAATCCTGCTCAACTTGGCGGGCAATGCGGTCAAGTTCACCGATCGGGGAGAAGTATCGATACACGCCGACGTGGATAGTGAGACCCCTTCCTCGGTGACACTTCGTTTCGAGGTCAAGGACACTGGCATCGGCATATCGTCGGATGCGTTGCCGCTCCTGTTCCGCCCGTTCGGACAGGCCGACACCTCGACCACGCGGCGGTTCGGCGGCACGGGCCTGGGGTTGTCCATCTCGAAACGACTCGCTGAGATGATGGGCGGGGACATCGGCGTGACCAGCAACCCGGGGCAGGGTTCAGTGTTTTGGTTCACAGTGGTGTTCGAGAAGTCCACCGCGTCGCCCACCGCCGCTGAGGCACCCGCAGGCGACATCGCGGGTGCACGCATTCTCGTCGTGGATGACAATCAGACCAATCGGCGGCTCCTGGCCGTGCTTCTGGCATCCTGGGGGTGCACGCATGCCGAAGTGGCCGACGGCCCGGCAGCGCTCGAGGCCCTGACGCAGGCCCAGACGGAGGGACAGCCGTTCACCGTGGCGCTCATCGACATGCAGATGCCGGGGATGGACGGGCTCGAGCTGGGGAAGCGAATCAAGGAAGATCCGCGGATCAGCGCCACGATGCTGATCATGCTCTCGTCGCTGGGGAAGGTCACGATGGATGCGCGTGCGGTGGCCGGGGAGTTCTCCGCCTTCCTGACGAAGCCGATCAGACAGGTGCAGTTACGCCAAAGCCTTGAGATGGTGCTTGGCGTCTGCCCTGACGGCACTGTCGCGTCTGCTGCCGGCAGCCACGCACCCGATCGACGCGGGGGCCGCATCTTGGTCGCTGAGGACAACGCCACCAGCCAGCGAGTGGCGTCGGCAGTTCTCGAGAAGCTCGGCTGCAGGGTGGATGTCGCCGCCAACGGTCTTGAGGCCCTCCGGGCACTGGAGACGGCCCCATATGACCTTGTGCTGATGGACTGCCAGATGCCACAGATGGATGGGTATGAAGCGAGCCGGGCGATTCGTGATCCTTCATCTTCTGTTCTAAAGCACGACATCCCCATCATAGCGATGACCGCGTACGCCATGGAGAGCGACCGGCAACAATGCCTGCAGGCGGGGATGAACGACTACATTGCCAAGCCGGTCACCCCCGGCGCACTCCGCGCCGCCGTCGAGCGCTGGGTCAATCGAACTGACAACGTCGCAGCCGCAGGGATCCCACCTCCGCCGGACACCCCCTCTCTCGTGTTCGATCTGACGGGCCTGATGGAACGCACGATGGATGATGAGGCACTGGCGAACGAGCTTGCTGCAATGTTCGTCGACGATGTCCCTCGGCGGATCTCGGCGATGAGAGAGGCGCTGAGTCGATCCGACCTGCGCGCTGCGGCACGCACAGCGCACACCCTCAGGGGCGCGGCAGGCTCCGTGGGCGCCGCCTCGATCATGGCCACGGCTTCCCGAATCGAACAGGCATGCGCCGCGGGAGACGGCCGGCGGGCGGACTCGCTGGTCGCAGCCGCAGAGGCTCAGCTCGGTGAGGTCATCGCGGCCATGAGATCGGCAGGGTTGTCGAGCAAGGAAGGGGCATGAGCACGCGGCCGGCCCACCCGCCTGTGGGGGCCGCACCCACGCCGTGATGTACCCTTCCTCACTCGCCACTCCCCACTCCGCACTCCACAATCTTGTGGGCGAGGCGGAGACGGCGCACATTAAGGTGCCCCGTGAATCCCTCGCCACCTGTGGCCATGCCTTGTATCTGATAGATAAGGAGCTGCCGTGCCCGCCGATCGCATACTCGTAGTTGATGACGACCCCCATATCCTGCGGCTCTTGAGCAGCGTCCTTGAGCGAGAGCACTTCGAGGTGGTGACGGCCGAGGATGGCGAGAAGGGCTGGTACGCGGTACAGGGAGAGCATCCCGACGCGGTGATCACTGACGTGATGATGCCCAGGCTTGACGGTTTTGAGCTGGTCCGGCGGCTACGGTCAGATCCCGTGGTAGGTCACACACCGCTGATGATCCTGAGCGGCAAGGCGGAAGAAGAAGACCAGATCAAAGGTCTGGAACTGGGCGCCGACGACTACTTAGTCAAGCCCTTCAATGTTGAGCTGTTCCTGGCACGTGTCAGAGCACTGCTGCGCCGACGAGCCCAGTTCCGCGCAATGACCCAGCCTTCTACTGAAGGCCCCTTCTACGCTTCGGCCCTGGAGCGCCTGTCACGGTATTCCTTCGGTACCTTCGTGGTGGGCAAGGGAAATTCCCGGGCCGTGGAAGCCGCCAAGGCGGTAGCGGACAACCTCGGCCGGCGGCACAACCCGTTGTTCTTGTACGGCGGTCCGGGCCGTGGCAAGACCCATCTCATGTGCGCGCTGGCCAACGAGCTGTATTCCAGGAATTCCCAGACACGGATTCTTTACCTCACATCCGAAGTATTCAGCCAGCAGATCATAGATGCCTACGAGCACAGGACTGTGGAGAGGCTGAGAGCGGGCTACATGGAGTGTGATGCCCTCTTCATCGATGACATCCAGTTCCTGGCGGTATCATCGAGCTTGCAGACCGTCGCCGCGGGGGTGTTCTCAGAGATGTACCGCCAGCAGAAGCAGATCGTGATCTCCGGCGACCGCCGCCCCGAGGAGGTCTCAACCCTCATCAACGAGATTACCACGGGTCTTGCGGCCGGATTGGTGATGAGCGTTGACGCCCCTGACGCCGCACTCCGGGCGACGATCTTGAAGACCAAGGCATTGCAGAGCGGATGGCCCATCGCTTTCGACCTCTTGGATTACCTTGCCGCGGCTCTGGACAGCGATGTCCGAACTCTGGAGGGCGCGGTCAAGAAGCTGGTCGCGATGCACACTCTTGGTTCGATCAGTCTTGACCGGGCCGTGGTTGACAAGGTGATCATGGCGATTCGCGACGATGCGGTCCCCGGGGAGCCGCCGCGGAGGACCCTCGAGCCGCCCGCGCCGCCGGGGGAGCTTCACGACTTCGTCAAGGTGTTCATCAAGAGCGGTGACCTTGCCAGCACCTGGGGTACGCCGGAGGAGATCGCTGCCATCGTTCCCTCGCCGAAGACAGCCCCCATCATCGTTCTTGGCACATCTCCCGCGCAGGTAATCGACACCATGGATGCCATCGCCGGCATCAGGGGGCAAGTGTCGGCAATCCCTGAAGGCGAGAGATGGGCTTGCCTGCTCCACCCTGAGGCGCCGGAACCGGAGTGGATAATCGTGGGAACCAATCGTTGGAACATTGGAGACGATCTTTCGTGGGCTGTGGCTGGGAGCCAGGTGCCGCTCTATCTGCTGGTGTTTGACAGCGCGGGGTCGAGGATCATCGATGCGCGACTTCTCGTTGCTTCCGTTCCTCGAGGTGTCGCTGTGGCTGTGGTGGTGCTGTTCGCCGGCGCGGAACATCGCGCTGATTCCTCTGCGAAATGCCTCCTGGCCAACAGCATGCGCCGCCTCTTCCGGGTTCCCGGCGAGGTCCCCGTGATTGTGGGATCGGATGTCACGCCTTCGAACGCCAGAACTTGGCTTCGCTATGCCCTGGAAGGCGATCCCGAATCACCGGGATCGTGATTCTATGGAGCTATGTCGATTGGTGTGCTGGACAGGTGAGAGTGAATGTCGCCCCCTTGCCGGTGCCCTCGCTGCTGCATGAGAGCTGCATACCGTGCTGTTGACTGATCAACCTGCTTATGGCTAGCGAGAGGGAGGTTCCTGAGCGGCGGTGCAGGATGTCGGGCGAATCCAGTGGCCGGAAAACCCTGTCAATCGCCTCCCCAGGAATGCCTACGCCGGTATCCGTGATGGAGAACTCGAACCCATCGTCACGGGGTTCAAGGTGTACTTCTGCCGAGCCTCCACGCCGATTGTGTTTCACGGCATTGTCCAGAAGGGCGCGAATCACGAATCGGAGGAGTTCCGGATCGCCATTCGTGGTCATCGACCCAGCGAAAGGGGCCCAACGGACGGAGATGTCGGCGTCGGCGGCGGTCTTAGCGATACGGGAGACTTCGTCGTGAACGAGCTCCGAGAAATCGACCCCCTCCCTGCGCCGAACCGGCCCGCCCGATGCGAGGCGCGAGTAGAGCAGCGCTCGCTCCGAGAAGGCATGCAGGCGCCGGAAGGATTCAATGATCCCCGAGAGCATCTCCTGCACCTGTCCTCGCGTCAACGAGTCTATCTCTTCAAAGGCCAGCTCTGCGAGTCCCATGCCGGCCAGGGGCGTCCGCAGTTCGTGGGAGATGAGGGCCAGGAAGTCCTCCCGGGTCTTGCCCAGCTTCTCCAGTTCCCTGTTCGCGTGTGCCAACTCCTCCGTTCGCCGGGTCACCTCCTCCTCGAGCCGGCGCGTATAGCCCCGCGCCATCGCCTTGTAGCGCCTTCGTTCCAGGCAGCTGTCCACCGCATGGTCCACCAAGGTAAGATCAAAGGGTTTGGCGATGAAGTCTGAAGCGCCAGTGCGGATGGCTTCCACCGCGTCGGAGATCTCGCCATACCCCGTGATAAGGACCACCTCTACCTCGGCGTCGATCTTCCGGACGGCCCTAAGTAGGTCGAAACCACCCATGCCTGGCATGCGTATGTCCGATATCACCACAGCCGGTGAGTGCTTCTGGAAGAGCGCCAGTCCTTCTGCGCCGGAGCCCGCCTCCAGTACCGTGGAGCCCCGCCTGCGCAGGAAGCGCCCCAGAAGCGAGCGGATCTGCGGTTCGTCGTCGACCACCAGAATCGATTCTGATTCAACGTGCTCGGAAGCCATGGGACCCCGTTCACTAATGCGGAGGCCTGAATCGTACCGTACTAACGCGCGGGGCATAAGGTCAGTGCCTTTCAGGCCCGCGTCAAGGATCCCCTCCCTGATCGTCGTGGCGGGGGCTCCCCTGGCCCCGGTGCGTCCGCGGGATGTGTGTGGCCAGAGTCTCGCACCCGCGTCGTCTTACGCTGGTGCCCAGCCGAAGAGCGGAGGATAACGGAGGATGAAGTCTCCTCGAAACCGCGCGGGCAGCCCTGGAGCGCGGCCAACGACGCGGGAAAGAGATGCTGGTACTCGCGATGAGGCCTTGGAGCGCGAGGTAGCTGCCTACCGGGCACTCATTGAGCACATGAGTGGCGGTGTTACCATCTATGCTGCCGTCGATGACGGCGACGACTTCCTCATCAAGAGCATCAACCCCGCTGGGCAGCGCATCAGCGGGATCCCCAGGGAAGACGCAGTCGGCAGGCGTCTGACCGAAGTGCTCCCCGCCGTGGCCGGATCGGGGCTGTTGGCCGTGCTGCGGGAGGTTCACAAAGCTAAAGACCCACGCGTTCACGGGCCGGCTTGCTACGCCAGCGTTTCCGTTGATCACTGGGTGAAGCATCGGGTATACCCCCTTCCGTCTGGAGAGATTGTCGTCGTCTCTGAAGACGTGTCCGACGAGGTCCGTGCCGCCCGCGCGCTGGGGGTCGCGGAAGATCGATTCCGCCAGTTGGCGGACAATCTTCCCGTGGGCCTCTACCGCACGACGTTAGAAGGTCGGATCCTCTACGTGAATAGGGTCCTCAGCGAGATACTGGGGTACTCCTGTCCGGAGGATCTCGTGACGCAGAGCGCGGCTGGGGGCTACGCCGATCCCGGGGAGCGGATGTGCTTTCTCGAGCTACTGCATCAGGACGGAATCGTCCACGCCTTCGAAACCCAGTGGCGCTGTCTTGATGGCCGTACAGTCTGGGTTCGAGAGAGCGCACGCATAGTACTCGCCGCGGACGGCACGACCCGATTCATCGAGGGGACCGCCGAGGATATCACTGCGCCGAGGGCCGCCCGTGAGGCACTGGTCAAGGCCGAGGAGTCACTTCGTAGATTCGTTGAGATCGTCAGCGATGTCATCTACCGGTATGACGTCCCCACCAACCGCTACGACTTCATCAGCCCTGCTTTTGAACGGCTGACAGGCTACCCCAGGGATTACCTGACCGGAAACCCACTTCGCCACACGCGCCGGGTCATTCATCCCGAAGACGCCGCCCGGGTCTATCGCTTCCTCTACGCGTGCTTCCGGAAACCTGGCGATCCTGGGCCCCACCAGGTCGACTACCGGATTATCACCAGAGACGGGAGGACGCGATGGGTCAGCGACCGCATCGATTTGGAGTTCGATGCCGATGGGGTCGTGCGGCGCATGAACGGCGTGATCCGGGATATCACGGACCTCAAGCGGGCGGAGCAGGAGCGGGAACGTCTCGCTGTTGAACTCACCGAGCGTGTGAAGGAACTCAACTGCCTCTCCGCGGTGTCAACTGCGCTCGGCCGCGCGGAAGGATCCCTGGCGGCCCTGCTGTTCGCGGCGGTGGAGGCAATCCCTGCCGGCATGCAATTTCCCGAGATCGCGGCTGCGTGTATTTCGCTCCGAGATGAGACCGCGGCTACGCCCGACTTCCGGCGATCGGCATGGCGCATGGAGTCTCCCCTGGTGGTAGCGGGGACCACTGAAGGCCGGGTGGAAGTCTGCTACGTGGTTGAACCGCCACCTGGCGCCGGCGACCCCTTCCTCCGGGAGGAGATCAGGTTGCTGGAAGAGGTCGCCGGACGGATTGCCCGCCGGGTAGAACGGTGGGACGTGACCGAGGCACTCCGCGGGTCGGAGGAACGCTTCCGTGACCTGGTGGAAAGGGCACGCATCGGAATCCTCATCGACGACCCGAAGGGGACGTTCCGCTACTTCAACGACACCTTTGCCCAGATGTTCGGTTACTCCCGCGAAGAGATGAGCCGCCAGACCATCGAGACCATTGTGCATCCACGGGAACTCGACCGGGTGCTGACCCAGCACAGAAGACGTGTACAGGGAATGACGCCTTTCTCCCACTACGAGTTCATGGGGATCCGCAAGGACCGTCTCCCCATCCACCTGGAGGTGGATGCCATAGAGCTCAGGGAGGGCAACAAGGTCGTCGGGACTCGATCCTACGTGTGGGACATCTCGGAGCGAAAGACGGCGGAGCAGGAACGCGAGCGGCTGATAGGGGAGCTGAGAACCGCCCTGGCGAAGGTCAAGACACTGAGCGGCCTCCTTCCCATCTGCTCAAGCTGCAAACGCATTCGTGACGACACCGGTTACTGGGAGAAGGTGGAAACATACATCCATCAACGATCCGAGGCCGAGTTCACCCACGGAATCTGTCCGGAATGCATGAAGAAACTGTACCCCGAGTTTGTCGACGAGGCCACGGCAACACCGGGATAATCTCCTCCCCAGGTTCCGCGCACTTCGGATGGCGCGGTGAGCACGGCGCCGCTACTGGCGGGACTCGATGAGCTGCCGGATCACCCCCAGGAGCCTCGCGGGTTCCAAGGGCTTCTGTAGGATGCGATCGACCTCGGCCGCCTCGATTCTGCTGCGTTCCCGCTCGCTGAGCCATCCCGTCAGCAGGACGAAGGGAGGCTTCGTGCCACCGCGGTCCCGGAAGATCTCGGCGATCTCCCGGCCCACGTCGAGGCCATCCATCTCGGGCATGAGGAAATCACACACGACGGCATCCACCTGCCTGCTCCGAAGTATCTGAAGCCCGGCTCGTCCGGAGGGTGCGGTCACAACCATCTGATCCGCTCGGCGCAGTCCGTCTTCCAGAGCCGCTAGCACCTCTGGATTATCGTCAATCAGTAGCAGGGAAAGTGGCTCCACCTCGCTGAACGTACCGTCCTCCGAAAGGTGGCTGCCTGTCGAAGGCAGGCGCACGACGTAGGAAGACCCTTCGATATCGGCGCTGCCGACTGTAAGACTTCCACCCAAACGCTCCGCGATGAGATGCACGGCGGCCAGCTCAGTCGGCATCCATTGGCCGCCTTCCATGGGCATGCTTGATCCCCGTAAGGGCTGGTTGTCATCGGGCTCGCCCGGGTGAGAGACGGTGAGAACCACCGCACCATCGAGGGTTGCCGTGGCAACCCGCACGACGCTTCCCTCCGGGGCCGCGCCCATTGCATGGCGTACTAGACCTGTGGCCAATTCCAGCAATTCGCGCTTCGTAGCCCGCACCACGCATCCGGAAGACAGAGCCTCATTCAGTCTTGTCCGGGGGACGCCGGCCTGACCTTCGTCTCTCCACGAAGGGGACAAGACGCTGATGGCCTGGCCGACAGCAACCGATAGATCGCACAGCACCGCCTCTGGCGACGCGGCATCGGAGCCGGCCCGGGCGACGTCTAACAGGCCCATGACAGCATTCTGTCCTTTGCCGATGCTGGTGAGGATATCCTCGAGGGCATCACGGACCAGGGCCGTATCCCCGGCCTCAAGATCGGCCAGCGCCATCTGGGCCCCGGCGACCACCACCTGCAGCAGGTTGTTGAATCTGTGCGCGGCCGCACCAGCCAGTTCACCCACCGCCCTGAAATGCTCACCGGAGACCGCCGAGTGTTCTTCCTTCTTACGGTCGGTGATATCGGCCGTGATCAGCGCAATGAAGCGCACATCGCCAATGACCTCCCTGATGGGAAAGGCCTGCACCTCGAAGACGCGCGTACTGCCGTCATCCCTGGTCACGGCTCGTTCAGCCCGCATGGGAATCCATGTCGCCATCACGTAATCCACAGGACACTGTTGGCCTTGGCAGCGGGCCTGCAATCCCCACAACATCTCGTGGCATGTGACTGCCGCGGCGGGCGCCTGATCGCGAGCCTTGGCATTAGCGGCGATTACTCGGTAGGAATCCTGCTCTATTATCAGGAACGGATCGGGAAAGGAACGGAACGCTCCGTGCACCGCCTCCTCCGCCGGGTCGGATCGCGGGGGTGGAGCAGCGGACGATCGCTTTCCAGGTAGCCTCACGGAGTGCCCTCCTTTGCTGTGCCAACCAGGCGCCCATTCGGTGTGGCGGGGCCCCCGTCACAGAAAACGCACCTGGGGCAGTCTATGAGCCGGAGGACCTCCCGTCAACCGGACGTACCACACGGGCGCGCCAGTGCCGGCCCGTATCGAACACAGTCCTGCGGGCTCCGACTAGAACGAATCGGCAGTGTCGGTGATGTGGATGCCGTCGGCCACGGCGTAGGAGGGAACGCTCCAGGCGACCGGGGCCCGTTGGCCGTAGGTATCGGACAGATTCACCGAGATTTGCTCACGCGATAGCACCGACAGGTTGTTGAACACGTTCTCGAAGCTCTCCGTGACGCGGCTGGAGAACAGCGGCGCGACAATCCGGCCTCGCTCCACCACCACCGCGCTGAACCGCGAGCTGCCGGTGAAGAGACCCTTGGCTCTGCTGGGCACGTTCATGTAATGCAGGGCCGGAATCCAGAGCACCCGCGCACGATCCGCAACGGCGGCAAGAGGGTCGGCCGCGCCGTCGCCGCCGTCCATCACCACGCTCATGGTCTGGGTCGTGTGCCCGGTCAGGGGCCGCTTGTACTTGGCCGCGGTCTCTATGTCGTACATGAAGCCCGCGATGCGGCCGTGCTCCAGTAGCGGATAGCGCCCGCGGCGCATACCGCCCAGATCGAAACCATAGCGGAAGGTATTCGCGTCCTCAGGATCGTCCGTGATACTGATGTTGGCGCCGAAAACCCGGTCGCCCTCCTTGTGATGCGCGGTCCATCCCTGCTTCTCCTCGTACATACGGCCGTAGAGCCCCGTCCACAGCGCCATCCCGAGGATCTCGGCCAGAGCCTGGGCGCCAAACAGCACGGTGTACTGCCCGGGCTCGATCTTGATGCCGTCTCGGCTCTCGTAGACCGGGAGCAGACGTCGGATCTCCGCGATGGACCGCTCTGCCGAGAAGTCAAGGACCCGCCATCCGGTGTCATCGGTGCGTAGTTCCCACTCGGCGGCCGGGTGTTTGAGCACCACGGAGAATTGCTGATCAGTGCAGCGATGGTAGGCCTCGGCTTCGGAAGCGGTGGAGAGCAGGTAGGTTTCCGTGGCACCGCTGGACCAGGCCCCTGAGTAGGTCACCGACGGGCCGATCTCCCGCATGATGCGCGCATAGCCTGCGGCTTTCGACGTCCCATCCAGCTCGGCCAGAGCCGGATCGTATTGATCCTCCTGTATCACTGTCTCGTCCACATGCTCCAAGATCGGCTCGAAATCACGCTCGGGCGCCTCGCGGACCTTGGCCACGGCTGCCTCTAGTGTCTCCCGCGCGTCGTCGGTGCCCAGCTCGCCCAGATACGTGTGAGTTGCCTCGCGCCTACCGTCCACCACTCGGGCCTTGAGCCTGGTCAGCGACTCGCTGGTGTTCAGCGACACCGAGCTGTTGCCGATCCGCAGGAGATGGCTTCGCTCCCGGTGCAGGAGAAGTGAGGCCTGAATGCCCTTGTGGCGAGCATCATCGATGACGCCCGTGAGGACTTCTCTGGTGTGCGTGTCCAACATGGCCTACTCCTTCTCCCCGCTCTCGACGTTTTGGAATCGGATAACGGGTACTCCATGCCCAAGCTGCATGATCTGGTTCGGTTCGCCCTTGCCGCAGTTCTCGACTTGGTGCACGCGCCATGTCGAGGCGTCACCCACCGCATCCAGCGAGTTGTAGAACTCGACGGTATGGCCCTGATACGTAGGATTCCGCAGCACGCGGGTCCGCCGGCCGTTCTTGACCTCCCAGGCGATCTCGCACCCGAAATGGAAGTGCTCCCGGTTGGAGCCGATAGACCAGGAGGTCGGCGTGTCCACGATGATACCGTCTTCAGTGGATGCCACGATATCCTCCAGCGTCCCGTCGTCACCCGGCACGATGTTCACATTGGTCATGCGCTCCAGTGGTGCGCGATAGAAGGAGCTGGCCCGCGCCGCGCCGCCGCTCTCCCTTACTACTTGGCGGCCTGCGACCTCGTTCACTTCGTTGACCATGGCCCTGGAGGACAGGACATTGACCAAGATGCCCTTATCGATAAGCATATAGTCCCGCTCCGGCGTGCCGTCATCGTCGAACCCGAAGGAGCCCGGCGAATTGGCGATGCCGCCGAAGGAACTCACGTTGAGCTTCTCGCTGCCGTAGCGCAGGGTCCCGATGTCATTGGGCGTCACCAGCGATCCGCCTGCGTAGGACAGCTCATATCCCAAGATCCTGTCCAGCTCCAGGGGATGGCCGATGGTCTCGTGCACCTGAAGCCAGGCCTGGCCCGGGAGTAGGATCACCGAGCGCCGGCCGTGATCCAGAGCCTCGGCGGGCAGCAGGTCGGCCAGTTCGCGCTTCACCCGCTGGGCATGACCACCAAACAATTCGTCATCGGCGATCATCTCCCAGCCACGGGTACCCGAACCCCGGGTGTACAGGTCATGACTGCGGCGCTGCATCTGGCCGTCTTTGTCCGCCGCCATGATCATGATGGTACCGAACACATTGGTGAGCTTCTTCTCGACGAATGTCCCCTCGCTGTTCCAGAACTGCACTGTCTTCTTCTGAGTCGCGGCCGCCACGATGCGCCGCTGGATCCAATCCTCACTGATCTGTTCGTCCATGCGGCGGAGCAGGCCGACGCGTTCTCCCACAGGGACGGAAAACGGATCGATCTCCACGGGCGATGCGAAGGCGCTGCGGTGGGGGCTCATGCGCCCCATGTCCAGCGGCAGGGCCACCAGAGAGGCTGCCGTGCGCGCATTGGCCAGGCTGCGCGCGAAGCACTCACCGATGCGGCACAGGTCGCTGGAGGCCGCGAAGCCCCACGCGCCTCCCCAGAGGACGCGCACGCCGAGACCTGATTGCTGGAGGGTCTCATTGTTCTCCAGATTGCCGTCATACATGACCAAAGACTCGGAGACGTCCTCGGGGTGAAATCGCACATCGGCATATGATGCGCCTTGATCCATGACCCGCGAAATCCCCTCCTCTATCTCCTGATGTATCCGCCCGGTATCACACATAGTCACGCTCCTGACGCTGGCCCCATTCTGGTGGAATGTCCCGTGACGGGGCGCCTGCTACTGCGAATCAAGCCCGTTGTTCACTGGCTTGGTCGGTCGGTTTCTCGCCTTGCGATACAGCCGGCGGCGGCCGTACACCATGGTCTCAGGTGGCGCCACTTCCTCGATGGCAGAGGGACGATCGGACGGCATGGAAAACGACTCGTGGTTCTCCATGTCCTCGTCAGCGTCATGCCGGGGGAACTCGCGCTCCACCGGTGCCGCATCCCGAGGCCGGTCGCCGTGTTCTCTTTCGGGCCGCCGCCTTTGTCGCTGCCGGCCCCCCTCGGCTGCGGCGATGACCACCTTGCGGTCTGGCTCTTGGCCCACCGAATAGGTGGTGATGCCTCTGTCGGGCTTCAATGCCATGTGCACTGCCCGCCGTTCTCCCGGCGGCATGGGGTCCATGGTGACCTGCCGGCCGCTGCGCTTCACCTGATCCGCGATGCGTAAGGCTTTCTGGACCAAAGCTTCGCGCCGTCGCTCCCGGTACCCGCCCACATCAACCACCACGGCCACAGGCTCGCCAGCCTGGCGTTCGACCATCCGCCGCACCACATGCTGGAACGCATCCAACGTGGCGCCGCGCCGGCCGATGAGAATGCCACCGTCTTCATCACTCATCTCCAGATCGACCTGGAGGCAGTCATCCTGAATGGACGCGGTCGCATGGGCGCCCAACCCCATGTGTCGCAAGAGCAGCTCCGCGGAGGATACCGCCCACTCCTCCACCGCGGCGCTATCACTGCTTCCGACCGGGCCGGCGCCCTCCCTGAGCCACACCGCCAAGACAGCGGGCTTCGCGCCGATGAGACCCAACACGCCCCGGCTTCCCACGTCGACTATCTGATACTCCTCCTGCCGAAGCGGCCGCCCGATGCGTTCCTCAACGGCCCGAAGCGCATCCTCAACTGACTTGCCTGTTTGCTCGAATCGTTCCATTCAGCCCTCTCCCTTCCGCCCTCAGGACGCCTGTCTTGCCGCGGCTCGTCGCTTCTGCCACACTTGCTGCCCGATCTGGAGCATATTGAAGGTGAGCCAATAGAGCACGAGGCCCGACGGTAACTGGAAAAAAATGTACGTCATGAAAATTGGCATGATGTACGCCAACGCTTTGTTCTGCTTGTCCGTCGCCATCATCTTGCCGCTGATGAATTGGGTGATGCCCATGAGGATCGGCAAGATCGGATTCGGTTGTGAGAGATCGCCCACCAGTCCAGGGATGAAGGTTGCTCCCCGAAGGTGAATCGAGGAGCGCAACACGGGATACATGGCGAAAAAGATGGGCATCTGCAACAGCATGGGCAGGCATCCGCCCACCGGGTTCACGCCATGCTCCTTGTACAGCTTCATGGTTTCCTGTTGCTGCTTCTGGGGGTTGTTCTTGTACTTCTCCTTGATGGCAGCGAGTTTTGGCTGGAGTTCCTGCATCCTCTGCATGGAGCGTGTAGACGTCAACGTGAGCGGATGGAGCAGCACCTTCATAGCCACGGCGAACAGGATGATGACGAGGCCGTAGTTCGGGACCACTTTGCTCACCGACGTAAGGAAGAGCAGCACCAAGCGCCCTATGGGGCGCAGGTAGCGGTTCCCCATCTCGACGGCATTGACGATGCCGCCGCCCAAAGGCGCCAGTTCATCGTAGTCCAGAGGGCCGAGGTAGAGGGAGTAGCGCGCGTTCATCGCTCCACCCGGCGCCACTCCCTCCGCCGTAAGCCCGATGCTCTCTGGTGTGCTTCCTGGGACGGTGGAGACCCGGTGCCATGCAGACGAATCAGGAACTAAAGCAGCGATGAAGTACTTGGTGCGCAGTCCCGCCCAGCTCATGGGGCCCTCGATGCTGGCCGAAGCTCCCTTAAGCTTTCCGGGTTGCTGCTTCCAGGTTTGCCCCGCAATTCCGGCCATCGCGGCAAAATAGGAACGATCGTCCCGCTCATTTCGCTCCGTGCTGCGGAGGCCCGGCGGCATCTTGAGGCTGAAACCGGCCAGATTCAACCCCCGGCTCTCCAGCCGGAGCAGGCAGCGATACCCCGTTGCGGGAACATCGAGGGTCTTGCGCAGCCAGGCGCCGTCCGGTCTTCTCGCACTCCACACCACCCGCGCGGCAGTCTCCTTGTCGGGCCAACTGCGGACCTCCATCCGGAACGGCAGTGCGTCTAGCTCCTGGGTGCCGCCGCGATTCACCGTCATGCCCAAAGCGCCGGCATAGTCCTCCGGGAAGAGCGATACCGCGACACCGCTGTTCTCCGGGAACCCAGGCAGCCGACAGGAGACGATGGTCGCTCCCACCGATGCCACGTCAAGTGACAGATACTCTGTCGCCACCGTGGCCGTCTCCGCAGGTGCAGACTCCATGCCCGCCATGAACCCGCTATCTGGTACGCTCAGAAGCGGCTCCGGGGGAGGTTGCTCGACGGGAGGTGAATATGCCGCGGTCGCGCTGTCCTCCGGCGCGTCCACTACGTAGGGAGTACGCTGCCGCGGAGGCTGCACGAACTGCTGAAACAGGATCATCGTGACAGCAACAAGCACAAAAAACAGGACGAGCCGTTTCTCCACAGACTATTCCTCATCGGCGGGCACCGGGTCATACCCAGCCCGCCCCCAGGGGTGACATCGAAGGAGGCGACGCGCGGCCAAGGCAAGGCCCCGGCGAGCGCCGTACCGCTCCACACTCTCAATTGCGTAGGCAGAACAGGTTGGCACAAAACGGCATGTTGGCGGCAGAAGAGGGGACATGATGGCGCGGTACCCACGCAGCATTACCAGCGCCACGGCCGCAGCTACTCCGGAGGATGCCATAGCCCTGCTTCGTGGCACAAGCGCCTCATCTCGGCGCCGATGTCCGACGTTGTTGCCGAAGAACTCGCCGAACGGGCGATAAACAGCATATGGGCTGGCTTCAACGATTCCCGGAGGTGACGGTAGCCCTCCCGGAGACGCCGTCGAACCTTGGAACGCACCACGGCCGGCCCCACCGTCCGCCCCACCGCGAATCCGACGCCGCGGCCGGCATCCCAAGGCTCCCACAGCAGCACCACATACCGACCTCCCTTGCGGCGACCATGCTGTCGGAGCTGGGCAAAGTCTCGTTGGCGATGGAGTCTCTCCCATCGTGGCAGGCGGGAGTCAGCCAGCCAGCCGCCTCCGGCCCCGTGCGCGTCGAGCATTTACGATCTTCCGGCCCCAGCGGGTGCTCATCCGCAGCCGGAACCCGTGGGTATTCTTGCGGCGCCGATTACTCGGCTTGAAGGTGAACGACATATACAACCCCTGTTCTGGAGATACGTGTGGACTCAGATGCGCGATGCCCCACACAAAGGGGCGGGAGTGGAACCTCAACGCGGTTCATGATGCGGAGGAACGGAAGCGCCCTGAATCCACCCACTTGCGGGATCCACCCGTATGAATGGTAGACCCCGCAACTTAGGGCGCAAACGCGAGGGGTCAAGGCTGAACGGCTGCAGAGGAGGAGCCGGTGTTTTCTGTTGACAGAATCCCCTCCGCCGTGCTACTGAATAGCACCGTCTCATCGGCCAAAACCTCTGTGACCGAAGGCTGCGGAGATGTCAACAAAGGCTGTGTACAACCTGTGGACAAGTGTGATGGCGATTTCGGAACTCCATGACCCTTCAAGGTCTTCATCCCGGTGCATCGTCGAGACGCGCTCACAGCATCTTCACAATCATCATCCCCTTTATGTCCTTGTTTCTCAAGGGTTTTCTCGAATGACTTCAACCTCAGTCTTAAGCGATTGCCGTAAACCGCAAGGCCTGCCATGTGCCGCCCCGTGCGGGGAGTCGCTTGGGCCGAATCCCGCGGGGGGGAACCTGTGGATAACCTGTTGACTACTGCCCGGGCCTCAGCCACACAGAGCCCCGAGAGCCTCTGGGCCGCGTGCGTCGATCTCCTGTATCGCGGTGGAGCACTGGGACCAGGCGCATTCGCGCTGCTCTCTTCCGCCCACCCTTCGGGCTATGACAATGGTGCGTTGGTCATCGTTCTGCCCAGCGATTTCCATGTGCAGTGGATTGAGTCGCACAATAAGGACGACATCCTTCGGGCCTTGGAGGTGGTAGCTGGAGCCCGCGTGCCGCTGCGGCTTACCACCGGTACGGCCCCTGTCGAGACCCCTGCTGTTCCCGAACCTGACATGCTTCCGCCGCCCGCCGTGGGGTTCCTCAATGACGCCTTCACTTTTGACAGTTTTGTCGTGGGCAAGAGCAATGAGTTGGCCCACGCAGCATGCGTCACGGTGGCAAAGAACCCGGGGACCTACTACAACCCGCTCTTCATTTATGGTGGCACGGGTCTGGGCAAGACCCACCTGCTCCACGCCATTGGCCACCTGCTCATGCGCCATCACCCGGGCGCCACGGTTCGCTACGTCAGCTCCGAGGATTTCACGAATGACCTGGTCAGCGCAATCTACCAGAACACGCCACACGAGTTCAGGAAGCGCTACCGTTCGCTGAAACTTCTGCTCATCGATGATATTCACTTCATCGCGCGCAAGGACAGCATGCAGGAGGAGTTCTTCCACACTTTCAACACGCTGCACAGGAAGAAGAGCCAGATCGTCATCACCAGTGATCGCCCGCCCCACGAGACAAAGTTGGAGCAACGTCTTATCTCCCGCTTCGAGTCCGGCCTCATTGCCGACATTCAACCCCCCGAGTTCGAGACCCGTGCGGCAATACTGTACAAGAAGACGGCCATGATGGGCCTCTCCTGCCCACCCGAGGTAATGACCTTCATCATCAACAATGCCAGCAGGAACGTCCGCCAGATCGAAGGATGCCTCGTGAGGCTTGCCGCCCATGCCGCATTAGGGAAAGACCTCGACCTGGCGGAAGCGAAGCGCATCCTCGCTGACATCATCCAGAGCACCCCGGCCACAGTCTCGGTGGAGGAGATCATCCGGGCGACCGCCTCCGCCACGGGCCTTCAGGCCGGTGCCCTCACCTCGAAGCGCCGCACCATGCAGATCGCTCAGGCGCGGCAGGTCGCCATGTACCTCACGCGAAGTCTGACCTCGCTTTCCACCACGGATATCGGGCGCTATTTCGGCGGGCGTGATCACTCTACCGTGATTCATGCCTGTGCCCAGGTACGGCATCTCATGGAAACCAGAGCCGGCATCAAGTCGCTGGTTGAGACGCTGGAGGAGACGCTCCGAAACACTCGATAGCTGAGATCCTCGGGCGGGTAGTATTCCGCATAGCGGGATCAGTCGGCAGGCAGCGCTTTCCTCCCCTATCTCCGATCTCCTCAATTTCGCGTGCCCGCGAGGTGCGGATCGTCATCCGCCGACTGCTCGGTCTTCGCCCTCCACTGGGCCCATCTTATACCGTTCTTCCCGTGCTCTTTCACGTGGTACATCAAATCATCCGCGCAGCGGATGAGGTCATCTACTTCACCGGGGTCGCGCTCACAAGCGACGAGCCCCATGCTGAGCGTCGCGGACGAACCGTGTTCGCGAGTCGTTCTGAGAAGGGAGCCTCTGAGACGTCCCATGATCTCCATGGCTGTGGCTGACGGAGTCTCGGGAAGCAAGATCGCGAACTCGTCGCCTCCTAATCGGGCGATGATGTCGCCGCCTCGAAGCTCGCGGCGCATCGTCTCCGCGATGCGTTGAAGCAATTCGTCGCCCGCGGTGTGGCCGAATACATCGTTGACCGCCTTGAAGTTGTCGACATCCATGTAGACCAACGAAAAGGGCCGACGATCGCGTCGGCACCGTTCCGCCTCGGCCTGGAGTGCCTCGGAAAATGCACGGGGATTAAGGGCTCCCGTGATGAAGTCAACCCGCGCCAAGGCCCGCTCCCTTTGCAGCACGCGGTGGAGTGCGGCAGCAAGCCAGGTTACGACCAGGAAGAAGCCTAACGCCACAATTGCGTTCCATATTCCGATAAGAGAATCGGCATAGGCGTGTCCCAGGACGACGTCCGCGGCCCACCAGACCAGAGCACTGAGCACTGAGAGAATGGCCCCAGGCCCCCTGCCGGCGAACCATGCTGCTGAAGAGATAGGGATCAGGTAGAAGAACGACCAGGCGATGTCAGGCCCGGTCAGATAGTCCGCAAGACCCAATAATGCAACGGCAGCCAACCCGGAGCAGATCCAGAACGTGCGGCCCCGCCGAGCCAGGGCAGCAACGACGGCGGTCCTCACGGAAGCCATGGGAGCATCCTTGGGGCTATCTCGTGGGCTCAGGGGCGACAGGCCGGGCCGCGGGATTGTCTTTTGACGTACTCAGCCGGGCGCTGATCCGCGCTTTCCACACCCGTGGTGCCGCCTCACCGGCGAACACCAGCAGGGAGTGGGGATGGGGTAGTATGACGGGATTCACCAAGCCCGAGAAGTCGTCATTCGTCCATCGAGATCGATGCGCTTCCCCGGGATTCTCAAAGGCGGCGCCTTGTTCACCTGGGTTCTTTGGCGTTGCGATGAGCATGTTGCGGCCCCGCTCAGCCGCCCTGCGCAGCAGTAGGGCGCCCGCGGTTCGATCCAAATGCTCCAGGACGTCGACGAGCAGCACCAAATCGTAGGAGAGATCAAGGGTCATAAGCGTGTTTACGGCGTCGCCGACGTATACATGATCGTAGATGAACCGATGCAGCGGTGTGATATAGGGCTCGAAAGCCTCGATGGCATCGATTCGCCGCGTCCACGCACTGTAGCGCTCCCGCCCGTCCCACAGCTCGAGATATTCCCGCGCCAATACGCCGTACTTGCCGAACCCGCACCCAATATCCAGCACGCTCATGGGCTGGCAGAGGATGATCAACTCGACCACAGCGCTTATCTGGGAAAAATCGCTGGAGGGCATAGTGTGCTCCGGCCACTGCTCAGGACATCCCCGGGAAAAGACCGCGTCAGTACGAGCTGCCAAGTCCCGAAGGGGCGACCACGTCAAAGGGATACACCGATTCCGAGGCCGACGCTCCCGGGTATGCCTCGGTTGAGTCGCTTCCTCTGATGTCACCGGCAGATCGTGTCGGCGATGAGCCCGTGCTGGACATCATTCGGACTCCATCGCTGGCCTTCTAACCTCGCAGACAGAGCCTGGAATGAAAACGAGGAACGACGTGTAGATGGAATGATGAGGAGTGAATGGACGAGTGGGCGAACGGATGGGCGGACATGGGAATGGATTGAGCTTCCGAACTCTGACTCGTCTGAGGGTTTCCGGATCACGGGATCGTGAGAGGATGCGTTGGACTCCCGTCGAAATCGCCGTCAGCATAGGCATCTCGGTCAGATCGGCGGACCCTCGACTCCGAGAGTGATATCGACAATGACTCTGAGCCCGAACCTCGACCTTCGCCGTGTACGATCCCCCCACTTCTTCACTCCATCGCCTCCGTGCCTCTTCATCGCCCCCGCAGCAGGTCGCGCTGGGTCAGCCAGTCGGCAATGTGATCGCACACCGAAGCCAGCTCACCAGAGGACACGTCTATTTCAATGTGTGGCAGAATCGATTGTCCCACGGCCTCGCGGAAGCGTGCCTGCTCCGAGATGAAAGGCTCCAGGTCGTCGTACTGGCGGGGATTGCCCGAAATCTCAAGACGTTCCAGGCGGGCCCGGGCGAAGGAGTCGACCGTCCTGGTGCATAACACGATGCAGAAGCCAAGGGGCGCCAGCCGCTGCTCAAGCCAACCGAAGTCGAAATGTCGGTCTCGGCTCGCCTGATACACTGTGGTTGACACGTGAAACCGGTCGATGATCCAGGAGTAATACCGCTGCAGTTCGAACAGCCGCGCCCAGGTCGCATAGGTCTCCATGGCCCGGGAGGCCTCCTCCGGCTCGAAGTTGATCGGACCGCGACCCCAGGGGTAGTTGGTGAATGCGCACCACTCCGCCGAGATGAGCGGCGAGTGATATCGGTACTTGCGCGGCCCCACGATCCGGGGATGCTCGTTGAGACGAAAGGCAATCTCGGTCTTCATGGTCAGGCGGGTGCCCTCAAGAATGATCTTTGGGCACAGCTTCATCGGTTGAGTACTCACGAACATTCTCCTCAGGAACCTGCGAACAGGGCGGTAGAGGGTAGAGGGTTTCGTCTGGCCGCTGACGGCGCAGGCGCCCTCAGATTGCACGAGGTTGAGAGCATGAGCGATGACACTCCGCCGTCGTAGGGGCGACCGTCTCTGGTCGGCCGCAGGGGCCGCTCGGGGTCGCTACCGGCCCCGCTATCGAGGGGCCGGGCATTCGAGTACGAAGAAGAGCTTTCCCATGTACTCTCACGCAAGGAATGAGTCTATTGGAGGGATTCTGTCAACATGACCGTATGAGACAGCAGGTCGGCGCCGTAGTGCGCGCCCCGGCCCTCGAAGGCATGGCGATCTCCTGCTCTTACCCAACCCCATCCGTCCATCCATCCGTCCATCCGTCCATCCGTCCATCCATCCGTCCATCCGTCCATCCATCCATCCATCCATCCGTCCATCCATCCGTCCATCCGTCCATCCGTCCATCCGTGCCCCATTCCTGGCGGCCATTCTGTGTTCTTTTCCTGTCCCGCGCGGCAGTGTTGCCGCGGAGGCGACTTCCGTTCATATTCCTCGCTGGCAAACCGGTACTGTGTGCAAAGGTCGGCACACTGCGCCGCACTACCCGGTGGGAGAGAGGAGCCCGGTACATGATGATACAGGAGCGTGACCGCAACGCCCTTCGCCGGCTATTCTCCGAGCAACTCGTTCACCCGGTTCGCCTGACCCTATTCACCCAAGACCAGACGTCCCAGGAGCCGCCCCTCCATACCCCCTGCCCATTCTGTACCGATACCGTCTCCTTGGTGCAGGAACTGGCTGAACTGAGTGATGCCATCACCGTGGATATCCGTGATTTCCTCCTTGCGCGTGATCTTGTTCAGGCCCGCGGGGTAAACGAGATTCCGGCCCTGCTGGTGGGAGGCGACGGTGACGCACGAGTTCGCTTCTTCGGCGTTCCGGCAGGCTACGAATTCCCTTCTCTGGTCGAAGATATCGTCGATGTATCCAGGAAGACCACCCGGCTTGCCCCCAGAACGAAGGAACGCGTGGCGAAGCTCTCCACTGACGTACACATACAGGTCTTCGTCACACCGACGTGCCCGTTCTGCCCCCGGGCAGTCAGGCTTGCCCACGGGATGGCCATGGAGAGCCCACGGATTCGTGCCGATGCCATCGAGGCCACCGAGTTTCCCCATCTTGCCCGTAAGTACGGGGTGATGGGAGTGCCCAAGGTGGTGATCAACGAGACGACGGCATTCGAGGGCGCGATCCCGGAATCAGCATTTCTTCTCTACCTCCTGAAGGCTTCCGACAGCCTTACTCCCGAGGAACAGGTGAAGTTTGACGCCCTGCAGCCATCACACTAGGGCTGTGGCAAGGGAGCCTGTATGACAGCGAGGCGCGAATCGGTGACGAGGCCCCCTCTTGTTCGTGCGTTTCATGTCTCGGCAAGAGCCCGGGAAGAGCACGGGCTTGATACGTCCTCCTTCGACACTGATGGGATGCTGACCGTGGATGGATCCTACGCGGCGCGGATCCTGGCCAGGAAACTGGAAGAGGGAGGGGTGACTGCGTCTGCCAGTGCCGGGCAGCTCAATGCCCTGGCCACGGTGACGGGGATTCTTGGTCATGTGCTGCGCCTCTACGCGAAGACCGTCAACCCCGACGTATTCGCACGGGCGTTCTCATCCCTAGAGACCATCCATGGATCACAGGCTTTGGCCCGGGTTGGCGCGGTGTTCAGAGAGGAATTTCCTTCCGGCCCTGATGGAGCACGTGACCGTGGCGACGAGGAACGGCTACTCCTGGGGCTCGTGTTGCTGTGGTTACAGAACGCCAATACGGCCGCCGAACCTTTCCGCCCACTCTTTCACGATGGGCGGCTGGCACGGGAGACGGCATACGACCACATCGTCAGGGATCTCTCGCATTTCTTCGAGGCGGAGCCCCGGTTCGGTCCCAAGAGCCAGACCATTCTCGGCATGCTCCGTTCACCGGCCATCGCGGAACCGGATTCCCTGCCCGCGCAGCTTGAGTTTATCCGGCGGGAGTGGGGTTCATTGCTGGAGGATGAACTCATCGCGGTACTGGGTGCGCTGGATCTCATAGAAGAAGAGCAGAAGCCCCGCATCCCCGGCCCGGGGCCTCCCCAGGCCATGCGGATTGAGGCGCTGGGCGAGGCTCCCGAACGATACAGCACCGATCAGGCGTGGATGCCCGAGCTGGTGCTGCTCGCCAAGAACGCTTTGGTGTGGCTGGACCAACTCTCCCGGGCCTACGGGCGAGCCATCACACGGTTTGACGAGATTCCCGGAGAGGAACTTGACCGCCTGGCGGCGCGAGGCTTTACCGGCCTGTGGCTCATCGGGATATGGGAGCGAAGCCCCGCCTCACGCCGCATCAAGACTCTGTGCGGCGATTCTGAGTCGGGCGCATCGGCCTATTCCATCTTCGAGTACCGCATTGCGGATGGGCTGGGCGGCAAGGCCGCCTTCGAGAAGTTCCGGGAGCAGGCGTTCCGTCGGGGCATCCGGCTGGGTGCAGACATGGTGCCCAATCATACGGGTATCGTCTCTCATTGGGTGACAGAGCATCCCGAGTGGTTCATCTCGTCGGACCATCCGCCCTACCCCTCCTATACCTTCAATGGGCCTGATCTGTCCCATGACGGGCGGGTGGGGGTGTTCCTGGAAGACCATTACTATGCCAAGACCGATGCCGCAGTCGTATTCAAGCGTCTTGACCGAGTCAGCGGCACGGTATCGTTCATCTGTCACGGCAATGACGGTACCCTCATGCCGTGGAACGACACGGCCCAGCTCAACTACCTGAACCCTTCGGTCCGTGAAGCCGTGATGGATACCATCCTTCACGTTGCTCGCCTGTGCCCGCTGATCCGGTTCGACGCGGCGATGACACTGACAAAGATGCACTACCAGAGGCTATGGTTTCCCGAGCCCGGTTCGGGGGGCGCGGTCCCCTCTCGGGCAGAGCATGCGCTCACAAAAGAGCGCTTCGACGAACTGATGCCGTGCGAGTTCTGGCGCGAGGTGGTGGATCGCGTCGCTGCGGAGGCCCCTGACACGCTGCTGCTCGCCGAGGCCTTCTGGCTCACCGAGGGGTACTTTGTCCGCACGCTGGGGATGCACCGAGTCTACAATAGCGCCTTCATGAACATGCTTCGGGAAGAGGATAATGCCGGCTATCGAAAACTGGTGAAGGACACGCTGGCCTTCGATCCTGAGATCCTTAAGCGCTACGTGAATTTCATGAACAATCCCGATGAGGAGCCCGCAGTTGTCCAGTTCGGCAAGGGCGGCAAGTATTTCGGCATCTGCACCGTCATGGCCACCATGCCGGGCCTCCCTATGTTCGGGCATGGGCAAGTGGAGGGTTTGGCCGAGAAGTACGGGGCGGAGTTCACGGCGCCGCGATGGGATGAACGCCAAGACGACGACCTCGTGGCGCGTCACGGGCGGGAGATCTTCCCCCTCCTCAAGAAGCGCAAGCTGTTCGCGGGGGTGGACGAGTTCCAGTTCTATGATTTCGTGACGGATGCCGGTGTTGACGAGAATGTCCTGGCATACACCAATCGTTGGGGCGGGGAACGCACTCTTGTGGTGTATCACAATCGCTGGGGCTCCACGACCGGCGTGCTGCGGGAGTCTGCGCCTCGCGTGTTCAGGCTAGCGGATGGCGGAACAGCCCTCCGCCGGGGCGATCTAGTGACAGCCCTCCGTATCGGCTATGGTACGGCCCGATTCCTCCGTTTCCGAGACAGTATCGCGGGTCTGGAGTACCTTCTGGCCACCGCCGACCTGGAGACCGAGGGTTTGCGCCTGGAATTGGGTGCGTATGAGTATCGGGTGTTCCTGGAGTTCCAGGAGCTGGAAGACACCAGTGATGGCTCACTGGAATCGCTGGCCATGGAGCTGGCCGGCAGGGGTGTTCCAAGTCTCGACTATGCGTGGACGCAGCTGAGGCTGCGAACGGCCCATGACGCATTCAGGGCGGTGCTGCATCCCCATGTGATCCGCGTGCTCATGGAGGTGGCTCTGGTGGTACCCGAGTGGGCACCTGAGTTGCTGCAGACCGTGGAAGCCCGAGTGGCGAGACTCTGCGACGCCATCTGCGATGCCGTCATCGTCACGGGAGAGCCCAGGGTCTGTGCGAACCACGCCCGGCACGTCCTGGATCGCGCCTTGACTTTGGTTGGTCCCGATGCCGGCCGGGAGAACGACTCCGTCGATTCCCTCCTGCAGGGCATCCGGCGCGACGCAGTGTCCTTCGGCATGCTTGCCGCATTCACGACCCTCGGTGCGGTGCGGCGGTTGGCGGCAGACGGCGAGGGTTTGAGATTCCGAAATGATGTCATACCGGATGGTCTCATCGCCTCCACGCTCCAGGCCCTGGGCGCAGACGAAACGCAGGCCGGCGATGCAGTGGCGATACTGCGCATTCTCGAGGCCTATCAGGACGTGATCGAGGGATTGCCCGCGGAGCAGGAAGCTGTTTCCGCCCTGGTGGGGACCATTCTCCTGGATAGCCGTTCCCATGGTCTCCTGCGCCTGAACGAGTATGAAGACACACGCTGGTTCAACAGGGAGACTCTCGAGGAGTTGCTCCGCTGGATCGTGTTCTCGGCATGTCTGCATGGAAGGCCCGATGAGGGAGGGATCCGGATGGAGACATTCACCGAGCTGTACGCTGCCACGGTGGGCGTTGCCCATGAGTCGGGCTATCGGCTGGATGTGTTTCTCCGAACCCTGGAATCGGGTTCGTTTCCCCGGCCAGGACCCCGCCAGTTCTGAACGGTCGTCGCCGCCCCGCGGCCATGACCGGGTTCCTCGCATTGCACAAGACCATCGATGCGATCGTTGACTGAAGGCAACGAAGCGGCGGTCATCGTCATGTTCGCCCTGCCCATGCTGGCCGGGAATGTGTTCCAGCAGCTCTACACCACGGTGGACGGCATCGTCGTCGGCAGATTCGTGGGCAAGTATGCCCTGGCAGCCGTGGGCGCCAGCTTCCCCATCATCTTCCTGATGGTCTCTTTGGTCATGGGCATCACCATGGGCTCCAGCGTGATGGTGGCCCAGTTCTTCGGAGCCGGGGATCACGAACGGCTGAAGAAGACCATCGATACTACCGCGGTCTTTCTGCTGGCCGCGGCCGCAGTGGTTACCTTCTCGGGAATTGCGCTTTCAGGGCACATCCTCCGGGCCATCCGCATTCCCCCTGAGGTGATGCCTGAGGCCTCGACGTACCTGACCATCATGTTTACGGGCATGATCTTCATGTTTGGCTACAATGCCATCGGCGCCATTCTTCGTGGACTCGGCGACTCCAAAACCCCACTGTATTTTCTCCT